>NZ_CP012915.1:365833-731666 GCF_001315015.1 Azospirillum brasilense | reverse complement strand
CCATCACCGCCTCCACCCTGGCCACGGAGGCCGCACGATGAGCGAGCCCCTGCACACGGTGTACGTGCCGCGCGACGCCGCCGCCCTGTCGGTGGGCGCCGACGAGACCGCCGCCGCCATCCGCGCCGAGGCCACCCGGCGCGGCATCCCGCTCCGCATCGTCCGCAACGGCTCCCGCGGCATGCTGTGGCTGGAGACGCTGGTCGAGGTGGAGACGCCCGAGGGCCGCGTCGCCTACGGCCCGGTGATGGCCGAGGACGTTCCCGGCCTGTTCGACGCCGGCTTCCTCGACGGTGCCGACCACGCCCTGGCCCACGGCCTGACCGAGAAAATCCCCTACTTCGCCAAGCAGGAGCGGCTGACCTTCGCCCGCTGCGGCATCATCGACCCGCTGTCGGTCGAGGATTACCGGCTGCATGGCGGCTTCCGCGGGCTGGAGCGGGCGCTCGCCATGACCCCGGCGGAGATCGTGACCGAGGTCACCGAATCCGGTCTGCGCGGCCGCGGCGGCGCCGGCTTCCCGACCGGCATCAAGTGGAACACGGTGCTGAACGCCAAGGCGGACCAGAAGTACATCTGCTGCAACGCCGACGAGGGCGACAGCGGCACCTTCGCCGACCGCATGATCATGGAGGGCGACCCCTTCTGCCTGATCGAGGGAATGACCATCGCCGCCATCGCGGTGGGCGCCACCGAAGGCTACATCTACATCCGCTCCGAATACCCGCACGCCGTGGCGACGATGCGCGAGGCGATCCGGCTGGCCTATGACGAGAAGTGGCTGGGCGACGAGATCCACGGCACCGGCCACCGCTTCCACCTCGACGTCCGCGTCGGGGCTGGCGCCTACATCTGCGGCGAGGAGACCTCCATGCTGGAAAGCCTGGAGGGCAAGCGCGGCACCGTCCGGGCCAAGCCGCCGCTGCCGGCGCTGGAGGGCCTCTTCGGCAAGCCGACGATCGTCAACAACGTGCTGTCGCTGACCTCGGTCCCGATCATCCTCGACAAGGGCGCCAACCATTACCGCGACTTCGGCGTTGGCCGGTCGCGCGGCACGCTGGCCTTCCAGCTCGCCGGCAACATCAAGCACGGCGGCATCGTCGAGAAGGCCTTCGGCGTCACCCTGCACGAGCTGCTCTACGAGTTCGGCGGCGGCACCATCACCGGGCGTCCGATCCGCGCGGTGCAGGCCGGCGGCCCGCTCGGCGCCTACCTGCCGCCCTCGCTGTTCGAGTTGCCGAAGGATTACGAGGCCTTCGCGGCGGTCGAGGCGATGGTCGGCCACGGCGGCATCGTCGTCTTCGACGACAGCGTGGACATGGCCAGGCAGGCCCGTTTCGCCATGGAGTTCTGCGCCGCCGAATCCTGCGGCAAGTGTACTCCCTGCCGCATCGGCGCGGTGCGCGGCGTCGAGGTGATGGACAACATCATCGCCGGCGAGAAGGTGCAGGCGAACATCACGCTGCTGAACGACCTGTGCGAGGTCATGACCGACGGCTCGCTCTGCGCCATGGGCGGCATGACGCCGATCCCGGTGCGCAGCGCCCTGAAGCACTTCCCCGAGGATTTCACCCGCAGCCCCGCGGCTGTCGCGGCCGAGTGAGCGGAAAGGACCAGACCCCATGTCCATCCAAGACATCGATTACGGCACCCCGGCCCGCGAGTCCGCCACCATGGTGACGCTGGACATCGACGGCCGCACGGTGACCGTGCCGGAAGGCACCTCGGTGATGCGCGCGGCGATGGAAGCCGGCATCACCGTGCCGAAGCTGTGCGCCACCGACATGCTGGACGCCTATGGCTCCTGCCGCCTGTGCATGGTGGAGATCGAGGGGCGGCGCGGCACCCCGGCCTCCTGCACCACGCCGGTCGCCCCGGGCATGAAGGTGCACACCCAGAACGAGCGTCTGGGCCGCCTGCGCCGCGGCGTGATGGAGCTGTACATCTCCGACCACCCGCTGGACTGCCTGACCTGCCCGACCAACGGCAATTGCGAGCTTCAGGACATGGCCGGCGCGGTCGGTCTGCGCAGCGTCCGCTACGGCTACGAGGGTGAGAACCACCGCGCCGCCGTGAAGGACGAGAGCAACCCCTACTTCACCTTCGACCCGTCCAAGTGCATCGTCTGCTCGCGCTGCGTGCGGGCCTGCGGCGAGGTCCAGGGCACCTTCGCCCTGACCATCGACGGGCGCGGCTTCGACAGCAAGGTGTCGCCGGGCGCCCTCGAACAGTTCATGGACAGCGAGTGCGTCTCCTGCGGCGCCTGCGTCCAGGCCTGCCCGACCGCGACCCTGACCGAGAAGTCGCTGATCGAACTGGGCCAGCCGGAGCACAGCGTCATCACCACCTGCGCCTATTGCGGGGTGGGGTGCTCCTTCAAGGCGGAGATGAAGGGCACCACCGTGGTCCGCATGGTCCCCCACAAGGACGGCGGCGCCAACGAGGGCCATTCCTGCGTCAAGGGCCGCTTCGCCTGGGGCTACGCCACCCACGCCGACCGCCAGACGCAGCCGATGATCCGCGAGAGCATCGACGACCCGTGGCGCACCGTGTCCTGGGAGGAGGCGATCACCTACGCCGCCACCCGCCTGCGCGCGGTCCAGCAGAAATACGGCCGCGGCTCCATCGGCGGCATCACCTCGTCCCGTTGCACGAACGAGGAGGTGTATGTCGTCCAGAAGATGATCCGCGCCGCCTTTGGCAACAACAACGTCGACACCTGCGCCCGCGTCTGCCACTCCCCGACCGGCTATGGCCTGAAGCAGACCTTCGGCACCTCCGCCGGCACGCAGGACTTCAAGAGCGTCGACAAGTCCGACGTGATCCTGGTCATCGGCGCCAACCCGACGGACGGCCACCCGGTCTTCGGCTCCCGCATGAAGAAGCGGCTGCGCCAGGGCGCCAAGCTGATCGTCATCGACCCGCGCCGCATCGACC
Source organism: Azospirillum brasilense (assembly GCF_001315015.1). NCBI lineage: Bacteria > Pseudomonadati > Pseudomonadota > Alphaproteobacteria > Rhodospirillales > Azospirillaceae > Azospirillum > Azospirillum brasilense. Next base: position 728,729 of record NZ_CP012915.1, on the reverse strand, counting down.
TCGTGCGCAGCCCGCACGTCTCGGCCACGCACCACCTCCAGCTCCGCCCCGGCACCAACGTCGCCGCGATGAACGCGCTGGCCCATGTGATCGTGACCGAGGAACTGGTCGACCGCAATTTCGTGGCCGACCGTTGCGACCCGATGGAGTTCGCCCGTTGGGAAGCCTTCGTCCGCGACCCGCGCCACTCCCCGGAGAACACCGAGCAGTACACCGGCATTCCGGCGGCGGAGATGCGCGCGGCGGCCCGGCTCTACGCCACCGGCGGCAACGCGGCGATCTATTACGGCCTGGGCGTGACCGAGCACAGCCAGGGTTCCACCGCCGTGATGGGCATGGCGAACCTTGCCATGGCGACCGGCAACATCGGGCGTGACGGCGTCGGCGTGAACCCGCTGCGCGGCCAGAACAACGTCCAGGGCTCCTGCGACATGGGCTCCTTCCCGCACGAGCTGACCGGCTACCGCCACGTCTCCGACGACGTGGTCCGCCAGCAGTTCGAGGAGGTGTGGAACGCGGCGCTCGACCCCGAGCCGGGCCTGCGCATCCCCAACATGTTCGACTCCGCGGTGGACGGCACCTTCATGGGCCTGTTCGTGCAGGGCGAGGACATCGCCCAGTCCGATCCGAACACCCAGCATGTGTTCGCCGCCCTGCGGGCCATGGAGATCGTCGTGGTGCAGGACCTGTTCCTGAACGAGACCGCGGCCTTCGCCCATGTCTTCCTGCCCGGCACCTCCTTCCTGGAGAAGGACGGCACCTTCACCAACGCCGAGCGCCGCATCAACCGCGTCCGCCCGGTGATGCCGTCCAAGACCGGCAAGCAGGAATGGGAAGTCGTCTGCGATCTGGCCACCGCCATGGGCTATCCCATGTTCTACCGCAGCGGCGCGCAGATCATGGACGAAATCGCCCGCCTGACCCCGACCTTCTCCGGCGTCAGCTTCGAGAAGCTGGACCGGGTGGGCAGCGTGCAATGGCCATGCACCGACGAGGACTCGGTCGGCACGCCGATCATGCACGCCGACGGCTTCGTGCGCGAAGGCAAAGCGTCCCAGGGCCGCTTCATGATCACCGAGTATGTGCCAACGGAGGAGCGCGCCTCGCGCTTCTACCCGCTGATCCTGACGACGGGCCGCATCCTCAGCCACTACAACGTCGGCGCCCAGACCCGCCGCACCGCCAACGTGGCGTGGCACCCGGAGGACATCCTGGAGGTCCACGCCCACGACGCCGAGGAGCGGGGCATCCGCGACGGCGATCTGGTTTCCATCGCCAGCCGCATTGGCGCCACCACGCTGCGGGCGCGCATCTCCGACCGGATGCCGCAGGGGGTGGTCTACACCACCTTCCACCACCCGGTGACGGGGGCCAACGTGGTCACCACCGAGAACTCGGATTGGGCCACCAACTGCCCCGAATACAAGGTGACCGCGGTGCAGGTGACGCTGAGCAACCACCCGTCCGATTGGCAGATCCGCCGCGGCGATCTGGTGGAAGTGGCGGCGGAGTAAAGCGGCAACGCGCAGCGGAGGACCAGCCATGCTCACCCACGCCCATTCCCTGCCGGCCAGCGGCACCGGCTTTCCGGAAGCGGCCAACCAGGCTGACGTGACGTGGCTGGTCGCCGAGGAGACCCCGGTGGCGTTCGAATACAACGGACGCTCCCACGCCGTGATGATGGCGACGCCCGCCGATCTGGAGGACTTCGCGCTGGGCTTCAGCCTGTGCGAGGACATCGTCGGCAGCGCCGCCGACATCGACCGCATCGACGTCCGCCCGGTGGAGGACGGCATCGTCCTGTCCATTGAGGCTGACCCGTTGCGTCTTCTGCGCGGCTCGCTCCGCCGCCGTTCCATGGAAGGGCGGAGCGGCTGCGGCCTGTGCGGGGTGGACAGCCTCGCCAACGCCGTGCGCGAGCCGCCACGGGTCACGGCGGGCTTCACCCCATCGGTGGCGGCGGTGGCCGCCGCCTTCGCCGCCCTGCCCGACCACCAGCCGATGAACCGGGCCAACAAATCGCTGCACGCGGCGGCCTGGGCTCATCCGGACGGGCGCATCGTGATGGCGCGGGAAGACGTCGGGCGGCACAACGCGCTCGACAAGCTGGCCGGCGCGCTGGCCCGCGCGGGGATCGATCCGTCCGGCGGCTTCGCGGTGATGAGCAGCCGCTGCAGCTTCGAACTGGTTCAGAAGGCCGCGACCATCGGCATCCCCATGCTCGCCACCATCTCCGCCCCCACGGCGCTGGCGCTGAAGCTCGCCCGCGCCGCCGGCATGACCCTGGCCGCGCGCGCGCGCGGCAACGGCGTCATGCTGTTCCGTTAACGAAGAAATCCGATTTTTCCGGGAGCCGACCCATGGACACCACACGCGAACTCGTCCGCATGGCCAACCAGATCGCCAGCTATTTCCAGTCCTACCCGCAGGACGAGGCGGTGACCGAGACCGCCGGCCACATCCGCGCCTTCTGGGAGCCGCGCATGCGCCAGCGCCTGCTGGAGCACAGCAGCGCCGGCGGCGAGGGCCTGCATGAGATCGTTACCCAGGCGGTGGAGCGGCTGAAGGGGCCGACCGTGGGCAGCGCGTAGGAACGCGTTGCCCCCCACCCCGGCTCTCCCCCCTTTCGCAGGGAAGGGCCGGGGTGGGGGCTCGTGCCTGTCCTCCCTACGCCCGCTTGCTCAGCAGCCCCTTCAACACGCGCGTCAGCAGATCCGCCAGTTGGAACTGCTCCGGCCCCGGCAGGGCCGCGATGACCGCGGCGAAGTCCTTCAACGGGTCGTATTCGAGAAGCGCCAGCGCCTTCTCCGTGGGGTGAAGCTGCACGACGCGGCGGTCTTCCGGCACGGGGACCCGCGTCAGCAACTCCTTCGTCACCAGCACCTCGACCATCTGAGACGCCGCGCCGCGGGTCGTCGCGTGGAAGTCAGCGAAGGCGGACACCGTCCGCTGGCTGTCGTTGGCGCGCGCGAAGTAGCGCAGCGCCGTCCACTGCGACGGCTTCAAACCCTGCGTGTAGCCCATGCTGTCGGCGATATGGCCGATGTGCATCATGACCTCGGCTATCGCCTGCGCCGATGCCAGGGACTGGGGGCTTTTCGACATGGCAGCGGGGTCTCGACAGTTGCCGGAGAAAGACGGCGCCACGGGCGAAAGCCGGCAACGCGTCTGTACGTTATAGAGACTATATGGTCACCAAACTAACATACCACAGTAGGCAAGTCCATGACTCCCCACCCCCGACGACGGGGCGCACACTACGGCATCAGGACAGTAAACGAAACATTGACCTTAAATCTTATCCAGCACAAGGTGTCGCACCCCCCTGTGGCGCCGTGCGGATTACCGGACCGGTGCGGAGACAACGCAGGGCACCTACCACCTCGTGTCGGGGCTGCGCCGCGCGTTTTGTCTGGCGTTGCGCCGCGACTCGCCTATATATGCGCGCCATGACCAGCACCCCCCCGTCCATTCCCGGATTCAAGACCAACCCGGCGTCCTCCCCCAAGGTGGGGATCGTCAGCCTGGGCTGCCCCAAAGCGCTCGTCGACTCCGAGCGCATCCTCACCCGCCTGCGCGCCGAAGGCTACGAGATCTCGCCGTCCTACGACGGCGCGGACGTCGTGCTGGTCAACACCTGCGGCTTCCTCGATTCCGCCAAGAAGGAATCGCTGGAGGCCATCGGTGAGGCGATCAAGGAAAACGGCCGGGTCATCGTGACCGGCTGCATGGGCGTGGAATCGGACATGATCCGGCAAGTCCATCCGGACGTGCTGGCCGTCACCGGTCCTCACCAGTACGAGCAGGTGGTCAACGCCGTGCACGACGCCGTGCCGCCGATCCACGACCCCTTCACCGATCTGGTGCCGCCGGAAGGGCTGCGGCTGACTCCGCGCCACTACGCCTATCTGAAGATTTCCGAGGGCTGCAACAACCGCTGCAGCTTCTGCATCATCCCATCCCTGCGCGGCGATCTGGTGAGCCGCCCGGTCGTCTCGGTCCTGCGCGAGGCGGAAAAGCTGGCGACCGCCGGGGTCAAGGAACTGCTGGTCATCTCCCAGGACACCAGCGCCTACGGCATCGACCGCAAATATGCGGAAGAGGATTGGTACGGGCGCAAGGTGAAGGCGCGCTTCATCGACCTCTGCCGCGAGCTGGCGAACTTCGACGTCTGGGTGCGCCTGCACTACGTCTACCCCTACCCGCATGTGGACGAGGTGATCCCGCTGATGGCGGAGGGACGCATCCTCCCCTATCTGGACATCCCGTTCCAGCACGCCTCGCCCACCGTGCTGAAGGCGATGCGCCGCCCGGCGGCCCAGGAGAAGCAGCTCGACCGCATCCGGAAGTGGCGGCAGGAATGCCCGCATCTGGTGCTGCGCTCCACCTTCATCACCGGCTTCCCCGGCGAGACGGAGGAGGACTTCCAGTTCATGCTGGACTGGCTGAAGGAAGCCCAGCTCGACCGCGTCGGCTGCTTCAAGTACGAGCCGGTCGAGGGCGCCACCGCCAACGACCTGCCCGGCGCCGTTCCGGAAGAGGTCAAGCAGGAGCGCTGGGAGCGCTTCATGGAGACCCAGAAGGCGATCAGCGCCGAGCGGCTCCAGCAGAAGGTCGGCTTCACGCTCGGCGTCCTCATCGACGAGGTCGACGAGGAGGGCGCCATCGGCCGCTCCTACGCCGACGCGCCGGAGATCGACGGCAACGTCTTCCTGAACGGCGAGACGAACGTGAAGCCGGGCGACATCGTGGACGTGACCATTGAGCACGCCGACGAATACGACCTCTGGGGCTCCATCGAGCGCGCCGAATAAGGCGCTTCGCCAAAAGCAAAAGGGCCGGGACGGCAACGCCTCCCGGCCCTTTTGCTGTCCGCAGCCTCAGTACAGTCGCCCGCCGTTCGGCACACTCTGCCCTGGCCCGACCAGCACGACCTCGCCCTCTGCATCGGGCAGGCCCAGGCACAGAACCTCGCTGGTGAAGGGGCCGATGCGTTTGGGCGGGAAGTTCACCACCCCCAGCACCTGCCGGCCCACCAACTCGTCGAGCGTGTAGTGGCGGGTGATCTGGGCGGAGCTGCGCCGGGTGCCGATCTCCGGCCCGAAATCGATGGTCAGCTTATAGGCCGGCTTGCGTGCCTCCGGAAATGGCTCCGCCGCGGTGATGGTGCCGACGCGGATGTCCACTTTCAGAAAATCGTCGTAACTGATGGTCACGGGTCTCGTCCCTGCCCTGTTGCGGTTGTCATGGTTTCAATCGTCACGGGCAAGGCTAGCACTGGCGGCGCCGAAGCTGAAACGCGAAAGGGCCGCCCCGGTGGGCGGCCCCTTGCGGCACTCTCCGGCGGGAGAGACGCTTACTTCTTGGCGATGGCGGCCTTGACCTCGTCCAGGCTCTCCGACACGCGCTTGGACAGCACGTCGGCGGCCTCGGTGTTGGACTTGGCGACCAGTTCGGCCAGTTCCTTGATGTTCGACAGGGCCTTCTCGAAGGCGACCTTGACCAGTTCGGCCTGCTTGGCGGCCTTCTCTTCCGGCGTGCCGGCGGCGGCGACCTGGTTCACATAGGTGCCAGCCTCTTCGACAGAGGAACGGACGATCTCGGCCTGGCGGCGCAGCACGGCCTGCAGACCCTCGATCGCGAGCTGGTTGGCGGCGGTCACCGCTTCGATGTTCTTGCGCTGGCTCGCCAGGATCGACTCGACGTCGAGGCCAGGCACCTTGTACTCGCCCAGCATCTTGGACAGGTCGAATTCGAGGAACGGGTTACCGGTCTGCTTGGCCATGGTTCTCACCCCCGACGAAAGGATTTATTCGGCATGCTGCGACGCAGCAAACCTGTGGCGCGACTATGCAGATTGCCAAAAAGATAGTCAACGCCCTTGTGCGTCGCACCAGGGGCTACACCGCGGCTCATGGAACCTCAACCGGCGGACGCGCTTCCTGGTTCCTTGGCCGGTTCCCCGGCGCCCTGCGGGGCTGTAGACGATGCGGTTGGAGAGGCGCGTCCGGATCTGCGGCGTAATGCCCCAGCCCAGCGTTCGGCCCGCCGCAACTCGGAATCGAGCGCCGCCATGGTCCGCGACAGGTCGGCGCTGTCGTCCTCCAGGAAGACGCGCATAACCCGCGTCTGCACCGCGCCGAGCCCGGCCACCAGGAGGGCGCCGCCGGTGCGGTCGGCCTCCACCCCCGCGGCGCGCAGCATCCAGGCCATCGACCGCCCGAAGTGACGGGAGAAGGCCAGCGCGGTGAGCGGTTCCCGTTTCAAATCGCGGACGACCGAGCGCAGCCCGTCCCGGTAGGGCAGCAGCGCGTCGTAGCGGCGCATCATCACGTCGAACAGCCGATCGCGGGCGCTCTCGTCCGGACCGGACGGAGCCTCGTCGGCGAGGACCGCCGTGTCGGCAACCCGCGACACAGCGGCCAGCACGTCGGACCGGTCGGGGAAGCGGCGGTAGAAGACGTCCGGCGGCACCCCTGCCCCCCGCGCGATGGCCAGCAGGCCGGTGTTGCGCCAGCCCTGCCCGGCGGCGAGCCGCATCGCCGCGGCGGCCACCCGCTGGTCCAGTTCGTCGGTCCCTCCCCCACCCACGGTGTTCCTCGCGGCGTCGGGGGCGTCGGGATCGGTCTTCCAGCGGGTGTCGGCGGTGTCGTCCATGGGGTCGAACCTCGTGGTCAGCCTGTCCCCATGATGTGGGACGCCCGCGCCGCACCTCAACCGGGGCGGCAGAAGGGGAAGGGCTCAACGCGCTTCATATAGGTGGGAATCCAGCCGCACTGGCCGGCGGGGTTGGGCAGGCGGATGGCCTCGATGGACGGCCAGACCTGGGCGACCACCACCACCAGCGCCACCATGCCGACGATCCAGCGGCGCGTCCGGGCGCGCTCCAGCAGACCGGGCAGGCGCAGCAGCACCCAGGCGGCGGCCAGCCCCGTCAGCGGATCGGTGTAAGCGGCGTAGGCCCGCTGGAAGCCGCGCAGAGAGAACAGAGTCTCCAAACCCCAGGCGACCAGCAGCAGAAGCGCCGCCTGCGCTGCGGCCACCCGTTCTCCCCGCCGCCACAGGACGATGCAGCCGCCGATGATGAACCACTCCACCACGACGGTCTGCGGGATGTTGTCGGGATGGAGGACGATGGTGCGGATCGCCAGCGTGCGCCACAGCCCCTTCGCCAGCAGCGTCACCAGCCCGTCGGAGAGCACCTGTTCCTGCCCCTGGAGCGCCGCCTGATGCTTCCAGGTGGTGAAGACGAACATATGCTCGATCAGGTTGGCGACGGCGATGACGTTCTGCTCGTGCGGGCGGATCGTCAGGGCGAGCACGCCGAGCGCCAGCCCGAGCGCGACCGCCGCCGTGGCCGCCACCGCGTAGGACGCCCGCACCCTCCACACCGCGGCGTAGACCAGCATGCCCAGAAAGACCCAGCCGACGATGATCCCCTGATAGACCCCCGACAGCCCGCCGCCGACCGGGCGGTAGGGATAGAGCGACTGGCCGGCGCTGGCGATGCCGTGCTGGATCAGCGCCACCGCCGGCAGCGCCGCGGCTCCCGCCGCCAGCGCGAGAATTCCGGCGGCGAACCAGTGGTGTCCGCCCTCTCCCGCGAAGCGGCGTCCGAAGGCCAGCGCGATCACCGGAATGCCCAGCGCCAGGAAGATCGCCTGGATCTTCGTCACCACCGCCAGCCCGGCCAGCAGCCCGGCCAGCCCGAGAAGCAGAAGGGGACGCCAGCCCGGAGCGGTGCGGACGGCGACCAGCACGAGAAGAAGCGCCGTCACCACGAAGGAGGCCGACAGCAAATCGGTGCGCATCTGCCGCGCCTGGGTGGACAGGCCGATTCCGAAGGCCATCACCACGGCGGCCAGGAAGGCCACCCGCCGGTCGCCGACCAGCGCGCGGACGAGGTTGGCGTAGATCAGCGCGAAGGCTGTGGTGACGAGGATGGACAGAGCCCGCCCGGCCTCCACCAGATTTTGCCAGGCCGCGTTGTAGGCGGCGGTGTCGGCGGCGGGCGGCAGGCCGGAGAGGGTGATGACCGGCATCAGCCCCAGCGCGTGCAGCAGCCGGTACCAGACCTCGATCACCAGGAAATAGGTGTAGCCGGGATGATCGAAATACTCCTGCGGCAACCCCTCGCTGAACAGCAGGCCGTGATAGGCCAACACCAGGTCCTGGTCGGCGTGTGACCAGTAAGGTGTGCGGAAGCCGATCGCCAGAGCCGACGCCACCATCACCGCCGCCAGCGCCGCGCACAGCCCCCACCAGGGCCAGCGCTCCAGCATGCCGGCCCCGGGCACCCCGGCGGAGCGGTTGGGCATGACCGTATGGGGGGAGGTGGCGCCGCGGTCCAGGGATGACATGATTGGAGTATGTCCAGAGGTTACACGCCAGCGGTTTGTGCACGATTCCGGACGGTTTTGGAACCGCGGCAGCGGCGCGCTGTTTTTTGCGGACCTGCAACTCCTGATCGCCCAAACCCATTGTCAGAAGGAACGGTGCCAACCCAATGCCTGATTCCGACGACCGCCCGTCACCCCGTTCCGCCGCCTCCGTTTCCCGCAGCGTCCAGGGCAACGATCCTGACGGGGCGGGACCGCCCTCCGCCGGCCGCGCGCTGGTCATCCTGCCGGTCCTGACCACGCACCCCGACGATGGAAACGCCGCGGTGCGCCAGCCCGACGCGCGGCTCTCCGAAGCGATCGCGCTTGCCCAGGCCATCCGCCTGGAGGTGCCGCATGCCGAAGTGATCCGCATAGCCCGCCCCGACCCCGCCACCCTGTTCGGGCGCGGCACCGCCGAGCGGATCGGCGGCATGGTGGAGGCCTTCCACGCCGATCTGGTGGTGATCGACCATCCGCTCAGCCCGGTGCAGCAGCGCAATCTGGAGCGCCGCTGCATGGCCAAGGTGATCGACCGCACCGGCCTGATCCTGGAAATCTTCGGGGAGCGCGCCCACACCCGCGAGGGCCAGTTGCAGGTCGAACTGGCGGCCCTGACCTACCAGCGTTCGCGGCTGGTGCGCTCCTGGACCCACCTGGAACGGCAGCGCGGCGGCTTCGGCTTCCTGGGCGGCCCCGGCGAAAGCCAGCTCGAACTCGACCGCCGCCTGATCGCCGAACGCATCACCCGTCTGAAGTCGGACCTGGAGGAGGTCCGGCGGACGCGCAAGCTGCACCGCTCCGCCCGGCAGCGCGGCGGCACGCCGCTGGTGGCGCTGGTCGGCTACACCAACGCCGGCAAATCGACGCTGTTCAACCGGCTGTCCGGCGCCGGGGTCACCGCCGAGGACATGCTGTTCGCCACGCTCGACCCCACGGTGCGCCGGATCGTCCTGTCCTCCGGCAAGACCATGGCCCTGTCGGACACGGTGGGCTTCGTGTCGGAGTTGCCGACCCAACTCGTCGCCGCCTTCCGCGCCACGCTGGAGGAGGTGCAGGCCGCCGACCTGATCCTCCACGTCCGCGACGTCTCGCACCCCGATACGGCGGCGCAGAAGGCGGATGTGGATTCGGTGCTGGCCGACCTTGGGATCGACGCCATCAACGACTCTCGGGTGGTGGAGGTTCTGAACAAGACCGACCAGATGCCGGCAACGGCCCGCGGCGCGCTCCACATGCGCCTCGCCAACCAGAGGATGATGGAGGGAGAGGAACGCGCCGTCGCCGTGTCCGCCCTGACCGGGGAGGGTTTGGACGACCTGCTGGAGTTGCTGGATCGGCGCGTATCGGCCGAGCGGCAGGTGCTGGAATTGAGCGTCAACCTGTCGGACGGACGCGCCCTGGCGTGGCTGTACGAGCATGGGCAGGTCCTGGACCGCCGGGACGAGGACGGCCAAGCCCACCTGCATGTGGCCCTGGCCCCGGCCGACGCCGCCCGCTTCGAAAGCCGGTTCGTCGGCCAGGAAAGCCGCTGACGATACGTTTCGCGTCTTTTGTCCCGCTGTTTCGGCTGGTTTGAAACCACCGCCGCTCTCCTGCGTTGTGACGGGCAGGCCGGTCCGTGACCCGCCCGGTCCGTAACCCGCCCGGTCCATAACCCGCCATGACCAGGAGGAGGCAGTCCCATGAGCCAAAAGCCGGAACAGGATCGGGCCGAGCGCGTTCGCCGCCGCGCCCACGACATCTGGGAACGGGACGGCCGCCCGGATGGCCGGCATGACGAGCATTGGGCTCAGGCCGAAGCTGAGGTCGACGACGAGATCCGCGCCGAGCGGCAAAGCGCGGAAACGGAAAGCAGCGCCCCGGAAGCCCCGCCGAAACGGCGTTCCACCAAGGCACCCGCCGCGAAGCCGGCCTCCGCAAAACCCAAAGCCACGCCCAAAGCCGCTCCAGGGAGCGGCACGCGGGCCGCGGCGGAGAACCTGTCGGCGGTGGCTGCCGGACGGACGGAGCAGACCGGCACCACCAAGACCGGCGGCCAGATCTCCCGCGGCGGTGCGGCCAGCGGAAAGCCGGGAAAGGCCTCGCGCCGGGACGCCTCGCGCGGTTGACCGGGGCGGGGCATTCCCCCTTCCCGTTCATCGCAGACCTCCCATGCCCCATCCACCGGAAAATGGGACGGAAAAGGGAACGAGAGGTCTGGTTTCTGCCCTTCGGGATTGCTAGTGTTGCTGCCCCTGCGCATCCGCACGCAATGTTCGATCCCTGAGGTAGAGACATGCCGCATTATCGCTCCCGCACTTCCACGCACGGCCGCAACATGGCGGGCGCCCGCGGCCTGTGGCGCGCGACGGGCATGAAGGACGGCGATTTCGGCAAGCCGATCATCGCGATCGCCAACTCCTTCACCCAGTTCGTGCCGGGGCACGTCCATCTGAAGGATCTGGGCCAGCTCGTCGCCCGCGAGATCGAGAAGGCCGGCGGCGTCGCCAAGGAGTTCAACACCATCGCCGTGGACGACGGCATCGCCATGGGCCATGACGGCATGCTCTACAGCCTGCCCTCGCGCGAGCTGATCGCCGACGCCGTCGAGTACATGGCCAACGCCCACTGCGCCGACGCGCTGGTCTGCATCTCCAACTGCGACAAGATCACTCCCGGCATGCTGATGGCCGCCATGCGGCTGAACATCCCGGCGGTCTTCGTGTCGGGCGGCCCGATGGAGGCCGGCAAGGTCAACTGGCGCGGCAAGACCAAGGCCGTGGACCTGATCGACGCCATGGTCGCCGCCGCCGACCCGACGGTGACCGACGAGGAGGCGGCGGTGATGGAGCGCGGCTCCTGCCCGACCTGCGGTTCCTGCTCCGGCATGTTCACCGCCAATTCGATGAACTGCCTGACCGAGGCGCTGGGCCTCTCCCTGCCCGGCAACGGCACGATCCTGGCGACCCACGCCGACCGCAAGGAGCTGTTCCTGGCCGCCGGCCGCATGGCGGTGGAGCTGTGCCGCCGCTGGTACCAGGAGGAGGACGCCACCGCCCTGCCCCGCGGCATCGCCACCTTCGAGGCGTTCGAGAACGCCATGACGCTCGACATCGCCATGGGCGGCTCCACCAACACGGTGCTGCACCTGCTGGCCGCCGCGCAGGAGGGTCAGGTGCCCTTCACGATGGCCGACATCGACCGGCTGTCGCGCCGCGTGCCCAACGTCTGCAAGGTCGCCCCGGCGGTGTCCGACGTCCACATCGAGGACGTGCACAAGGCCGGCGGCATCTTCGGCATCCTGGGCGAGCTTGACCGCGGCGGCCTGCTGAACCGTGACGTCGCGACCGTCCACGCCAAGACGCTGGGTGACGCGCTGGACCGCTGGGACGTCAAGCGCACCCAGGACGAGGGCGTGCACACCATGTTCAAGGCCGCCCCCGGCGGCATCCCGACGACCATCGCCTTCAGCCAGGAAAAGCGCTGGCCGGACCTGGATCTCGATCGCGACAAGGGCGTCATCCGCTCCGTCGACAGCGCCTTCAGCAAGGACGGCGGCCTCGCCGTGCTGTTCGGCAACATCGCCGAGAAGGGCTGCATCGTGAAGACCGCAGGCGTGGACGCCTCCAACCTCGTCTTCGCCGGCCCGGCCCGCGTCTTCGAAAGCCAGGACGCGGCGGTCGAGGCCATCCTGGGTGACACGGTCAAGGCGGGCGACGTGGTGGTCATTCGCTACGAAGGCCCGCGCGGCGGCCCCGGCATGCAGGAGATGCTCTATCCGACGAGCTACCTGAAGTCGAAGGGGCTGGGGAAGGCCTGCGCCCTTGTCACCGACGGCCGCTTCTCCGGCGGCACCTCGGGCCTGTCGATCGGCCACGCCTCGCCGGAAGCGGCGCAGGGCGGCGCCATCGGCCTCGTCCAGGACGGCGACCGGATCGAGATCGACATCCCCAACCGCAAGATCAACCTCGCCCTGTCCGACGAGGAGCTGCAACGCCGCCGCGACGCCGAGAACGCCAAGGGCGCCGATGCCTGGAAGCCGGCCAACCGCAACCGCGTCGTCTCGCCGGCGCTGCGCGCCTACGCCGCCCTGACCACCAGCGCCGACCGCGGCGCGGTCCGTGACGTGTCGCAGGTGGAAGGCATCGCCGTGAAGCGCTGAATCGTCGCCGAAGGCGCAACCGAAGGCACCAGAACCTTCCGGTTAAGACTTTCGGCAAGGTTGCGAGTGCAGCATGCAATAACGAACGGCGCCCGGAAATCCGCGGCGCCGTTTCTCTTTCCAGGCGCAACGGTTCGGAGAACAGCATGCGGCAGTATGTCTCCGATCCTCCCGCCCCGTCACCAAAAGAAGCACAGGCCATCTGCCGCGAAATCTGTCATTGTCTTTCCGCATGTTCCGCCATGCCGGAACGGGACGAACGGTGCGAAAGATCAACACCACGGGGAAACCGATGGCACAGCCGCGGTCCGTCGCTCAGGATGATGCCGGGGCGCCACCCGATGGTGCGGCGTTCCGGCGCGCGCTGGCCGACATCACGGATGCTCTGCATCGGGCCGAGGAGGGCATCGGTTCCATCCTTTCCCTGACCGCGGCGGACGGCGAAGCCCGGTGTATGGTCGGCGCGCTTGTCCACAGCCCCGTTGCCGCCGGGTTCGGCATCCTGCGCTGGCCGCAATCCCTGCTGCCGCCGTTGGGTGGACCCGACGATCTCGAAGCGGTGGCGTTGGGCATGCTGCCCTTGATCGATGGCCCTTCGGACGAAGCCCGTCGCGGCATTGCCCTGGCCGCCGAGAGGGGCGGCGGCGAATTGGCTGGGGAGGCGGTGCGCGGCCTGTTGGGCCTTCCGTCGCTCCAACCGCTCTGGCTGGGGCTGGACGGCGCGCAGAGGGCAGAGTTTCAAGTGGAGGGGTTGGCGGCCGCCCTTCTGGACCTGTGCTATGAACGTCCCGTTCTGATCGTGGTGGAGAACGCCCAGTGGACGCGGGGCTTGACCGGGGCGCTGCTCGATGCACTCGGCAACACCGTCGAGGACGCACGGCTGTGCCTGCTGCTCATCCGCTCTCCCGCATCGTGCGAGCAGCCCGGTGGTTGGATGCCACCCGACACGGCACGATGCATCGTCCTGCCGGCGCCGGATGGCGGTCCGGTCGGGGCCAATGGCGCTGGGCGGAATGATCCGACGACACACATCGCCCTGTTGAACGCACTGCGCCACGACCGGCGGCCGGAACGGATCGAGTGGATGGCTCACCACGCCCCGTTGGCCGGCGACTGGGCGCTGGCCTGTGCCTGCGCGCGGCACGCGGGACGACGGGCGGAGGCGGAGTGCCGCCCGGCTGACGCCGTCCGTCATTACATGGATTCGCTGGCCGCACTGAACCGGTTGCCTGAAACCGGAAGGCACGCGCAACGCCGGATCGATTTATGGACCGCGCTGGCCCGCACCCAATCTCTGCCGGACGGCAGTGCGATGAGAGCGGCTGAGACGGCCCGCATGCTCGCCGAAGACCTCGGCGATCACCTGCGCGTTGCGCGCGCCCTGTCGCTTCTGGCCACTCTGCACTGGGTCGGTGCCGATCTGCCGGCGGTCCGGCGAACCGGCATGCAGGCCCTGCGAATCTGGCGGCAAATCCAAAGCTCCGGGCAACAGGTGCAAACGCTCATCAAGCTGGGGCGCGGTTTGACCGAGGAGGGCCGCTTTCGCCACGCCGACACTGTCCTGCGCGCCGCAGCCGTGCTGACAACACGTGGGGAAACGTGCCGCCTCCACGGTCCGACCGCGTTGGCGTCCGTGTGCATCGCCGCGCACCGGGCGCGCTGCCGGGCGGAACTGGGCGAGCCGGAGGAGGCGCTGGGGCTGGCCCGTGCGGCGCTCGCTCAGGCGGAGGATAGCGGCCACGCCGCGTCCTGCGCCCTGGCCTGTCTGCATCTCGGCTGGGCCGCGTTGACTGGGCAGCGCTACGTCGTCGCGGTGGAGCCGCTGAAGCAGGCCGTCGCGATAACTGAAACGATCCGCCTGCACGCCTGCCAGCCGCTGGTTCTTGGTGCACTGGGCTACGCTCTGGTCCGCACGGGAGCGCTCAACGATGGGGCCTCCCTGCTGCTGGGCAGTCGGGAGCATGCGCGGATGCTCGGCATTCGGCGCCACGAGCCGCAAATCCTGATCTGGATCGCCGAGGCCGCACTGCTCTCCGGACAGCCGGAAGACGCCGTTCGCAACGCACGCGACGCTGCCGAGAAGGCTGCGGCAGCGGGACGATCAGGTGACGAGGCCTGGGCGCGACTCGCGCTGGCCCGTGGGCTGGCCGCAAAAGGGGACTCCGCATTGGCCCGGCAATCCTTGGAGGCCGCCGCCCGCATCGCCGCACAACGCTCGATGGCGCCTTTGCTGACCCAATGCACTGATTTCCGCAGAACAGTGATATCGGCATAAAGACCCAAGGCCAAGCGCTGAGCAAATTCCACGAAGATCAAACTTAATTTGCCAAGCACCCGCATAAAAGGCGGTGCGTTCGCATACGAATCTCCATATCGTAGACGCTCTCTGCCACGGACGGCATCGTCCGTTCCCCACTTCCGAAACGGACGACCGCCGCATATGACTCTTGCCCAGCTTTCCCGATTGCGCGGGCATAAGGGTTTAGGGTTCATGTTCGCGCTGGCGACCTTCGCCATCGCCCTGGTGGCACGACTCGCCCTGGACGACCGGCTGCCGGCAGGTTTCCCCTTCCTGACCTTCTTTCCAGCGGTCATCGTCACCACGTTTCTGGCCGGGCTGTGGCCGGGCATCCTGACGGCGCTGCTGAGCGGGCTGGCCTCGTGGTACTTCTTCCTCGGCACCAACCAATCGCTCGAGCTGACGCCCGGCAGCGCGCTGGCTCTGGGTTTCTTTGGGCTGGTCGTGGCGGTGGATATCGCCGTGATCCACATCATGAACGTGGCGCTGGAACGGTTGGCGGAGGAGCGCAACCGCAGCGCACGCCTGACCCAGCAGACCCAGGTGATGTTCAGCGAACTTCAGCATCGCGTCTCCAACAACCTTCAGCTTGCCTCTTCGCTGGTCGCGATCCAGAAGTCCAAGGTCAAGGACCCGGAAGCCCGCCGCGCGTTGGACGAGGCCGCCGGGCGGCTGTCCACTCTGGGCCGCCTGCACCGCCGGCTCCACGCGCCCCATGACGGGCCGATGGACATGGAGCCGTTCCTGCGCGAATTGTGCCAGGATATCCTGAAGACCTCCGGTGCGGAGCGCGTCGACTGCACGGTCAATGCCGCCGAGGCCGACCTGCCGCCGGACACCTTGATTCCGCTGGCCCTGATTCTCGCCGAACTGGTCAGCAACGCCCTGGAGCACGGATTCCCCGACGGCGAAGCTGGACGGATCGCCGTCGATTTGCGCGCCGATGACGGAGAACTCGTGCTGACGGTGCGCGACGACGGGGCGGGACTTCCCGATGGATTCACGCTGACGCGCCCCTCCAGTCTCGGCCTGAAGATCGTCAGCTCGCTGGCCGCTCAGATCGGCGGAAGCTTCAGCATGACCGGATCGCGCGGACAGGGCACCACCGCCCGGTTGGCCCTTTCCCAGACCGAGGTTTCCTGACGGCCACCGGTGGACAGCGTCGTGCCATTCCGGCAAAAGTCGCGCCCATGCCTATCCTCCCTGCCTCATCCGCATCGGCGATCTCGCCAAACATGACGACGCGGCGCGTCGGCGTCATCGACGTGGCGCGCGGCGTGGCTCTGCTGGCCATGGCCGTCTATCACGGTTCCTGGGACCTGACGTATCTGGGACTGGCGGATTTCGACCTGTTCGGCGACCCGCTCTGGCTGGCCGCGCGCACCGTCATCCTCGGCAGTTTCCTGATCCTGTCGGGCCTCAGCCTCACCCTGGCGGCGGGGGACGGCATCGACCGGCGCCGCTTCCTGCGGCGCTTCGCCCTGCTCGTCCTGGCCGCGGGCGGTGTGTCGGCGATATCGATGGTCATGTTTCCGGACAGCCCGATCTTTTTCGGCGTGCTGCACCATATGGCGGTGGCGAGCCTGATCGGCCTCGCTCTGCTGCGCCTTCCCTGGCCGGCGCTTCTGTTGCTCGGCGTGGTGGTGATTGCGCTGGGCGAAACGGTCGCCCTGCCGCTGTTCGATGAGCCCTGGCTGCGCTGGATCGGGCTGATGACTTTCGCGCCGGAATCGAACGATTACGTGCCGCTCATTCCGTGGTTCGGCGGCTTCCTGTTCGGTATGGCGCTGGGGCGCCTGTGGCATCCAGGGCCGGCGAGGACTCCGGGCGGAGCGGTCGGACGCGGGTTCGCCTGGGCCGGACGACACAGCTTGGCGGTCTATCTGCTGCACCAGCCCGCGCTGTTCGGCCTTCTGTCCTTGCTGGCGATGGGAATTGGCGCCGATCCGGCGGATATCCGCAGCTTTCAGACCTCCTGCGTGGCCACCTGCACCGCCAGCGGCGGGGAGGCGGCGCACTGCACCGCCACCTGCCGCTGCGTGTCGGACGACCTGAATCGGGCAGGCCTGTGGTCCGACTTCGTCCACGACCGGCTGACCGCGGACAGCGCCCGCAAGGTCGATGGCGTGATTCAGAGCTGCGGCAGCCGTTGAACGGAGAAGTCTGAGCGAAAAAGCGCTACGCCCGCCGTTTCCCCACCGTGTCGGCGACATAGGCGTCCCGGTGGCCCATCGGCTTGGGGCCGCGCCCATCCTCTTCCGTGGTGTCGCGGGCGGTCTGGTGTTCAATCTCCGCGTTCAACTCCGCCCCCATCAGGATCACGTAGGACGTCAGGTTGAACCACAGCAGAAGCACCACGCCCGCCCCGACCGACCCGTAGGTCTGGTTGTAGCTGCCGAAGTTCGAAACATAGACGGAAAAACCCACAGAGGCGATGATCCACAGGCCCGTGGCGATGGCCGATCCCCAAGTCACCCAGCGCCATTTCGGCTGTCGCCGGTCCGGGGCGTAGCGGTACAGCACGGCGAGCGCCAGCACGATCGCCACCGCGAGGATGGGCCAGCGCGCGAGGCTGGCGGCCCAGCCGATGGGGGTGTCACGCAGGCCAAGAAAATTGATGGCCGCTGGAACCGCCACGATCAACGCCAGAGTCATGATTACGAACACCAGCCCGGCCAGCGTCAGCACCAGCGATAGGAAGGCGAGCCAGAAGAAGCCGCGCCGCTCCTCCTCCCCGTAGGCGATGTTCAGGGCGGTGATCAGCGAGTTGGTGCCGCGCGACGCACTCCACAACGTCAGGGCAAGGCCGAGCAGAACGCCGAAGCCCAGACCTTCGCGTGGTGCCGATGCCACATTGCGCGCCTGATCGCGCAGCACGTCCAGGGCCTCCGGCGGCAGCAGCCCGGCCAGTTGGCTGACCTGTTGCTCCACCCCCGCCGGGTCGAAGACAAGTCCGTACAGCGATACCAACGCCGCGATTGCCGGGAAGATGGCGAACAAGGCGTAGTAGGCCACCCCCGCCGCCACGATGGAGATGTTGTCCTTCCCCTGCTCCTCCCAGGTGCGCCAGAGGATGTCCTTCCAGCCAGCCTTTGGGATGTCGGAAGGCTGAACCGCTGATCGGCCCCGCCCCCCCATCTCGACACGTGGATATTGATTGCGGTGGCGACGGCTCAATCCCAGCATGCCTCCTCCCTCACGCGACCGCTTCGCGCAACGCGCCGACACGGTGGCGCACCGTCTCAATCTCGTGGAAATGGGCGCCAACGATCACCGTCAGGTCTTCTGGGAGGTCATCGTGCAAGCTGTTGCGGAACAGCCCGAGCGTGCCCTCCACACCGCTTTCCAACCCACGGAGCAGTCCGCCGCGCGTCCGCGCACCACCCAGTTCCGTATCCAGGTCACGCCAGACCGCGTGGACGGGAATCCGCAGATCCTGCCCACCGCCGCGGCGCACCAATTCCGCTTCCAGGGCGGCGGCGCTGCGATCGAACTGGTTGGCAACCTGGGTCAGCCGCGCCCTCAAACCGGGATCGTCCAGCACCATATCGGCTTGGCGGAACCCTGTGGCCCCCTGGCGGCACGCGGCGACCAGAACGCTCAGCACATCCTGGGTCGTTCCATCGGCGACCCGTCCCGAAGCGTGCCCCGAAACGGTCGGCTCGACCTCAGGCGTGCGCGAAACGGTCCAGGCGAACCACAGGGCGCCCGCCGCCATCACGGCCAGAGGCCAAGGGTTGGAGCGAATGGCGCGGGCCATGCGCGACGGGTTGCCCTCCACCACGTCCCGCACGACCTCGATGACCCCTCCCGACATCTGGCCGGGCGACAGGCGGAACTCGATCTCGTCGAGAACCGCGTCCATGCGACCACGGATGGCGTGGATGTCCTGCTCGATCTCATCCGTCCCGCGCCGGCCCTGCGGCGATACCGGGGCGTCGGATGTGGGTGTTGTGTTTGCTGTGTTGCCCGCCGCGACGCCGCCCATGGTGTCGGCATACGGATCGGTGGCTCGGTTCATGCCGGCGACTCCCCCTCTTGACGCTGCCGCCAAGCAACACCGCACATTGGCCGAAGGTTCCGGCTTGCTGCCGGGGTGACACGAAGGTTCGGCTATTTAAACAGGCCGCGACCAGGAGCAGTAACCCGTCCTTTGCAAACCTCCAAGGGCGGGCTTGCCAGGGGAGTCTGAACGGATGCCCCGTTATACCGCTAAGTCATTAAGGAGAATGGTGATCCGGGTGGGATTCGAACCCACGGCCACATGATTAAAAGTCACGTGCTCTACCGACTGAGCTACCGGATCACAGAAGCATGCGGCCTGTTGCCGATGCGGGGCGCAACATAGGGGGCGGTGACGCCCCGGTCAACAGCGGGGTTGGGCGAAGCGCACAAAAATTTCGCTCTCCGCAGCGCCCCCGGTGCCGTTACTGCTTGAGCGTCTGCACCTGCTTGCTGGCGTCGCCGTTGCCGGCCTCCAGGGCGAAGCGCTCGGCCAGATGCTCGGCCACCCGGCCGCTGACGAAGCCGCGGATGTCGCCGCCCAGCCGCCCGATCTCCTTGACGAAGCGGGAGGAAATGAACTGGCTCTTCTCCGAGGCCATCAGGAACATGGTCTCGATCTTCGGGTTCAGGCGGGCGTTCATCCCCGCCATCTGGAACTCGTACTCGAAGTCTGAAACCGCCCGCAGGCCGCGGATGATCACGGTGGCGTTCACCTCCACCGCGAAATGCATCAGCAGCGTGTCGAAGGCCCGCACTTCGATGCTGGCCCCGGCGTTGTTCAGGGCGGTCACGTCCTCCCGGACCATCGCCACCCGCTCGTCCGTCGAGAAAAGCGGACCTTTTCCGGCGTTGCGGGCGACGCCGACGATCAGGTGATCGACGAGGCGCGACGCCCGCTGGATGATGTCCATGTGCCCGTTGGTGATCGGGTCGAAGGTGCCGGGATAGACACCGATGCGGCGCTTGGCCATGGGAGTACCTTCCGCCTCTTCTTATTCGATGGTGTCACCGGGCGTATTGCCAGGAGCAGCCTCGTTCCCAGCCGTGTCGTCCACGGAGGCCGTTTCGCCGCCGTTTGGATCGCCGCCGTTGCCGTTGGTCCCGTTCCCGTTGGTGTCCTCGTCCTCCGCGATGGAGGCGACGGACACCACACGCTCGTCCGCACCGACACGGAACAGCGTGACGCCCAGCGTCTTGCGGCCCGCGATGCGCACGTCGTGGATGGGCATGCGGATGACCTGACCGCCGTTGGTCACCATCATCACCTGATGCGAGTCCTCCACCGGGAAGGCCGCGACGATGGAGCCGTTGCGCTCGCCCATCTCCATGTTCCAGATGCCCTGACCGCCGCGGCCGGTCACCCGGTACTCGTAGGAGGAGGTCCGCTTGCCGTAGCCGCGCTCGGTCACGGTCAGCACATACTGCTCCAGGCCCTTCAACTCCTCGTAGCGCTCCGGGCTGATCGTCACGGCCTCAGTCGGCACCTCGTCGGCCTCCGGTGCCGCCTCGCCTTCCATATCGACGCCTTCCTCGCGCTTCATCTTCAGGAAGGCGGCGCGCTCCTCGGGCGAGGAGTCGACGTGATGGAGCGTGGTCATTGAGATGACCTCGTCGCCGTCGGCAAGACGGATGCCGCGCACGCCGGTCGAGGTGCGGCCCGCGAAGACGCGCACGTCGGCGACCTCGAAGCGGATGCACTTGCCGCCACCGGTGGCCAGCAGGACGTCGTCCGCCTCGGAGCAGGTGCGGACGGCGATCAGGCGCTCGCCCTCCTCTTCCAGCTTCATGGCGATCAGGCCGTTGGAGCGGATGTTGGCGAAATCCGACAGGCGGTTGCGCCGCACGTTGCCCTTCGAGGTGGCGAAGACGACGTGCAGATCCGCCCAAACGGCCTCGTCCTCGGGCAGCGGCAGGACCGTGGTGATGGTCTCGCCGTCGATCAGCGGCAGCAGGTTGACGAAGGCCTTGCCGCGTGCCTGCGGATTGCCCAGCGGCAGGCGGTAGACCTTCAGCTTGTAGACCATGCCGCGCGACGAGAAGAGCAGCAGCGGCGTGTGGGTGTTGGCGACGAACAGGTCGCTGACCGCGTCCTCCGCCTTCATCGACATGCCCGACCGCCCCTTGCCGCCACGCTTCTGCGCGCGGTAGGTGGACAGCGGAACGCGCTTCACGTAGCCGGACTGGCTGACCGTGACGACCATGTCCTCGCGCTGGATCAGGTCCTCGATGTCGGCCTCGAACTCCAGCTCCTGGATCTCGGTGCGGCGCGGGGTGCCGAACCGCTCCTTCATCTCCACCAGCTCGTCGCGAAGGATGCCCAGCAGCTTCGTGCGGTTGGCCAGAGTCTCCAGGTAGTCGGCGATCTGGTCGGTCACGTCCTTCAACTCGGCGCCGATGCGGTCGCGCTCCAGCCCGGTCAGGCGGTGCAGACGCAGGTCGAGGATGGCGCGGGCCTGCTCCTCCGACAGCCGGTAGGTGCCGTTCTCCGACACGCCGCGGCCCGGCTCGTCGATGAGCGCGATCAGCGGGGCGACGTCCATCGCCGGCCACTCGCGCTCCATCATCTGCTCGCGCGCCCAGACGGGGTCCGGGGCACTGCGGATCAGCGCGATCATGGCGTCCAGATTGGCGACGGCGACGGCCAGACCGACCAAGGTGTGGGCGCGCTCGCGCGCCTTGCCCAGCAGAAACTCGGTGCGCCGGGTGATGACCTGCTCGCGGAAGCGGACGAAGGCGACGATGATCTGCCGCAGGTTCATCAACTCCGGCCGGCCGCCGTTCAGCGCCAGCATGTTGACGCCGAAGGACGTCTGCAGCTGGGTGTGGCGGAACAGCTGGGCCAGCACCACGTCGGGCACGGCGTCGCGCTTCAGCTCGATCACCACGCGCACGCCGTCGCGGTCCGATTCGTCGCGCAGGTCGGAGATGCCCTCGATCGTCTTGTCGTTGACGACCTCGCCGATGCGCTCCATCAGCTTGGACTTGTTGACCTGGTACGGGATCTCCGTCGCCACGATGGCGAAGCGGTCCTTGCGGATCTCCTCGATCTCGGTCTTGGCGCGGATGATCACGGAGCCGCGCCCGGTCATCAGGGCCGAGCGGACGCCCGACCGGCCCAGGATCATGCCGCCCGTCGGGAAGTCCGGGCCCGGCACGAACTCCATCAGCTCTTCGTCGGTGACGTCGTTGTTGTCGATGTAGGCGCAGCAGGCGTCCACCACCTCACTCAGATTGTGGGTGGGGATGTTGGTCGCCATGCCGACGGCGATGCCGCCGGCGCCGTTGACCAGAAGGTTCGGGAAACGCGCCGGGACGACCGAGGGCTCCTTGCCCGAATCGTCGTAATTGGCCTGGAAATCGACGGTGTCCTTGTCGATGTCGTCGAGCAGCGCCTCCGCCGCCTTGGCCAGCCGCGCCTCGGTGTAGCGCATGGCCGCCGCCGGGTCGCCGTCCATCGAACCGAAGTTGCCCTGCCCGTCGATCAGCGGCAGGCGCATGGAGAAGCCCTGCGCCATGCGGACCATGGCGTCGTAGATCGCGCTGTCGCCGTGCGGGTGGTACTTACCCATCACGTCGCCGACGATGCGCGCCGACTTCTTGTAGGGCTTGGTCGAGTCGTACCCGCCCTCCTTCATCGCGTAGAGGATGCGGCGGTGCACCGGCTTCAGACCGTCGCGGACGTCGGGCAGAGCGCGGCTCACGATCACGCTCATCGCGTAATCGAGATAGGACCGGCGCATCTCGTCTTCGATGGTGACCGGCGCGATGTCGGAGGCGGGAGGAAGGGGCGTCGTGCTCAAGGAGACAAACTCATTCTACGGGCTGCGGCGATGCTCGGTGTTCAACGCTTGCTGTTCAACGCTCAAGGTCAACACTTAAGGTTCAACGGGGCACGTCCGCACGGCCCTTCGGGCCGCTGCATGTAATATAAGAATTCCTATCAGCTTTCGCATGTGCACACAACGCTCCGGCAGTCCCACGATTTCTGGCCTTTGCCGGTCAATGGCCTCCGGCCTTTGCAGGACGAGGGCGGCTCAACAGCGCGAAGCGCAGCGAAAGGATGGTCACGGATACCACACTGGCGATCAAAATTCCCTCAAAAAGACCACGCGCGCCGCGGTCCAACCCGAAGGCGAGCAGGGCCGACACCGGAATCATCACCACCGCGTAGGAGATGAAGTGCAGCGCGGTGGGAACCCAGGCGTCGCCGCGCCCGCGCAGGGCGTTCGCCATGACCACCTGCCCGCCGTCCGCCACCAGGACCCAGGCGGTGAAGGCGATCAGCGGCGCCACCGCGGCGATCAGCTGGGGGTCGGCGCTGTAGATCGCCGCCAGCGGCTCCGGCATCCAGCGGTAGAGCACCCCGACTCCGGCCAGGATCAGGCTGGTCACCGCCAGCCCCGTCCAGCCGGCCAACGCCATGTCCAGCGGGTCGCGCCGGCCGTAGGCCACCCCCACCCGCACCGCCGTGGCCGAGGCCAGCCCGACCGCCGCCATGAAGGGCAGCGCCGTCAGGTTCAGACCAACCGTGTAGGCGCCGAGCGCGAGCGGCGAAATCATCCCGGCGAAGAGGCCCAGCGTGGCGAAGGCGCCGCTTTCCACGCCCAGGCTGACCCCGGCGGCGTAGCCGAGATGGCGCTGCTTGCGGCTGCCGCTCCACCAGTCGCGGACCGGGTCGCGCACCGCCCAGCGGGCGTGGTCGCTCATATGCCAGGCGTAGACGACGAGGCCGAGCCCCATCCCCCAACGCACCGCCGTGGTCGCCCAGGCCGAGCCGACCGCTCCCAGGGCCGGGAATCCACCATGCCCCCAGACCAGCATCCAGGCGAGCAGCGCGTTCAGGAGGTTGCCGAGGATCATCGCCACCATGCCCGGCACGGGCCTCTTCAACCCCTCCAGGAAGAAGCCGGTGGCGACGTACAGCATCATGCCCGGCATGCCGTAGCCGAGCACCGCCATCACCTGCCCGCCGCCCGCCGCAAGATCCGCGGACTGGCCGGTCAGACGGAAGAAGGGCTCGCCGGCCAGCGAGGCCAGGGCGAAGAGGATGCCGAGCAGCAGCGCGTAGGGAATCGCCCGGCGCCAGATGCGCCCGCACTCGGCGTCCTGACCGGCGCCAAGGGCATGGGCGGTCACCGCAACCACGCCCATCATCAGCCCTACGCCGGTGGTGACGAGAAGGTTGGCCGGCAGGTGGGCCAAGCCGTAATAGGCCAGTTCCTGCGCGCTGTAGCGGCCGACGATGGCCGTGTCCACCGCCATCATGACGACCAGCCCGGCGCGCGAGACGATGACCGGGGCGGCCAGCCGCAACAATTCGCCGGCGTGGGTGCGCAGACGGTCGGCCAGGAGAGGGGCGGGAATCGCGTGGTCAGGCATGATCGGGGGGGCGGTCGCTTGTGTACGGTTGTCACCGCCGGTGGCGGAACCGGCCATCTTGACCGTGCGGCGTACCACGTCAAGTGGCGGTTTATTGTCCTTCCGCCCTGTTGCAAATCCGCCGAATGGGTCGGAACCAACGCCCGCGGCGGCGCGTTGACGAGGCAACAGCATCCACTGAGGAGTTCGGGATCATGAGCCGCTCCATGCCGTTCCCCGTCCGCCAGATTGCCCTCGCCAGCTTCGTCCTGACCTTCGCCGCGCTGCTTGTCGGCTGCAACACGATCGAAGGGGCCGGTCAGGATGTCCAGGCCGGCGGCCGGGCTGTCGAACGCGCCGCCGAGTGACGCGCCCCACCACGCTTTTCAACCACAAGAGAGACGCCCGCATGAGCGATCCCATGACGCCGGAGCGCCCCACAGAGGTGCCGCCGCCGAGCAATCCGAACACCCCGCAGCCGGATCGTCCGACCACGCCGGACCCCTACCCGGTGCCTGAGAATCCCGACACCCCTCCAGAGATGCCGCCCCCGGCGGATCAGCCGGTTCCCGGCATGCCGACGCCAACCCAGGCGTAAGGCGCCGGACACGCCGCAATCCGCGCGAACGTCGTTTCTAGAAAGGCCGATGCTGCGAAGCGTCGGCCTTTTTCCTTGTCCGGACTCCAGCCGCCAGAAGTCGAAGATTCGAATCTGAAAACAACACCGAAACACAAGAGCAACAAGACCCAAGGGACCGTGGCAAAAATTGGCGCCGATGCGTTAAGTGTTTTTTTACCTTTCTCTCCCTCCAACTTGATGTTAACGATTTGTTAATCATTAAGGAGGGGCAAGCATGGCCAGGTTTTCGGGAACCAACGCCGCCGAACGCTACCTCGGCACCGACTCCGCCGACACGGTTTATGGCAATGGAGGGAATGACTCGCTCTCCGGGGGGCTCGGCAATGATTTTCTGGATGGTGGGCTTGGGAACGACTGGCTGGGCGATCCCTACGCCGGCGATCCGGGCAACGACCGCATGTACGGGCGCCAGGGCGACGACCAGCTGTTCGGCGGGGCCGGCAATGACTGGCTGGACGGCGGTTCGGGCAACGACACGGTGAAGGGCGGGCGCGGCGACGACACTTTGGTCGGCGGAACCGGCGACGATTGGCTGATCGACACGCTGCGCGATGACGGGTCCGACATCTTTCTGCCCGGAGCCGGCAACGACCACATGGTCAGCTACCGCGACGACGCCACGGACATCTTCCGCTTCGATGTGGCACCGGGCGGCTTCGGCACCGACGACATCAGCTATTTCGAAGCCGGGATCGACCGCCTCGAGTTCCGCGGCTTCTCTGCCGCCGACCTCACCGTGTCCACCACAGCCACCAGCACGGCCTTCGGTTTCCGGGACGGATCGTCGCTGACTGTGGATGCGGTGGGGCTCGTGTCCGGCCGCGACTATGTCTTCACCTGACCGGGTGCCCACCTAACCGGCCCTCTCACCTGAAGGAAGTACCGCGGGTATGGGGGCATGATGGCGCAAGGGGCGTGGCCACGGCTGGCCGCGCCCTTTTCCGCTGTTGTCCGCTGCCCCTCTGCTCCGCTGCCGCGTTATAGCCTTGCCCACGCGACGGAGGAGCCACGCATGAACCATCGACGCCTCACCCCCCGCCCCGCCACCCGGCTGCTCGCCGTCTGCGCCCTGGTGGCGCTCGGCGCCTGCGCGGAAACCGGCGCTGCGCAACGGCCCATGGCACAGATGTCTCCCCTGGAACTGGTTGGGCTGACGGTGCAGTCCATTCCCGAGAACCGCATCCTGGGTTCGGTGGAAGATGTCGTCCTCACCCCGGCCCGCGAGCCGGTCCAGCTCGTGGTGGCCAGCGGCGCGCCGGTCCATCCGGTGAAGCGCCACGCGACGCTGGACTCCGGGCAGCTGCGCTATTCGGAGGAGCGGCAGGCGCTCGTCCTGACCGGCATGACGGCGGACCAGTTCGACGCCCTGTTCGCCACGCCCGCCGCGATGGCTCCGGCTTTAGCCCCAATGCCCGGCAACCCGGCGGACGCCACCAACTGGAACCGCGCCACTGCCCCGCGCTGATTCCACCTTCGGCCAGACCATGCGAGGAGCCCCCATGATGGGACCGCAAGGTCTGGCCGGAGTGCATCCTTTAGCCTTTTAAATGTTATGATATAACGTTACATACCCTGGCGCTGTTTGGCGACACGCGGCAACGGGGGGATGATGATCGAAGATGCGGATGCGCCGGACGTTCCGGTGGGCTTCGAGGCGGCGCTGGACCTGGTGCGCTCGCTGTGGGCCGAAGGGCGGCACGAGGGCGTGCCGGATCGGTTGGTCGCCTGGGCGATGATGGTCGAATCGGTGGACCGGCTCGCCGCCCTGCATGGCCCAAGCGCGACGGCCGGTCTGCTCGACCGGTTGGGCCGGGCCGTTCTGGACACTCCTCCGGGCGCCGTTCCGGGATCGCTTCAATGAGCGGGGTGACCAACAACCGCTTCTACGGCGCGCGCTCCTGGCGGGAGGCGAAGCCGGTGGTCCTGCATCCACGATTCTTCGACGGGTTCCGGGACTTCCTCGACGGGCGCCCGTTCGATTACCGCGGGTTGGACGGCTGGCCGCTGCTCGACCAGCACCGCTACGAGAATGGCCGCGAACTGGCGGCCGAATGCCGCGCCGCCGGGATCATCGTGCGCTGGGGCGACCGCAAGCGCATCCCACGCGGACTGAAGGAACTGGTTGCCAGGCGCGCCCGGCGTCGTGCCCCCCCCCGAAGGCCCATTAAAAGCGCAAGCCAGCCGCGGGATTGTCGATCTGGTTGAGCGGGCAGCGGCAGGTTGGGCACGACATCTGGGAAAGCAGCGTGTTGCGCTGCTCCTCCGTCAATGACACGCCGGCGGCGTGAACCGCCTCGTTGATCATCCGGCGATGATAGGCGGTGGCGCCGCAGCCCTCGTCCAGCACGCCCTTCAGATCGTCGTTCGGAATCACGCGGAACGCCGCGGCGGGACCCGACAGGGTCGCAGCGCCACCACCGACCGCGACGGCGGCAAGGGCACGCAGGAAGTGACGGCGCTGGGGTGCCATGGCTGCTCCTGGATCACGACGGACGCTCGCCGTGGAATCTGGGTTGGCAGGCATCCCCCGTCAAGCCCGGCCTGCGCAGGTTCCGCGAAGACAAGCCTTCGCCCGATGGCGGACGGGAGGGGAAAGCCCCCTCCCTCACGATCATCCGGGTGGTCAGAACGGGATTTCGTCGTCCAGGTCGTCGTGCTTGGGCGGAGCACCACCGCCGCTGCGGCCGCCACCGCCACCACCGTAGCCGCCACCGCCGCTGCTGCCACCGCCGTAGCCACCGCCACCGCCACCGCCACGCGACTCGTAGCCGCCGCCACCGCCCCCGCCGTAACCGCCACCACCGCCGCCTTCGCCCTCACGACCGCCGGTGAAATCGATCTCGGCAACACGCACCGACAGGCCAGCGCCGCGGGTGCCGTCGCGCTTCTCGAACTCGCGGATCGTCACCTCGCCGGAGATCACCACGGCCTTGCCCTTGGTCAGGTGCGGCGCCAGAGCCTCCGCGCGGCGGCCCCAGATGGAGCAGTCCACCCATTGGGTGGTCTTGCGGTCGCCGAACCCGACGTCGTTGGCGACGCGGAAGCCCAGAACCTTTTCGCCGCTCTGCGTGGAGCGAAGCTCGCCATCCGCGCCGAGGCGCCCCGTAAACGTCCATACATTCATCGCACGTGTCTCCTAGCGCGGGTTCCCGGTATCCCATCCGACCCGTTCGGGCGCCCGGCGGAAGGGCGTCCGGATACCGGGGGTGTCTGTTCGCAGGGCCGGTTTGATCCGTGGTCCGGTCCATGCCCGCCCCGCCTTGCGCTTCACAAAGCACGGGGGACAGGCACGGGTCAACCGCCGCCGCCGGAGCGCTTCGCCCCTTCCATCCGGATCAACCCGCCCAGCCCGCATGGAAGAGAACACTCCATGAACAAACATAGCAGACAGAGTCCGTGGCGCCAACATATTCCTTGGTGGTTCCCCATCGTCGGCCCCCTGGCATTCCCGCACCGCGACCCTGGGTCCCGCAAGGCCGGAAAGGGACGCGTACCGGTGGCAAGTCGCCTGCGCGTGGCACATATCTGTCCGGGCTTTCGGAGCTTTTTTGGCGCCTTCCCTTCCCCTCCGGTTTCGGCTAAGAACACTCCATGAACAAGCACATCAGTGTCCGCGGCGCGCGGGAGCACAACCTCAAGAACGTCGATGTCGATCTGCCTCGGGACGAGCTGATCGTCATCACCGGCTTGTCGGGATCGGGCAAGTCATCGCTGGCGTTCGACACGATCTACGCGGAAGGCCAGCGGCGCTACGTCGAGAGCCTGTCGGCCTACGCGCGCCAGTTCCTGCAACTGATGCAGAAGCCGGACGTCGATTCGATCGAGGGGCTGTCGCCGGCCATCTCCATCGAGCAGAAGACGACCTCGAAGAATCCGCGCTCCACCGTCGGCACGGTGACGGAGATCTACGACTATATGCGCCTGCTGTGGGCGCGGGTCGGCATCCCCTACTCCCCGGCCACCGGCCTGCCCATCGAGAGCCAGACGGTCAGCCAGATGGTCGACCGCATCCTGGCGATGCCGGAGGGCACGCGCCTGCTGCTGCTGGCCCCGATCATCCGCGGCCGCAAGGGCGAGTACAAGAAGGAGATCCAGGACCTTCGCAAGCGCGGCTTCCAGCGCGTGCGCGTCGACGGCACGATGCACGAGATCGACGAGGTGCCGGCGCTCAACAAGAAGCTGAAGCACGACATCGACGTGGTGGTGGACCGCATCGTCGTCCGCGAAGGGCTGGGCAACCGGCTCGCCGATTCGCTGGAGACGGCGCTCGGCCTTGCCGACGGCATCATCTTCGTCGAGAACGCCGAGTCGCACGAGCAGACCGTCTTCTCGCAGAAATTCGCCTGCCCGGTGTCCGGGTTCACGATTCCGGAGATCGAGCCGCGGCTGTTCTCCTTCAACAACCCGTTCGGCGCCTGCCCGGCCTGCGACGGGCTGGGCAGCAAGATCTACTTCGACCCCATGCTGGTCGTTCCGGACGAGCGGCTGTCGCTGAAGAAGGGCGCCATCGCTCCCTGGGCCGGCTCCTCCTCCCAATATTACGTGCAGACGCTGGAGAGCATCGCCCAGCATTTCGGCGTCGCCATGGACACGCCGTGGGAAAAGCTGCCGGAGAAGGTCCGCCAGACCATCCTCTACGGCTCCGACAGCGCGCCGATCACGATGACCTACGACGACGGGCTGCGCAGCTACCAGACGAACAAGGCCTTCGAGGGCATCGTCAACAACCTGGAGCGCCGCTACCGCGAGACGGAAAGCGCCTACATGCGGGAGGAGCTGTCCAAGTACCAGTCCTCCCAGCCCTGCGAGACCTGCAAGGGCGCCCGCCTGAAGCCGGAGGCGCTGGCCGTCAAGGTGCACGGCCAGCACATCTCCCAGGCGGCGGAAATGTCCATCGCCGACGCGGCGACATGGTTCAGCACGCTGAACGACCATCTGCGCCCGAAGGACAAGGAGATCGCCTACCGAATCCTCAAGGAGATCAACGAGCGGCTGGGTTTCCTCAACGCGGTGGGGCTGGAATACCTGACGCTCAGCCGCGGCTCCGGGTCGCTGTCCGGCGGCGAGAGCCAGCGCATCCGCCTCGCCTCGCAGATCGGGTCCGGCCTGACCGGCGTTCTCTACGTGCTGGACGAGCCGTCGATCGGCCTGCACCAGCGCGACAACGACCGGCTGCTTGCGACTCTGAAGCGGCTGCGCGATCTCGGCAACACCGTGATCGTGGTCGAGCATGACGAGGACGCCATCCGCACCGCCGACTATCTGGTGGACATGGGCCCCGGCGCCGGCCAGCACGGCGGCACCGTGATCGCCCAGGGCACCCCGGCGGAAGTCCAGGCCAATCCGGATAGCGTTACCGCCCAGTTCCTCACCGGCGCCCGCTTCGTGCCGGTGCCGGACCAGCGCCGCCCCGGCCACAAGGGCCAGTTCCTGGAGGTGAAGGGCGCGCGCGCCAACAATCTCCAGAACGTCTCGGCGCGCATCCCGATGGGCACCTTCACCTGCGTGACCGGCGTGTCGGGCGGCGGCAAGTCCACCCTGATCATCGAGACGCTCTACAAGGCGGTGGCGCGCAAGCTGATGGGGGCGCGCGAGCATCCGGCGGAGCATGACGAGCTGCTGGGGCTGGAGCATCTCGACAAGGTCATCGACATCGACCAGTCGCCGATCGGCCGCACCCCGCGCTCCAACCCGGCCACCTACACCGGCGCCTTCACCCCGATCCGCGACTGGTTCGCCGGCCTGCCCGAGGCCAAGGCCCGCGGCTACGGCCCCGGCCGCTTCTCCTTCAACGTGAAGGGCGGGCGCTGCGAGGCGTGCCAGGGCGACGGCGTCATCAAGATCGAGATGCACTTCCTGCCCGACGTCTACGTCACCTGCGACGTCTGCCACGGCAAGCGCTACAACCGCGAGACGCTGGAGGTCACCTACCGCGACAAGACCATCGCCGACGTGCTCGACATGACGGTCGAGGAGGGCAAGGAGTTCTTCAAGGCCGTGCCCGGCATCCGCGACAAGATGGAGACGCTGGAGCGGGTGGGTCTCGGCTACATCCACATCGGCCAGCCCGCCACCACCCTGTCCGGCGGCGAGGCGCAGCGGGTGAAGCTGTCCAAGGAACTGAGCCGCCGCGCCACCGGCCGCACCCTCTACATCCTCGACGAGCCGACCACCGGCCTGCATTTTGCCGACGTGGAAAAGCTGATGGAGGTGCTGCACGCTCTGGTCGACCAGGGCAACACGGTGCTGGTGATCGAGCACAATCTGGAGGTCATCAAGACCGCCGACTGGATCATCGACCTCGGCCCCGAAGGCGGCACCGGCGGCGGCGAGATCGTCGCGGAGGGCACCCCGGAAGACGTGGTGAAGGTCAAACGGAGTTACACCGGCCAGTATCTGGCTCCCTACCTGAAGGCGAAGCCGAAAAGCCGGAAAAGGGCATGAAGACGGGCCGGGGTCATCCCCGGCCTTTTTCTTAAGGCCGATTTTTGCCCCGGAAACAAAGCTGCGGCGGGGGCGTTTCCTCTTCATCATTCGCCAAACAGGATGGAGACGGAGCATGTCCAGGACCATGATGTCCGGTGTGGCGCTGGCCTTCGGCGCGGCCTTGCTGGTCAGCGCCTGCGGGACCGACGAGTCCACCAGCACCACGACCACCACCACGACCACCTCGCCCAACTACGGCAACTCCAGCCTGACCACCCCGCCGACCGGCGGTTCAACCACCACCGAGCGCACGACGACGACCAAGAGCGAATAAGGACTTTTCGTTTCGCTCTCAAATGAAACGGCCGGCTCCGCACAGGCGGGACCGGCCGTTGTCTTGCCGGCCCCTCTACTGTTCGTCCTACCAACGTACAAGTTTCAATCCCTCCCTACTCGGCTAGGATTTCAATGCGCGCCCAACGATGCGCGCCGGAACAGCCGAACAACGGAGGGAACCCCATGCGCACCCTGTTCGCGGTCGCGGCCACCCTGATAACGCTGGCAAGCCCGGCCCTGGCCGTGGAGGTCACGGAATCGACCACCTTGCCCTACCCGGTCGAGAAGGTCTGGCAGCAGATCGGCCCCTTCTGCAACCTCGGCACATGGCATCCCGCCGTGGAAAGCTGCACCCTGCGCCGCAAGGACGGCGCGCAGGAGCGCGTGCTGGCCCTCAAGGGTGGCGGCGCGATCGAGGAGCGGCTGCTCTCCTCCTCCGCCAGCAGCCACCGCATCCGCTATTCGATCCTGACCAGCCCTCTGCCGGTCAAGGACTACGCGGCCTCCCTGTCGGCCGAACCGGCGGGCAAGGGCACGCGCGTCGTGTGGAAGGCGCGCTACACCTCCAACGGCGCCAGCGACGAGGAATCGCGCAAGGTGATCTCCGGCATCTTCACCGCGGGCTTCGACGGGCTGAAGCAGAAGCTCGCCGCCCAGTAAGTCACCGCACGTCGGACGAGCGACCAGGATCGCCGGAACCGGCGGACGATCCTGGCCGCGATTCCGCACCGTGGTCCGGTTGGTCTTGCCGTGGCGACAATGACGGTCTACTTGTTCGGCAACTTTGTGAAAGTTGCTGATATGGTCGATACGTCCCTTTCCCCCGTTCACGTCATCGGCGGCGGTCTCGCCGGGTCCGAAGCCGCTTGGCAGCTCGCCCAGCGCGGCGTTCCCGTCGTGCTGCACGAGATGCGGCCCGTCCGCCCGACCGAGGCGCACAGCACCGACCAGCTCGCCGAACTGGTCTGCTCCAACTCCTTCCGGTCCGACGACGCGGAGTACAACGCCGTCGGGCTGCTGCACGAGGAGATGCGGCGCTGCGGTTCGCTGATCCTGCGTTGCGCCGACGCGCACAAGGTGCCGGCGGGCGGCGCGCTGGCGATGGACCGCGACGGCTTCGCTGGCGCGGTGACCGAGGCGATCACCGGACACCCGCTCATCACCGTGGAACGCGGCGAGGTCGCCGGCCTGCCCCCGGAGGCGTGGGACAGCGTTGTCATCGCCACCGGCCCCCTCACTTCTCCGCCACTGGCCGAGGCAATCCGTAGCTTTACCGGCGAGGAATCGCTGGCCTTCTTCGACGCCATCGCTCCCATCGTCTATCTGGAGAGCGTGGACCTGTCCAAGGCGTGGTTCCAGTCGCGCTACGACAAGCCCGGCCCCGGCGGCACCGGCAAGGACTACATCAACTGCGCCTTTGAAAAGGACGAGTACCGTGCCTTCATCGACGCGCTGCTGACCGCCGAAAAGGTGGACTTCAAGGAGTGGGAGAAGAGCACGCCCTACTTCGAAGGCTGCCTGCCCATCGAGGTGATGGCGGAGCGCGGGGTGGACACGCTGCGCTACGGCCCGATGAAGCCGGTCGGCCTGACCAACCCGCACAAGCCGGAACGCCGCCCCTACGCGGTGGTCCAGCTTCGTCAGGACAACGCGCTCGGCACGCTCTACAACCTCGTCGGCTTCCAGACCAAGCTGCGCCACGCCGAGCAGGCGCGGATCTTCCGCATGATCCCCGGCCTGGAGAAGGCGGAGTTCGCGCGGCTGGGCGGCCTGCACCGCAACACCTTCCTGAACAGCCCGCGCCTGCTGGACGGTGCGCTGCGGCTGAAGGCGCAGCCGCGCATCCGCTTCGCCGGGCAGGTGACGGGCTGCGAGGGCTATGTGGAAAGCGCCGCCGTCGGCCTGCTCGCCGGGCGCTTCGCCGCCGCCGAGCGTCTGGGCGGCGAACCGTCCGCCCCGCCGGTCACCACCGCGCTGGGGGCGATCCTCGGCCACATCACCGGCGGCGCCAACGCAGACACCTACCAGCCGATGAACGTCAATTTCGGCCTGTTCCCGCCGGTGGACGAGCGCATCCGCGGGCGCGACCGCAAGCTCGCCTACACCCGCCGCGCGCTGGAGGATCTGGAGGGGTGGCTAAAGGCCGCACCCGCTGTCGCGGTCTGAGGCCCGGCAATTCCGGGAAAATTATCACGGAACTATAATAAAGGTCATAAGTGACGCTTAACCAATCCCATGGGACACTTTCTTTCGAATGAGCGAGAAAGTCTTCCGGCGGGATGGTTATGATTAAAACAAAATCATTGGTTGCCAAACAGGTGATCGTCATCGTGACGGTGACGATCTTTTCCCTGGCGGTGGGAATTGCGGCCCTGACGACCAAGAGCGGGTCGGACATCGAAACCCTGGCCTTCCAGAGCGGGGAGCAGCTTGGCCACCGCTACGGCGAAATGGTCCACGCCCGGCTCGGCACCGCGATGGAGGCCGGCCGCTTCATCGCGACCTCCCTGGTCGGCCTGAAGGCCGCGGGCCGCGCCGACCGGGAGCAGCTCTCCACTTGGCTCAAGAGCATCGCCGAGGCCAACCCGGATTTCCTCGGCGTGTGGGTGGGGATGGAGCCGAACGCCCTGGACGGCCGCGACGCGGAGTTCGCCAACAAGCTGGGTTCCGACGCCTCCGGCCGGTTCCTCCCTTATTGGAACCGCGGGTCGGGGACGGTCGCGCTGGAGTCCCTCGTCGGCTATGACGATCCAGGTTCCGACGGCGCCTATTATCAGATCCCGAAGCGCACCGGGCACGCCATGGTGGTGGAGCCCTACAACTACACGGTCGCCGGCCGGAAGGTTCTGATGGTGTCCATGTCCGTCCCGATCGTCGAAAACGGCCGGGTCATCGGCGTGGCCGGCATCGATCTGTCCACCGACGGCATCTGGTCCATGCTGAAGACGGTGAAGCCCTTCGACAGCGGGTCCATCCACCTGGTTTCCAACGACGGCGTCTGGGCCGGCCATCCGGATGCCGAGCGGATGGGGCAATCGATCGGCGCATCGGACCCGGCGCTTGACGCCGCCAAACCGGCCATCCGCGCGGGCCGGAGCTTCGAGCAGATGGCGGTTGCCGATGGACAGCCCGTGAAGCAGCTGTTCCTACCGGTGAAGGTCGCGGGAACGGACACGCCCTGGTCCCTGCTGGTCAATCTGCCGCTCGACAAGATCAACGCCCCCGTCCGGGAGCTGCGCAACGCCACCATCATCGGCGGGCTGGTCCTGCTGGCCGCCCTGGTGTCAGCACTTCTGTTCGCCAGCCGCAGCATCGTCGGCCTGCCGTTGCGTCGGACCATCGCAACGCTGGACGCCGTGGTCGCCGGGGAGCGCGGCGTGGTCATCGCCGACACCGGCCGCGCCGACGAAATCGGCGCCATCAACAAGGCCCTGAAGCTCTTCCAGGACAACAACACCCGCATGGCGGAGCTGGAGGAAGAACGCCACCGCGAGGAGCAGCGCGCCGCCGAACGCCGCAAACGCGACCTCGCCGACGTCGCCAGCCGCTTCGAGGCGTCGGTGGGCGGTGTCGTGCGCAACGTATCGGAACAGGCGGGGGAGATGCGCAGCACCGCGCAGAGCCTGTCGGCCATCGCCGCCCAGACCGACCGTCAGGCCGCCGCCGTGTCCACCGCCGCCGAGGAGGCCAGCCAGAACGTCCAGACGGTGGCCGCCGCCGCGGAGGAGCTGAGCTGCTCCATCCGCGAGATCAACGAGCGGATCGGCCATTCCTCGCAGATGGCCGCGGAGGCGGTGGCCGAGGTGGAGCGCACCAACACCACGCTGGAAGGGCTGTCCGCCGCCGCGCAGAAGATCGGCGACGTGGTGAACCTGATCCAAGGCATCGCCGGGCAGACCAACCTGCTGGCGCTCAACGCCACGATCGAGGCCGCCCGCGCCGGGGAGGCCGGCAAGGGCTTCGCCGTGGTCGCCAGCGAGGTGAAGAATCTCGCCAACCAGACGGCCAAGGCGACCGAAGACATCTCGCGGCAGATCGCCGACATGCAGACGGTCAGCGGCACGGTGGTCAGCGTCATTGGGACGGTGGGGCGGAGCATCATCGCCATCAACGAGACGATCACCGCCATCGCCGCCGCGGCGGAACAGCAGGGCGCCGCCACCCAGGAGATCAGCCGAAACGTCCAGCAGGCGTCGATGGGCACCGCCGCCGTGTCGGTGAACATCGGCGGCGTGACCCAGGCGGCGGGCTCCACAGGCTCGATGGCCGATCAGGCACTCAACGCCGCCGGCGATCTGTCCCGTGAGGCCGACCAGCTCCGCCAGGAGGTGGAGCGGTTCGTGGCGATGATCCGCGCCGCCTGAGCGACAGGGGTCAGAACCTGCCGCGCAGCGCCGCCCAGGCCAGCTTGGCGTGGCGCAGCGGGTGGGACATCAGCACGCGCGCGGCGAAGGGGTCATTGTCCTCCCGCGCCAGCGCGTCCAGATGCAGCCCGGCCAGCACCGCCGGCAGCAGCGCCGCCAGGGCGGCGCGCGGCACGGAGCGGCGCATCGCGCGGGCCTTCGCCAGATGGTCGCGGGCGGCCTGCGCCACCTCGCGCACCACGGGGCGCAGTTCGGGTGTGGAGCGCAGCTCGAACAGGTCCCCTTGCTTGGCACCATGAGCCGCCATGCGGTCGCTGGGGAGAAGCTGGCGGTGCTGACGGGCGTGGAAGGGCACGGCCCGGGCGATGCCGGCCAGAGCGTAGCCGATCCCGGCCTGGCGCCCGGCCTCCATCGCCTCGGCCCCCTTCGCGCCGAGGATTTCCAGCGCGAGCTGGACGAGCGGCGCGCCGGTGACCTCCGCGTAGTTGACGAGGCAGGACAGGTTGGCCGGCGGGGTGTCGTCCAGATCGGCCTCCCGCGCGTCGATCAGCCGGTCGAAAAGGGGGCGGCTCAACCCGCCCTCCCGCACGGCGGCGGCCAGCGGTTCCATCACCGCGTGCTTGGGCACCGCGCCGCCCTCGTAGATCTTGTCCAGCCCATCGCGCCAGAATTGCAGCCGCATCTGGCCCAGCACCGGCTCGGTCACCACCTCGCGGGTCTTGGCGATCTCCAGATTGAAGGCGTAGAGGGCGAACAGCGATTCGCGGCGCTCCGCCGGGGCGAAAAGGCACGTCAGGAAACGGTCGTTGTCATATTTCCTCACCTCCCGTCCGCAATAGGACAGGTCGGGGGTCGCCTTCGCCATGTGATGCCTGTTCTGGAAAAATGGGGGTGGCACAGTTTGGAAGCGGGGCAAAACCCGCAAGCGCCTTATATTAGGCAGACAGGCTCTCCACACCAGCCCCGACGCGCAGCAGGCGGAACAATGGCCGATTTCAACGTCGCCCCCACCAAGCCCCGCAAACCCAGCCCGGTCGCCCGCAAGGACGCGGACTCGGAGAATTTTCCGGTCGCCTCGCGCCTGCTCCCGAAGCATCTCCGGCCGCATGTCATGGCCTTCTACCGGTTCGTCCGGCTGGGCGACGACATCGCCGACGATCCCGATCTCGAGCCGGAGACCAAGCTCGCCTATTTGGAGGCGCTGGAACGCTCACTGACCACCGGACAGGCCAAGCACGCCTATCTGAAGCCGGCGCTGGACCTGCGCGCCAGCCTGCAGGCGACCGGGGTCAGCGACCGCCACCCCCGGCAGGTGCTGCGCGCCTTCCGGCGCGACGCGGTCGGCGCGCGCTGCCACAGCTGGAGCGACCTGCTGCTCTACTGCCGCTTCTCCGCCAACCCGGTCGGGCGCTACCTGCTGGACCTGCATGGCGAGGGCGTGGCCGCCGGACCGGCGTCGGACGCGCTGTGCACCGCCCTGCAGGTGCTGAACCACCTTCAGGACTGCCGGGAGGATTGGAGCCAGCTCGGGCGCTGCTACATCCCGCTGGTCTGGTTCGACGATTCGGCGATCAGCGTCGAGCGGCTGGTCGAGACGGAGAGCGACGCCAAGCTGCGCGCCATCTTCGACCGCACGCTGGAACACACCGACCGGCTGCTGGAGCGCGCCGCCCCCCTGCCCGGCCTGATCCAGCACCGCGGCCTTCGGATGGAGGCGTCGGTGATCCTCAGCCTCGCCGAATCGCTGGCGCAGCGGCTGCGCAGCCGCGA
This sequence comes from Azospirillum brasilense, assembly GCF_001315015.1. Lineage (NCBI taxonomy): Bacteria > Pseudomonadati > Pseudomonadota > Alphaproteobacteria > Rhodospirillales > Azospirillaceae > Azospirillum > Azospirillum brasilense. Next base: position 691,009 of record NZ_CP012915.1, on the reverse strand, counting down.
CCCGCTGAAGAAGCGGGTGGTGCTCGGCACGCATCACAAGCTGTTCGCCACCGCACGCGGGCTGGCGCGCGCCATCGGGAGCAAATAGACTCCGCCCCCATCGACCGCCACCACGCAGGACCGACGTATGCCGCAGCCATCGCTGGATTCGACGCAGAGCGACACCGCCGGCAGCCCGGCTGCCGCGGCGGCGGCGGTGACCGGACGGTCGGGCAGCACCTTCTACTGGCCGATGCTGCTTCTCCCCCGCTCGAAGCGGGCGGCGATGTTCGCCATCTACGCCTTCTGCCGGCGAATCGACGACATCGCCGACGAGCCTGGAGAGCCCGCGGAGAAGCGCGCGGCGCTCGACGCTTGGAGGACCGAAATTCGCGGGCTCTACGCCGGCGGCGCACCGTCCAGCTCGCTGGGGGCCGCGCTGAAGGGCGCCATCGAGCGTTACGGCCTGCCGCGGGGCGAGCTGGAAGCGCTGATCGACGGCATGGCGATGGACATCCCGGCGGACGGCGGCACTGACGGCAACGGCAGCGGCGGCATGACCGGCCCGGCGTTGCCGACTCTCCGACTCTATTGCCGACGCGTCGCCGGCGCGGTTGGCATGCTGGCGATTCGCGTCTTCGACCGGGCCGACGCCTCCACCGAGGCCTTCGCCCTGGCGCTGGGCGAAGCGTTGCAGCTCACCAACATCCTGCGCGACCTGACGGAGGACGCCGAAATCGGCCGCCTCTACCTGCCGCGCGAACTGCTCGACGACGCCGGCATCGGCAGTTCCGACCCCGCCACCGTGCTCACCCACCCCAACCTGCCGCAGACCTGCGAGGCGCTGGCCGTGCTGGCCGAGGAACGCTTCGCCGAGGCGCGACGGGCGCTGGCCGAGGGGCAGGCCGCCGGGCGGCGTGGCTCGCTGTGGGCGGCGGTCGCCATGATGGTGCTTTACCACCGGCTGCTGGTGCGCCTGCGCGCGCGGGGCTGGCGCGATCTCGACCGGCGGGTGCGGGTCGGCAAGCGCGAATGCGCGCTGGTGGCCGTGCGCTGCGCGCTCGGCTATCCGCCCGCCGCCTGACGGGCCGGCTTGGGCACCGTCCACATCGTCGGCGCCGGCCTCGCCGGCCTGTCCGCCGCCGTCCGCCTGACCGAGGCCGGGCGGCGGGTCATCTTGCATGAGAGCGCGCCACAGGCCGGGGGGCGTTGCCGCTCCTTTTACGACGCCACGCTGGACCGTGTGGTGGACAACGGCAGCCATCTGGCGCTCAGCGGCAACCGCTCCCTGCTCGGCTACCTGGAGCGGGTCGGCGCCGGCGGCGCTCTGACCGAGCTGCGCCCTGCTGCCTTTCCCTTCCTCGACCTTGGCAACGGTGAGCGCTGGTGCCTGCGGCCCGGCGGGCTGTGGCTGTTCGACAAGGCCCGCCGCGTGCCGGGAAGCCGCCCGGCCGACTACCTCGCCGCCTTGCGGACGCTGACCGCCCGCCCCGAGGCGGCGGTCGCCGACGCCCTGCCCCCCAACGGAGCGCTGTACGAACGCCTGTGGCGGCCGCTGGCCGTGTCGGTGATGAACGGGGCGCCGGAGCGGGTGTCCGCCCGCCTGTTCGGGGCCGTGCTGCGGGAAACGCTGCTGCGCGGCGAGGCCGCCTGCCGCCCCCTGTTCGCCGAGAAGGGCCTGTCCGCCGCCCTGGTCGAACCCGCGGTGGCGTGGCTGGAACGGCACGGCGCCGAGCTGCGCACCGGAGTGCGGGTGAACGGGCTGGAACGCGCGGGTGATCGTGTGGCGGCCCTGTCGGTGGATGGCGAGCGCATCGCGCTTGGCAACGACGACGCGGTGGTTCTGGCGGTGCCGGCCTGGATCGCCGGGCGCCTGCTTCCCAGGACCCTGCCCGTTCCCGCCGCCGGCCGGGCCATCGTCAACGCCCACTTCCGCCTGCCCGCCGCGACGGCGCTGCCGGGCGGCCTCCCCTTCCTCGGGCTGGTGGGTGGAACGGCGGACTGGCTGTTCCTGCGCGGCGACGTGCTGTCGGTGACGGTCAGCGACGCCGACGCGCTCGCCGCCCTGCCCACCGACACCGTCGCCGCTACGCTGTGGCGCGACGTGGCGAAGGCGTTGGGCACGCCCGGCGCGGCCCTGCCGCCGTACCGAATCATCAAGGAGCGCCGGGCGACTCCGGACCAGTCCCCTGTCCATGCGGCGAATCGCCCCGGTGCCCGAACCGCTTTGGAAAACCTCGTTCTGGCCGGCGATTGGACGAAGATGGGGCTTCCGGCAACACTCGAAGGTGCGGTGCGCTCCGGCGAGTTCGCCGCGCGGGCGGTCCTGACCGCTGGGATTACCACCTTTTCGCGCCTCGGCCTTTTTCCAGCCTTCACTTTGCCGCGCCGCGGGCCTATTTGAGCGGACGGAGGTGCCGCGCCGCCAAGGCGCGGGCCGAGATGGGACAATCCAAGAAGAGAGGGTAACTCAATGGCGTTCGAACTGCCGCCGCTCCCGTATGGCTATGATGCTCTGCAGCCGTTCATGTCGTCGGAGACGCTGCACCTGCACCACGACAAGCACCACCAGACCTACGTCACCAACCTCAACAACCTGACGAAGGACAGCCCGCTGGCCGACGCCAGCCTGGAAGACGTCATCAAGCAGAGCTACGGCGACGCCTCCAAGCAGGGCCTGTTCAACAACGCCGGTCAGGTGTGGAACCACACCTTCTACTGGCAGAGCATGAAGAAGAACGGTGGCGGCGCCATCCCGGGCGAGCTTGAGAAGCGCCTGATCGCCGACTTCGGCAGCGTCGACAAGTTCAAGGAAGAGTTCTCGAACGCCGCCATCACCCAGTTCGGCTCGGGCTGGGCGTGGCTGTACCTCGACGGCGGCAAGCTGAAGGTCACCAAGACCTCCAACGCCGATACCCCGCTGGCCCAGGGCCACTTCCCGCTGCTGACCGCCGACGTGTGGGAACACGCCTACTACGTCGACTACCAGAACCGCCGCGCGGACTTCGTGAAGGCGTTCCTGGAGAGCCTGGTGAACTGGGAATTCGTGGCCGAGCGCCTGTCGAAGGCCCCGGCCTGATCCTTTACCGGATCGCCAGAACGGAAAAGGCCCCCAATTGGGGGCCTTTTTTGTTGGTCTTTTCCGGTCAGGCTTCCGACCCGGCTCACACCGGCAGCAGCGCCGCCCCCACCCGCCGGCCTTCGGCCAGCAGGACGTTGTAAGTGCGGCAGGCCGCCCCGGTGTCCATCACCTCGACCACCAGACCGGCGTCGCGCAGGCTCTGGCGCAGGGCCTTGGGCAGAAGCTGCATCCGGGCGCCGGAGCCGAGCAGGAGAAACTCCACCCGCGGCTCCGCACCGATGACCGGGGCGAAGTCCTCCGCCGTGAGGGCGGCGAAGTCCTGGGGGCGCCAGGGCTCCGTGCGGTCGGGAAGGACCACGACCGCCCCGGTGCGCCATTGCCCGGACACGCAGAACTGCCCGTCCCCGTAGCCGTCGATGACCTGCCGGTCCGACGGGATGATCGGCGTGATGTCCGCCATCTCTGATCCGCTTCCTGTTTTCGCCGGTCTGTGCTTGGCCGATCAGGGCGTCGGGTTGGCGGCCGGGGCCGCGTTCTCCGCCGGCGCGTTGCGGCGCAGCCGGTTCTCGCCCAGGAACAGCAAGATGGGGGCGGCGATGAAGATGGACGAGGAGGTCGCCAGGAAAATGCCGAAGATCAGCACGATGCCGAAATCCTGCAACGCCTCGCCGCCGAAGAAGGCCAGCGGCAGGATCGACAGCAGCGTCGACATGGAGGTGCCCAGCGTGCGGTTCAGCGTCTCGTTGATCGAACGGTCGATCAACTCGCGCAGCGGCATCTTCTTGTAGATGCGCAGATTCTCGCGCATGCGGTCATAGACCACGACCTTGTCGTTGGTCGAATAGCCCATGATCGTCAGGATCGCCGCGATGGCCGTCAGGTTGAACTGCATCCCGGTGATCGCGTAGAAGCCGACCACCTTCGTCACGTCCAGCAGCAGCGTCACGATGGCGCCGAAACCGAACTGCCATTCGAAGCGGAACCAGATGTAGACGAGCATCGCCAGCAGCGCGAGGCCGAGCGCCAGCATGCCGTTGAAGAACAGCTCGCCGCTGACCGACGCGCCAACCGCCTCGACGCGGCGCACGGTGGTGCCGGGAAGCTCCTGGGCGAGCGTGGCCCTCACCTTGTCGGCGGCCACCTGCTGGGCGGCGTCATCCCCCGGCTGGCGTTCCAGACGGATCAGCACGTCCTGGGGCGAGCCGAACTCCTGCAACGCCACCTGCCCGAGATTGAGCTGACCGAGCGTGTGGCGCAGCGAGGCAAAGTCGGCGGCCTGCGGCGTGCGCGCTTCGATGACGATGCCGCCGCGGAAGTCGATGCCGTAATTAAGGCCGGGATAGAAGAACAGCACCACCGACGCGATCGACAGGAACGCCGACACGATCAGGCCGGCGTGTCGCCCGCGCATGAACTGGATGTTGGTGTTGTCAGGGACCAGACGAAGCCGGAACATGGGAATGACCTCTTACACCGGCAGGACGGCCGGCCGCGTCTTGCGCAGCCAACTGACCATCATGAGACGCACGAGCACGGTGGCCGTGAACAGCGAAATCAGGATGCCGAAGGTGATGGTGACGGCGAAGCCCTTGATCGCGCCGGTGCCCAGCACGAACAGGATGGCCATCTTGATGGCGGTGGTCAGGTTGGCGTCCACGATGGTGGAATAGGCGCGGCTGAAGCCGGCCTCGACCGAGCCGAAGACGCCGCGGCCCTTCTTCGTTTCCTCGCGGATGCGCTCGTTGATCAGGATGTTGGCGTCGACCGCCAGACCGAGCGACAGCAGGACGCCGGCGATGCCCGGCAGCGTCAGCGTCGCCTGGAGCAGCGACAGCGCGGCCAGCGTCAGAACGGTGTTGACCAGCAGCGCGAAGCAGGCGAAAGCCCCGAACAGGCCGTAGGCGGCGATCATGTAGGCGCAGACCAGCACGAAGCCGATTCCCACCGACATCAGGCCGGCGCGGATCGAATCGGCGCCGAGGTCGGGGCCGACCGTGCGCTCCTCGATCACCTTCAGCGGGGCCGGCAGTGCGCCGGCGCGCAGCAGGACGGCGAGGTCGTTGGCGTCGGCGGCGGTGAAGCTGCCGCTGATCTGGCCGCGTCCGCCGGTGATCGGCTCGCGGATCACCGGGGCGCTGATGACCTTGTTGTCGAGCACGATGGCGAAGGGCCGGCCGACGTTGGCACGGGTCACGTCGGCGAAGCGGCGGGCGCCGATGCTGTCGAATTCGAAATTGACCACCCATTCGCCGGTCTGCGGGTTGCTGCCCGCGGTGGCGTTGGTCAGGTTGGCGCCGTCCACCTCGACCTTCTTGCGGATGACGTAGGCGCTCTGCGCCCGCCCGCCTTCCGCCGAGGGAAGGATGTCGGTGCCCGGAGGGGCGCGGCCGGCGCTCGGGTCGGCGTTCATGTCGACCAGACGGAAGGTCATCTTCGCGGTGGTGCCGAGAAGACGCTTCACGCGGTCGGGGTCCTCGACGCCGGGAAGCTGGACCAGGATGCGGTCGGCGCCCTGGCGGGCGATGGTCGGCTCGTTGACGCCGGTCTCATCGATGCGGCGCCGCACGATCTCGATGGACTGCTCGATGGCCTGGGTGGCGCGCTCGCGCAGGGCGATCTCGCTCAACCGGGCGGTGACGCTGCCGCCGCCGGAGGTGACCTCCAGATCCGGCTGGCCGCCGCCGAGCGGTCCGCCGCCGATGGTGTTGGCGAGCTGGCGCAGCGCCCGCACCGCCGTGTCGGCCTGCGCCGGGTCGCGGAGCTGCACGGTGATGCCGCGGTCGCCCGGGGTGATCGCCGTGTAACCGACATTGTCGTTGCGGAGCTGGGTGCGCGCCGAATCGACCAGGCCTTCGACGCGGTCACGGATGACCGCGCCCATGTCCACCTCGAGCAGCAGGTGCGACCCGCCGCGCAGGTCGAGGCCGAGGTTGACGCGGTTGTGCGCGTACCAGTTCGGCAGGGCCGACAACGTCTCGCGGCTGAAAAAATTCGGCAGCGTGAGGATGGTCCCGAGCACGCAGATCGCGACGATCAGAAAAATCTTCCAGCGCGGAAAATACAGCATTCGTAAACCAGTCCCGTTCGCTACCGGAGAACCGCGTTACTTGCGGTCCACGACCTTTTCTTCAGCCTTCTCGTCGGCGCTCTTGGCCGGCTCGGACTTCGACAGCACGAGGTTCACGGTGGAGCGCATGACGCGGACACGGACGTTCTCGGCGATCTCGACCTGAAGTTCGTCCTCCGGGCCCACCTTGGTGACGGTGCCGATGATGCCGCCGCCGGTCACCACGCGGTCGCCGCGACGGATGGACTCCAGCATGCCCTTGTGTTCCTTCATCTTCTTCTGCTGCGGACGGATCAGCAGGAAATAGAAGACGACGAAGATCAGGATCAGCGGCAGGAACTGCACGATCATGTCGGCCCCACCGGCGGCGGGCGCGGCGGTCTGTGCATAGGCCGTCGAAACGAACATCTGGAGGCTCCCTGTGGTTTGGTTCCGAAGGCGCAGCGGGCGCTCGCGGACGCGGCGACTATAACGGTCCGGGCCGTCGATGCAATGGAATAGGGGTACGCCCGCCGGGCTTCAAGGGCCGCGGCTGTCCATCACGGCAAAGAGAAGCAGGAAGCGGCGCACGCAGGGCGCCTCCACGGGCTCCACCCCGTGGAAGGAGCGGTCGGAGGGCGCGTAGGCCAGCAGATGGTTCGGCAGGAAGGGCGCGGTGCCGGCCAGCTCGAAATCCGCGCGCGGGAACCGCTCGGTCGACCGTCCGGCGTTGGCGGAGAAGGACGGGTCGCGCGGCCGGTACAGCGCCGTCCCGAGATCGGGGCGGCGGCCGTCCGCCGGCATGTAGAGCAACATGGATAGGAAGGTGCCGAACACGTCGGTGTGGGGCAGCATGGCGTGGCCCGCATGGTCCTCGACCAGCCGTGCGTAGACCATGGCCGGCCGGGCCGCGGCGGGCGTCTCCAGCTTGGCGGCGAGCGAGGGAAAGCGCGGCGCCAGCCGCTTCAGCGTCTCCGGCCCGAACAGGCAATCGCGGACCTCCCGCCAGGCCGCACCGGCCTCCGGCTCCATCTCCCTCAGGGCGCGGTCGGTCAGCACCATCTGATGGCGCTGGGGCAGCGTGTCCATCTGCAGGAGGGCCAGCGCCTCGAACTTTGGCCATTGGGCGACGGCGCGGGCGTAGAGGTCCGCCGGCAGGGCGTCCGGCACCACCAGATGCGGGAAGGGGTCCTCGCGAAGGGGCGTTTCCTCCAGCCGCCGCAGGACATGGTCGGCGCTCCCGGCCGGATTGGGGAGATCGGCGGAACGTTCTGCGTGCATGGCCGCCCCTCGGTTCGCGTTGCACGCACCTTAGCGGCGCGCACCCCTCCCCCGCAAGCGCGGTGCCTTGTCCGGCGGCGCGCCGGCGGGTTAGGGTCGGCGCAACGAAACCGGAAGAAACGCCTGCGAAGGAACACGATGTCGGACGCCCAACTGCTGCCCCTCCTCACCCGCATCGCCGAGGCCCTGGAACGGCTTGCCCCGCCGCCGCCCGGCCGGCTCGACCTCGGTGCCGCCGACGCCTTCGTCTGGCACGCCGATCCCGACCGGCTGGAGCCGGTGCCCTCCGTCAACCGGGTGGAAATTGGCCTGTTGCGCGGCGTGGAGCGGCAGCGCGACATCCTGCTGGACAACACCACCCGCTTCGCCACGGGCCTGCCGGCCAACAACGCCCTGCTCTGGGGCTCGCGCGGCATGGGCAAGAGCTCGCTGGTCAAATCGGTGCACGCCGCGGTGGCCCAGGACCATCCCGGCACGCTGGCGCTGGTGGAGATCCACCGCGAGGACATCCCCACCCTGCCCCGCCTGCTCGCCCGGCTGAAGGACGAGCCGCGCCGCTTCATCCTGTTCTGCGACGACCTGTCCTTCGACCATGACGACGCCCACTACAAGTCGCTGAAGGCGGTTCTGGAAGGCGGGATCGAGGGGCGTCCGGAGAATGTGGTGTTCTACGCCACCTCCAACCGCCGCCACCTGATGCCGCGCGACATGATCGAGAACGAGCGGTCCACCGCCATCAACCCGGCGGAGGCGGTCGAGGAGAAGGTGTCGCTGTCCGACCGCTTCGGCCTGTGGTTGGGCTTCCACAACTGCGACCAGCCGACCTACTTCGCGATGATCGAGGGCTACGCCGCCCGCTTCGGGCTGGACATCCCGGCGGAGCAGCTGCGGGCCGAGGCCGTGGAGTGGTCGGTGACCCGCGGCAGCCGCTCCGGCCGGGTGGCCTGGCAGTTCATCCAGGACCTGGCTGGCCGTCTGGAGAAGCCCCTTCGGTGACCCGCGGCTCCATGCGGTCGCGCGGGTCGACCGCCTGGCTGCCCTTGCGCAGTTCGAAATGAAGCTGCGGGCTCGTCACCGATCCGGTCTGACCGACCGTTCCGATGGCCTGCCCGCGCTTCACCGCCACGCCCCGCTCCACGTCGATGCGGTCGAGATGGGCGTAGGCGGTGATGAAGCCGTCCGAATGCTTCACCAGCAGCAGGTTGCCGAAGCCGCGCAGTTCGTTGCCGGCGTAGGCAACCACGCCGTTGTCGGCGGCGACCACCGTCGTTCCCTTGCTGGCGGCGATGTTCAGGCCGTCGTTATGCAGACCGTCCGGCTTCGGCCCGAAGGTCGAGATCACCTTCCCCTTCACCGGCCAGAGCAGCCGCCCGGTGGCGCGCTGCGGCGTCGGCTGCTCCACCGCCTTCGGCGGCGGGGGCGGGGCGGCGGCGACCTCCTGGGCCGGCGGCGGGGTCGGGGCTGGAGGGGCCTCGACGACACGCGGCGCGGGCGCCGGTTCGGGAACGACGGGCTTCTGGCCGGGGGGGCGCAGCGATGTCGGGGCCTGCCCCGGCTGGTAGACGGGCGCTCCGGTCGTCCCCTCCGGCGCGGCGGCCGGCTTGGCGCCGGGCACCGGCGCGAGGACGGTCGTGGTCTGCGACGGGCTGTCCACAGGAGCTGAGGTTGAAGCACCCGGCGGCGGCAGCTCCGCCGCCTGGATGGAGCCGCGCGACACCTGCTTGACTGGCGCCGCCGCGACCATCCCGCCGACCGCGGCACCCGCGCTGGAGGACGGCGCCTGGGCCACCGCCGTGCCGCCCGGCGCATCACCGCCCGGCAGGCGCAACGGTTGCCCGGCCTGCACCGCGTAGGGCGCGGTCAGGCCGTTGAGCCGGGTCAGTTCGCTCATGTCCGCGCTGAACATGCGGGAGATGCCGTAGAGCGTGTCGCCGCGCTGCACGATGTACTGGCGCGATACCGGCAGGACGAGACGCTGCCCGACCTGGAGCTGGTAGGGCGGCGACAGGTGGTTGACCTCCAGAAGGTCGCGCAGCGGCACATTGTAGCGCCGCGACAGCGAATAGGCGGAGTCCCCACGCTGTACGATGACGGCGCCTCCGATTGAATCCGGGGTGTTGGACACCGAGGTGACCGGCGCCAGATCGCCGGTGCGCTGCTGGCAGGCGGCGAGCAGGGGGATCAACGCCAGCGCCGCGAGGAGGGCGCGCCCAGACACGCTGGATGTGACGCCAAGTGACACGCCGAACGGGCCGGCTACTCCGTTCCTGGCGGGGACGGAGGGTCGGACAGCAACGGTACGAAGCGGACGGGCCACAAGTCCTCCCGTGTAAGACCGGTTTCGGTCCGCCGGATGCGGACGACCCGCTGGCCGCGGTAGTCGTCCCCCAGCGGGATGACCATGACACCACCAACGGCGAGCTGATCCGTCAAGTCCTTTGGCGCATCGGGGCCTCCGGCGGCCGTGACCAGTATGCGCTCGAACGGCGCCTGTTCGGGCCAGCCCTTCGTCCCGTCGCCGTGGCGGGTCGTAATGTTGTTCAGGCGCAGCGCCTGGAATCGCGCCTCCGCCTCGGTCAGCAGCGGGCGCAGCCGCTCGACGGTGTAGACCCGCCGGCACAGCCGCGACAAAACAGCCGCCTGATAGCCGGAGCCGGTGCCGATCTCCAGCACCGTCTGCCGCTCCCCCAGCTCCAACGCCTGGGTCATCAGCGCCACGATCAGCGGCTGGCTGATGGTCTGGCCCAGATCGATGGGAAGCGCCGTGTCCTCCCACGCCTGATCCTGGAAGGGTTCGGGGACGAAGCGCTCGCGCGGGATTCGCTCGATCGCGGCCAAAACCCGGGTGTCGGTCACGCCGTTGCGGCGCAACGCCATCAGAAGCCGGATCTTGCGTGCCTCGACCGTCACATCCTACCCATTCACCTCGGAAACCAAATTACTCGAACGCGTGCCGCAGGGTCTGGAGCGTCGGCGTGTGCGTCAGATCCAGATAGACCGGCGTCACCGAAATGCCGCCATGGAAGACCACGTGGATGTCGGTGTCGGGCGCCACATCGGCCTCGCCGCGCAGCGTCCCGATCCAGATATAGGGCTTGCCGCGCGGATCGACACGTTCCACCAGCTCGTCGCCGATCTTGCGCTTGCCGTGGCGGACGACCTGGATGCCGGTGACCCGGTCCGCCGGACAGGCCGGGAAGTTCACGTTGAGCAGAACGTATTTCGGCCAGGGCGTGGAAACGGCCTTGCGGATCACCTCCGCCCCCCAGCGCTCTGCCGCCGACCAGTCGATCTGGGCGCGGTTTTCATAATGCTGGCTGAGCGCGATGGCCGGAACGCCCAGCAGGGTCGCCTCCATGGCGGCCGCGATGGTGCCCGAATAGGTCACGTCCTCGCCGATGTTGGAGCCCTGGTTGACGCCGGACAAGACCAGCGTCGGACGGGCGTCCTTCATGATGCGGTTGACGGCCAGCAGGACGCAGTCGGTCGGCGTGCCGTCCACCGTGAAGCGCCGCTCGTCCAGCTGGCGCAGCCGCAGCGGCCGGTTGATGGTCAGCGAGTGGCTGGCCGCCGACTGCTCCATCTCCGGCGCCACCACCCACACGTCGTCGGAGATGGAGCGGGCGATGGCCTCCAGAACCTTCAGGCCCGGCGCGTGGATGCCGTCGTCGTTGGTGACGAGGATGCGCGCGTTCGACAGGTCGAGCGGAAGATCGAACATCAGGCGGTGATCCTTTCCAGCCCGCGCATGTAAGGCCGGAGCGCTTCGGGAACCAGGATGGAGCCGTCGGGTTGCTGGTAGTTCTCCAGCACCGCGATCAGGCAGCGCCCGACCGCCACGCCCGAGCCGTTCAGCGTGTGGACGAACTGCGTCTGCTTCTCACCCTTCGGACGGCAGCGGGCCTTCATGCGGCGGGCCTGGAAGTCACCGCAGTTCGAGCAGCTCGAAATCTCGCGGTACATGTTCTGGCCGGGCAGCCAGACCTCGATGTCGAAGGTCTTGCGCGCGGAGAAGCCCATGTCGCCGGTGCACAGCGTCACGACGCGGTAGGGCAGCCCCAGCCGCTGCAGGATGGTCTCGGCGCATTGGGTCATGCGCTGGTGCTCCGCCTCCGACTGGTCCGGCGCGGTGACGCTGACCATCTCCACCTTCCAGAACTGGTGCTGGCGGATCATGCCGCGCGTGTCGCGCCCGGCCGATCCGGCCTCGGCGCGGAAGCAGGGGGTCAGCGCGGTGTAGCGGTGGGGCAGTTCTTCCGTCGCCACGATCTGGTCGTTGACGAGGTTGGTCAGCGGCACTTCGGAGGTCGGGATCAGATAGTGATCGCCCGTGCGGAACAGGTCCTCCTCGAACTTCGGAAGCTGGCCGGTGCCGAACAGGGCGTTGTCGCGCACCATCAGCGGCGGTGCGATCTCGGTGTAGCCGTGCTCGCCGGTGTGGATGTCCAGCATGAAGTCGGCGAGCGCGCGCTCCAGCCGGGCCAGCCCGCCCTTCAGGACGGTGAAGCGGGCGCCCGACATGCGCGACGCCGCCTCGAAATCCATCAGGCCCAGCGCTTCGCCCAGCTCGAAATGCTGCTTGGCGCCGGCGATGGCCTTCGGCTCGCCCCAGCGGCGGATTTCGACGTTGGCGCTCTCGTCCGGGCCTTCCGGCACGTCGTCAGCGGGCAGATTCGGGATGGAGGCGAGCAGGCCGTCCAGCTCGGCGCCCAGCGCCTTCTCCTCCTCCTCGACCTGGGGCAGCCGCTCCTTGAGCTGCGCCATCTCGTCCATCAGCGGTTGGGCATCACGGCCCTCCCGCTTGGCGAGCCCGATCTCCTTGGCCGCCTCGTTGCGGCGCGCCTGCATCTCCTGCAGTTGGGTCTGCGCGGCGCGGCGGCGCGAATCGAGGTCCAGCACCGTCGGCGACATAGCCTCAAGGCCCCGGCGGGCGAGGCCGCGGTCGAAGGATTCGGGGTTCTCACGGATGGCGCGAAGGTCGTGCATGGCTCACGGCGATACGGAATGGGTGGGAGGCTGGTTATAGTCCGCCGCCGGGTGAAGGTCCAGAGGCGGAGCCGCGCCGATGGGAAAGACCCTGAAATGATTGGCGTCCTATACTTATCGGTAGCGCCGGGAACGCGAATGCGTGCAGAACCCCGAAATCGACCGCTGCCCTCCCCACTCCGGACATGATTCTCGACACCCGCACCCTCATCATCGTCCTGGTCGGCATCGGCGTTCTGCTGTCCATCGCCGCCTTCCTGACCTGGAGGGCGCACCGCCACATCACCGCGCTGGCCTACTGGGCCGGGGGAGCGCTGGTCGGAGCCGGTGGATTGGCGCTCGTCATGCTGTACGGGGTCTGGCCACCCGCCCTCGTCATCCCTCTCAGCAACGCCCTGGTGGCCGCCTCCTATCTGCTGAACTGGTTCGGCGTGCGCAGCTTCGCCGGACAGCGCATCCCTTGGCGGAGGGGATTGGCGCTGCTCACCGCGCTGACCGCTGGCAATCTGTGGTTCGTGGTGATGGCGAATGACGTGACGGCACGCATCCTGATCGGGTCCGCGGGCATTACCGGCCTATCGCTGCTGGCGGCCATCAGTCTGTGGCGGATGGGGCCGGAGGATAAGCCGGGGCGGGCGCAGCGGGTCACCGCTCTGGTCTTCCTGTTTCACGCCCTGTTCGTTGCCGGACGCGCCGCCCTGACGGCCGGTAGCGGGCCTGTGGACGGCATTCTGACGCCGAATCTGGTGCAGAGCGCCGGGTTCCTGGAAGCCATTATGGCTGTCACCGGATGGGGTTTCGGCTTCCTCGCCATGACCAGCGAGCGGCTCCAGGCCGATCTGGACCGCATCGGCACCATCGACCCGCTGACCGGCGCCTACAACCGCCGGGCTTTCATGAAGCACGCCGATAAGGAGTTGGCGCGGGCGCAACGCAACGGGGCGCCGCTCACCCTTTTGCTGCTCGACCTCGACCGTTTCAAGCGGGTCAACGACACCTTCGGCCATCTGGCCGGCGACGCGCTCCTCCGGCTTTTCTCCGAGACTGTCACGGCAAGGCTGCGCCGCACCGATCTGTTCGGACGCTATGGCGGTGAGGAGTTCTGCCTATTGCTTCCCGACACCGACCGTAGCGGGGCAGCGGTTCTGGCGGAAGCGTTGCGCCGCGACGTGGCGGCCCGGCCGCTGCCCTTCCAGGGCCACGAGATCGCCGCCAGCGTCAGCATCGGCATCGCCGCCTGCCGCAGCGGCGAGGATCTCGACGCGGCGCTGGCCGCCGCCGACCTGGCCCTCTACCGGGCCAAGCGGAACGGCCGCAATCAGGTGATGCTCGACGAAGCGACGGCGTAAGGCGCGAAGGGCCTTACGCCTGCTCCGCTTCCGTCTCGTCGGCGTCGCCGCGCGTCTTCTCGATGCGGCGGCCGATCAGGATCGACACCTCGTAGAGCGCCAGCAGCGGAATGGCGAGGCCGACCTGGCTGATGACGTCCGGCGGGGTCAGGACCGCCGCGACGACGAAGACGAACACGATGGCGTAGCGCCTCTTGGCGGCCAGCGTCTCCGTCGTCAGCAGCCCGGCGCGGATCAGCAGAGTCAGCAGGACCGGAAGCTGGAAGGCCAGACCGAAGGCGAAGATCAGGTGCATCACGAGGCCGAGATACTCGCTGACGCGGGCCTCGAACTCGATCGGCAGGGCGCCGGCGTCCATGCCTGGGTGGAACTCGAACCCCAGGAAGAAACGCCAGGCCAGCGGGAAGATGAAGTAGTAGACCATCGCCCCGCCCAGGAAGAACAGGATCGGGGTGGCCACCAGGAAGGGCAGGAAGGCCTTGCGCTCGTGCTTGTAGAGGCCGGGCGCGACGAACATCCAGATCTGGCTGGCGACGATGGGGAAGGACAGGAAGCAGCCGGCCCAGAAGGCCACCTTCACATAGGTGAAGAAGGCTTCGGTCAGGCCGGTGTAGATCATCCGCCGCCCCTGCCCGGCCAGGATGTCGGCCAGGGGCTGGACCAGGAAATTGTAGATGCGGTCCGAGAAAGCGTAGCACACGAAGAAGGCGATGAGGATCGCCAGCGTCGCGTACATCAGACGGTTGCGCAGTTCGACCAGATGGTCGATCAGCGGCATCTTGCTTTCTTCGAGCTCGTCGTCGGACTCGCCGGTCATGCGCGTTTCGCCGGACACTGGGTCACGCCTGCTTGTTCGTGGTTGCCGCCGCAGCGGAGTCGGCGGAGGCCGGAACCGGCGGCTGGGCCGGGGCCGGGACGAACTCCGCGGGCGGAGCCGGAGGAAGCGGCGCCGTGACCGGCGGTTCGGTCGCTGGCTGCGGCTGAGCCGCGGTCACCTGCGGGGAGCCGACGGGAGGCACGGAAGCGGGACCATCCTCCGGCGGGCTGCCGTGATAGCCGTCAGCCCCAAGGTTGGCCCCCACGTCGAAGGCGCCCTTCAGTTCCCCCTTCGGATCGATCGTGTTCTCGACCATCTTCTGGAGGTTCGTATCGCGGACCTTCAGGGCTTCCTTGCGGAGCTCGTCAAGCTCCGCCTCCCGCATCATGTCGTCGATGTGGCCCTGGAAATCGCGCGCGACGAGACGCGCCTTCTTCACCCATTTTCCGAGGGTGTAGATGGCCTTGGGCAGGTCCTTCGGGCCGATCACCACGAGGGCGATGACCGCGATGACCATCAGTTCCGACCATGCGATGTCGAACATGGCTCCTCAGCCTTTCGAAGCGGCGCGGGGATGAAGGGCGCCGGACGGTCAGGTGCGGGCCGTCTCGTCCTTCTTCACGCCGGGGTCGGCGACGGGCGGAACCGGGGCGGGCGGAACCGGATGGACCGAGGACACCGGCTGGGCCGGCGGAACCGGCTGGTTCGGCAGGACCTTGGAATCGGCGCCCGCAGCGGTACCCTCTTCCTCGTCCTTCAGGCCGGCCTTGAAGTTCTTGATGCCCTTGGCGAGGTCGCCCATGACCTTCGGCAGCTTGCCGGCGCCGAACAGGAGAAGGACGATCAGAAGGACGATGACCCAATGCCAGACGCTGGAGAATCCCATGACACACGTTTCCTGAACAGGCAGCCCAATGGCGGGGCGGCACTATGGCAGAAAGGTTCCCCTCCCGCAACGATCGGTCGGGCGAAACCGCTCAAACGACTAAGTGGGTGCACCGGCTGGAAAAACGAAGGCCTGACACAGGTCCATGCACACCGAAACGTGACTTTGTTCGGCGGGGAGGAACTGGCCCGGCATGCGGGAGTGCAGATGCACCGAACCGCCCTTCCCGTCCGGCACGTCGAGATGGACCAGGCTGGTCCGGCCGAGCAGGCGCGCCGCCATCACGCGCGCCAGGACCGGCAGGTCTCCGGCGGGAACCGTGGCTGCGGGCTGGGCGGACAGCTTCAGCGCTTCCGGACGGATCAGCACGTCCACGGCGGTGCCGTCGGCGACCTCCGTGGGGATCGGGCCGACCGGCGTGTCCACCACCCCGCCCTGCACGACGCCCGCCATCCGGTTGACCTCGCCAAAGAACTCGGCGGCGAAGGCGTTGACCGGGCGGGTGTAGAGGTCCACCGGGTTGCCGACCTGAACGACCTTGCCGGCGCGCATCAGCGCGATGCGGTCGGCCAGGAACATCGCCTCCTCCGGGTCGTGGGTGACCAGCATGGTCGCCGCGCCGTTCTGCTTCAGCACGTGCAGCGTCTCGTCGCGCACCTGCTCCCGCAGCCGGGCGTCCAGGCCCGAAAAGGGCTCGTCGAGCAGCAGGACCGCCGGGTTGGGGGCGAGCGCGCGGGCGAGCGCCACGCGCTGCTGCTGGCCGCCGGAGAGGTGGTGCGGGAAGGAGTCGGCGTAGCCGGCCATGCCGACCTGCCCCAGAGATTCCAGCGCGCGCTTGCGCTGCGTCTCGCCGGACAGGGCGGTCAGGCCGAAGCGCACGTTGTCGAGCACCGACAGGTGCGGAAACAGCGCGTAATCCTGGAAGACGAGGCCGACGCCGCGGCGTTCCGGCGGCACCGCGCCGCGCTCGTCGGCGACCACCGTGCCACCGATCCGGACCGAACCGGTCTGCACCGCCTCCAGCCCGGCCGCGATGCGCAGCAGCGAGGATTTGCCGCAGCCGGACGGTCCGCAGAGACAGACGATCTCCCCCGCCCCGATGGTCACGCTGACGTCGTTGACGGCGACGACGCGCCCGTAACGGTGGGTGACGCCTTCCAGCGCCAGGGCCTCCACCGCGATGGCGGCGCCGCCACCTTGGGGACCAGAGGCGTCAAGATGCCGTCCGTTGGCCGGCAGCGTGACCGGCGCGGCCTCGCAGGGAGCGCCCTGCCGCGGGTCGGTCCCGCCGCGGCTGAACAGGGCCGACGCCTTGTCGCGCAGCGCGGTGCGCAGGCGGGCCGGCCGGGGTTCGGAAACGGCGTCTCCGGTCGCGGAGAAAGAACGGGCGTCGGTGACGGACGGACGATCCATGGCAGTCCCAGTCTATGGCGGTCCCAGTCTGAAGCGGCCCGGGGGTCGTTTGATGGCGGTCGATTGACCTTAGTACCGGTGCACCGACCCCGATGCAAATGGTTCTTATTTTCGAGCGTTTCGCTCAGGTATCGGAATCGTCAGCGTTTTCCGATGGTTCCGCGTCCTCCAGCCCGGCTCCGCCGATGCCCAGCAGCACCGGCCGCGAATCAAGCAGGCCGGCGGCGCGCAGGTCTTCCACCCCCGGCAGGTCGCGCAGGGTTTCCAGGCCGAAATGGTCGAGGAAATGGTCGGTGGTGATCCAGGTCAGCGGGCGGCCCGGCGTCTCGCGGCGGCGCCCCGGCCGGATCCAGCCATTCTCCATCAGGATGTCCAGCGTGCCCTTGCTGGTCGCCACGCCGCGGATCGCCTCGATCTCAGCCCGCGTCACCGGCTGGTGGTAGGCGATGATCGCCAGCGTCTCGATGGCGGCGCGGGACAGCTTCTTGGAGACCTCCTCCTCCTGCCTCAACAAGGGGGCGAGGTCCAACGCCGTGCGGAAGGACCAGCCGGCGCCGGTGCGGATCAGGTTCACCCCGCGCGCCGCGTAATGAACCCGCAATTCCTCCAGCAGGGCGCGGACGTCGGCGTCGCGGGTCAACCGCCGCCCCAGCGTCTCCTCATCCAGCGGGTCCGCGGAGGCGAACAGCAACGCCTCCAGCAGGCGCAGATCGCGCAGCCGCTGCTCCACCTCCTCCGGATTCTCGATCTCCTGGATCATGCCGTCGGGTCCGCTCATTCCTCGTCGCCCTGCTCATGCTGGTGCTCATGCCGGCGCGATGCCCGGCGGACGTAGATGGGGGAAAAGGCGCCGTCCTGGCGAAGCTCCACCCGCCCCGCCTTGGCCAGCTCCAGCGTCGCCGCGAAATGGGCGGCCAGCGCCGAGCGGGTCAGCAGCCCGCCGCGCACGCCATCCGGCAGGAAACTCGACAGGGTGGCCCAGTCCGGCATGCGGCCCAGCAGCTCCGACAGGCGGCGCACCGCGTCCTCCAGCGAATAGAGGCGCACCGGCTCGATGTGCAAGACGCCGCCCTCCTGCCGCTTCCTGTGCTCGCCGTAGGCCTTCAGCAGGTCGTAGAGCGTGACCTGGAAGACAGACTTGCGCAGGATGTCCAGATCCTCCGGGGCGCCACGGGCGAAACGATCCACCCCAAGCTGCGGGCGGGCGAACAGCTTGGCCGCCGCCCCCTTCATCGCCTCCAGCCGCTGAAGCTGGAAGGCCAGCGCCGCCGCCATGTCCTCGCCCGAAGGCTCCTCGTCCTCGACCTCCGGGATCAGCAGGCGGGACTTCAGGTAGGCCAGCCACGCCGCCATGACGAGATAGTCCGCCGCCAGCTCCAGCCGCACCTTCCGCGCCTCGGCGATGAAGGCGAGATACTGGTCGGCGAGCTGGAGGATGGAGATCTTCGTCAGGTCCACCTTCTGCTCGCGCCCCAGCGCCAGCAGCATGTCGAGCGGCCCCTCGAACCCGTCCAGGACGAGGACGAGCTGCTCCGCCGGGCTGGCCGCCTCGGCGCCCTCGTCCTCATGATCCGGGGGTTTTCTTCCGACCATGCCGTCAATTGCCGCTGAGGATGCGGATCAGCTCGATCATGTAATCCACCGGCGGGCCGAGCACCCAGGAGAAGACGCTGAGGTCCATGCCAAGCTCCCGCCCGATGAAGGGCAGCAGGAAGAAGGCGCCGATCAGGATCAGCATGCCGTACTTCTCCAGCCGCGCCAGCGGGAAGGCCAGCGCGTCGGGCAGGATGCCGACCGCCACGCGCCCGCCGTCGAGCGGCGGCAGCGGGATCATGTTGAAGACCATCAGCACGACGTTGACCAGGACCGACACCTCCAGCGCGGCGCGGAACCACATCTCCGTCGCCCCGCCCTGTGGGCTGGTGAAGCCCCAGATGATCGCAGAGACCAGCGCCAGCACGAAATTCACCCCCGGACCGGCCAGCGCCACCCACACCATGTCGCGGCGCGGGTGGTGCAGCCGCCCGAAATTCACCGGCACCGGCTTGGCCCAGCCGAAGACGAAGCCGGTGGTGAAATACATCACCGCCGGCAGCACCACCGTGCCCAGGGGGTCGATGTGACGGAGCGGGTTGAGGGTCACCCGGCCCAGCCGCCACGCCGTGTCGTCGCCGCGCCACATCGCCACGAATCCGTGCGCCGCCTCGTGCATTGTGATGGCGAGGATCGCGGGGATGGCGACCGCAAAGATCATCGGTATGCGGTCGATCAGACCTTCCAGCACGCCTGTCTCTCCCGTTGCGCCCCCCGGATGCGCCGGGGAAGCCTGAGCATGGCTCTAAACCTGGGGAGTTCCCAGCAATTCCGCCAGACGCGCCCGCAGCTCGTCGGCGTCCACCGGCTGCGCCGGGCCGCGCAACGCCTCGGCCCGCTCCCAACGGCGGACGGCCGCGCCACTCATCGCCGGAACGCCCTCGGCCACCGCCACCATCTCCTCCATCACGCCGTTGCAGTGGAGCACGACGTCCAGCCCGGCGGCGAGAACCGCCTCGGCCCGGCCGCGCATGCCGCCGGCCAGGGCGCCCATCGACAGGTCGTCGCTGAACAGCAGCCCGTCGAAGCCGATGGGGGCGCCGCGCACCACGTCGCGCACCACGATCGCCGAGGTGCTGGCCGGCTGGTCCGGGTCGATGGCCTTCATCACCACATGGGCGACCATGCCCAGCGGCATGTCGGCCAGGGCGCGGAAGGGCGCGAAGTCGGTGGCCTCCAGCGCCGCGCGCGGGGCGTCTACCACCGGCAACTCGGCGTGGCTGTCGGTGAAGGCCCGGCCATGGCCGGGCAGATGCTTGACGACCGGCAGAACGCCGCCGGCCATCAGCCCTTCGCAGGTCGCCCGCGCCAGATCGGCGACGCGGGCCGGATCGCCGCAGAAGGCGCGGTCGCCGATGATGTCGTGAGCGCCCTCCACCGGCACGTCGCAGACCGGGGCGCAATCCACCGTCACGCCGCAGTCCGCCAGCATCAGGGCCAGCAGCCGGGCGTTGATCCGGGCGGCCTCCCGTCCGGCGTCGGCGTCGCGGGCCGCGAGGTCGCCGAAGGCGCGCATCGGCGGAAAGGCCGGCCAGTGCGGCGGGCGCATGCGGGCCACCCGCCCGCCCTCCTGGTCGATCAGCACAGGAGCGTCGGCGCGGCCCACCGCCGCGCGCATCTCGGCCACCAGCGCGCGGACCTGCTCCGGCGTCTCGCAATTGCGCCGGAACAGGATGAAGCCCAGCGGATCGGCCTCGCGGAAGAAGGCGCGCTCGTCCGCGGTCAGGGTGGTGCCGGCGGCGCCGAACACCACGGCGCGATGGGGGGCGCGATGGGGGGCGCGATGGGGGGCGCGATGGGGTCCGGACGCGTTTCGGGCGTTCGGCAAAGCCGGATCAGGGACGGACAACCACACACCCCACATTCTGGGACTTGAGCTGGGCGCAGACCGACTTGGCGCGCTCCTCGTCAAGGCCGACGCCCTGGATGCGGTAGAAGATGCCCTTCTCGCCCAGATCGGCCTTGGCGACCTGCATGGACAGACCGCCGAGCGCCGCGCCGTAGCGGCTGGTCAGGCGCTTCCACTCCGTCGAGGCCTCGGCCTCGCTGCGCACCGCGGCGAGCTGGACGCGCCAGTTCCCCCCGCCAGACGCCTTGGCCGGAGCAGGCGCCGGTTGCGGAGGCGGAGCGGCGGCCACCGGTGGCGTGGGCTGCGGCTTTGGCGCCGCGGCAGGCGGCGCCGGAGCCGGCTTGGCCGCGGGTGGAGGGGCAGCTTTGGGAGCCGGAGCCGCCGGTGCCGGTGCTGGAAGGGCGGCCACCGCGGGCGGCGGGGCCGGAGCGGCGGCGGGCGGCAGCGCCCCCTCCCCCTCCTGGCGCGGCACCGTGGTGGTGGAGCCCGGCGGGGGCGGCGGCAGTTGGGCCACGGCGGGCGCCTCCGGCAGGGTCGGCGACGGCGGCACCTGCGGGGCCACGACCGGCCGCGGCAGCGGCTCCTCCGGCGGCGGCAGCAGGCGTTCGATCTGCGACTTCGACCCGCGGTCGTTCAACCGCTCGTAGACCAGCTTGTCCTGGTGCGGCACTTCCATGCCGCCGGGCTGCTCCGGGCGGGCCTTGGTCGGCGCGCTGTCGGCCATCAGCAGCGGCGGGCCGCCGTCCGGCGTGCTCTGCCCCTTGCCGCCGTAGACGACGACGATCGCGCCGGCGAAGGCCACGATGCCGACGACCGCCAGACCGAGGCCAAGCAGACCGCGCCGACCTCCCCGTTGCGGCGGCGTGCCGTAGGGATCGCTGGCGTAGTTGGCATCGCCCTCATACCTCATGACCGCAATTCCTCCACCGGTTCCACGCCCATCACGGCGAGGCCGGAGGCGATCACCGTGGCGACCGCGCTGATCAGCGCCAGACGGGCCACCGTGACCTCCTCGTCACCCTCGATCAGGAAGCGCAGGCTGGTGTCGTCGCGGCCCTTGTTCCACAGCGCGTGGAAGTCGCTGGCGAGGTCGGACAGGTAGAAGGCCACGCGGTGCGGCTCGTGTGCCTCGGCGGCGGATTCGACCAGACGCGGCCAGGTCGCCATACGCTTGGCCAGCGCCATCTCCTCCTCGCTGTCGAGACGGGCGAGGTTGGCCCTGGCTGCCAGCGCCGCCAGCGACAGGTCGGCCCCCGGCAGCGCCGTCGCGGCGTGGCGCAGGACCGAGCGGCAGCGGGCGTGGGCGTATTGCACGTAAAAGACCGGGTTGTCCTTCGACTGCTCGACGACCTTGGCGAAGTCGAAGTCCAGCGTCTGGTCGTTGCGGCGGGTCAGCATGATGAAGCGGACGACGTCGCGGCCGACCTCCTCGATCACGTCGCGCAGCGTCACGAAGGTGCCGGCGCGCTTGGACATCTTCACCGGCTCGCCGTTCTTCATCAGATGGACGAGCTGGCAGAGCTTCACGTCCAGCGACGCCTTGCCCTCGGTGATCGCCGTGGTCGCCGCCTGCATGCGCTTGACGTAGCCGCCGTGGTCGGCGCCCCACACGTCGATCTGCAGGTCGAAGCCGCGGCGGTGCTTGTCGTAGTGGTAGGCGATGTCGTTGGAGAAGTAGGTAAAGGACCCATCCGACTTCTTCAGCGGGCGGTCGACGTCGTCGCCGAAGTCGGTGGACTTGAACAGGGTCTGCGGGCGCGGCTCCCAGTCGTCGGGCTTCTTGCCCTTCGGCGGCTCCAGCACGCCGACATAGATCAGGCCGCGGTCCTCCAGCGCCTTCAGCGCCGTGTCCACCGCCCCGGCCTTCACCAGCGCGCGTTCGGAGCTGTAGACGTCCATGCGGACGCCGAGGACGCCGAGGTCCTCCTTGATCCATTCCATGATCGTGGCGATGGCGAAGTCGCGGCAGGCGGGCAGCCAGTCGGACTCGTCCGCGCCGACCCACTTGTTGCCGTCGCGCTCGGCCAGGGCCTGACCGACCTCCTTCAGATACTCGCCGGGATAAAGGCCCGCCGGGATCTCGCCGATGTCCTCGCCCAGCGCCTCGCGGTAGCGCAGGAAGGTCGAGCGGCCCAGCACGTCAACCTGGGCGCCGGCGTCGTTGATGTAATATTCACGGGCAACGGCGTAGCCGGCCTTCTCCAGCAGCGCGGCCAGCGCGTCGCCGAACACGGCGCCGCGGCCATGGGCCGCGTGCAGCGGGCCGGTGGGGTTGGCCGACACGTATTCGACGTTCACCGGACGCTGGCCGCCCAGCGTGCTCTCGCCATAGGCGGTGCCGGCGGTCAGCACGTCGCGGATGCAGTCGCGCCAGACATCAGCCGTCAAGCGCAGGTTCACGAAGCCTGGACCGGCGATCTCGGCGCTCGCCACGTCGGGGCGGGTCTTCAGCTTCGCCACCAGCAGCTCGGCCAGGGCGCGGGGCGGCTTGCCCGCCGGCTTGGCCAGGATCATCGCCGCGTTGGTCGACAGGTCGCCGTGCGCCGCCTCGCGCGGCGGCTCCACCGTCAGGCGCGCGGTGTCGAGCCCCGCTGGGATCTGGCCCTCGGCAGCCAGCTCGTCCAGCAGCTTGCGGATGTCGTTCTCGAAGACCTTGAAGATGTTCATCGTTTCAATTCTTGCTTTAGGTCTGGGCCGGTTAGGTCTTAGCCGTTTAGGTCTTAGCCGTTTAGGTCTTGGCGTCCATGTCGAACAGGCGGGCGTATTCGGCGAGCGCGTAGCGGTCGGTCATCCCGGCGATGTAGTCGGCGACCAGCCGTGCCAGCACCGTCCGGTCCCCCTGCCCGCCCTGTTTGACGATCTCCTCCTGCCATTGCGTCGGCAGGGTGTTCGGCTCGGCCATGAACAGGTCAAACAGGGCGGTGACCACCCGCTTGCACTTGCTCATTTCCCGGTTCACCCGGTAATGGCGGTACATGCGCTGTTTCAGGAAGGCGCGCAAGGGCCGCTGCGCCTCGAACATCGCGGGGGAGAAGCTGACGACCGCCTCCGGCAGGGCGCGCAGCTCGGCGGCGCTGCCCGGACGGTGACGGTCCAGCCGCTCCCGCGTCTCGGCCAGCAGGTCGACGATCATGTTGTTGATCATCCGCCGGATCGTCTCGTGGATCAGGCGGGACCGCTCCAGCCCCGGATAGCGGTCGCAGACCTGCCGCACCACCGGGCCGACCAGCGGCAGTTCCGCCACCTCGTCCACCGTGAACAGGCCGGCGCGCAGCCCGTCGTCGATGTCGTGGTTGTTGTAGGCGATGTCGTCGGCCAGGGCCGCCACCTGCGCCTCGGCACCCGGGTTGGTGTGAAGCTCCAGGTCCCAGCGCTCCTGGAAGGCGGCCAGCGTCGTCGGCAGCGTTTCGCCATCACGAAGTGGCAGCAGCGGGCCGTTGTGCTTGACCACGCCTTCCAGCGCTTCCCAGGTCAGGTTCAGCCCGTCGAAATCGGCGTAGCGCCGCTCCAGCATCGTCAGGATGCGCAGCGTCTGGTCGTTGTGGGCGAAGCCGCCGTAGGGCGCCATGCAGGCGTTCAGCGCGTCCTCGCCGGCATGGCCGAACGGCGTGTGGCCGAGATCGTGGGCGAGCGCCACCGCCTCCGCCAGATCCTCGTTCAGCCCCAGCGCGCGGCTGATCGAGCGGGCGATCTGCGCCACCTCCAGGCTGTGGGTCAGGCGGGTGCGGAAATAATCGCCCTCGTGATAGACGAAGACCTGCGTCTTGTATTTCAGCTTGCGGAAGGCGCCGGAATGCACGATGCGGTCGCGGTCGCGCTGGTAGCACGAGCGCGTCGGGCTTTCCGGCTCCGGAAACAGCCGGCCGCGCGTCTGTGCGGGGTCGCAGCCATAGGGCGCCGGGCGATCCTGGAAGAAGTCCGCCGTCATGGCGCGGACACTACCGGCGCAAACCGCGCTGTGCAACGGCGAAGGCGGTGACCCGCCGAGACATCCGGCAGCCGCCTCCGGGCGAACCGCAGGTCAGGCATGAGTTCGCCGGACATGCCTTTGACGAAAGGCGGACACACCCTTACATTCGTCGTTGTGTCGTCCGTTCCGCGAAACCCTGAGGTCCGTCCCATGCCCGACACCGCCCTTCCCGCCACCGCGCAAGAGGGTGCGCGCGTTCTCGCCGTGTCCGACAGCGCCGCCAAGCGCGTCGCCTTCCTGATCGAGCATGAGGGCGACCCGGCCCTGATGCTGCGCCTGACCGTGTCGGGCGGCGGCTGCTCCGGCTTCCAGTATGGTTTCTCCTTTGACGCCGCGGCGAATGAGGACGACCATGTGTTCGAGAAGAACGGCGTGAAGGTCGTCACCGACGACGCCTCGCTGGATCTGCTGGCCGGCTCCACCCTCGACTATGTCGAGGACCTGATGGGGGCCGCCTTCCAGATCAAGAACCCGAACGCCACGGCCTCCTGCGGCTGCGGCAACTCCTTCGCCGCCTGACGGTTCCTTTTTCCCCCTGGCCTTTGCCGAACAAGAAGAACACGACGTGAAGATCGCCACCTGGAACGTCAATTCGGCGAAGGCCCGCCTTCCGCTGATTACCGACTGGCTGCGCGCGGAGTCCCCGGACGTCGCGCTTCTCCAGGAGATCAAGTGCGAGACCGCGGCGTTCCCCCGCGCCGCCTTCGAGGATCTCGGCTATCACGTCACGCCGGTGGGGCAGAAGTCCTACAATGGCGTGGCGTTCCTTTCCAAGGCGCCGCACGAGGACGTGCTGACCCGTCTGCCCGGCGAACCGGAGGACGAGCAGGCCCGTTACGTCGAGGCCACGGTGGGCGGCGTGCGCATCGCCTCGCTCTACCTGCCAAACGGAAACCCCCTCGGGACCGAGAAGTTCGCCTACAAGCTCCGCTGGATGGACCGGCTGCACGCCCATGCCCGCGGCCTGCTGGCGCAGGAAATCCCCTTCGTTCTGGGCGGCGACTACAACATCATTCCGGAACCCCGCGACGTCTTCGACCCGGTGGCCTTCGCCGGCGACGCCCTGTTCCAGCCGGAATCGCGGGCGAAGTTCCGCGCCCTGCTGAATCTCGGCCTGACCGAAGCCTACCGCGCCCTGCACGACGACGACCACGCCTACACCTTCTGGGACTATCAGGCCGGCTGCTGGCCACGGGACCTGGGGTTGCGGATCGATCACTTCCTGCTGTCCCCGCAGGCCGCCGACCGTCTGGTGGAGTGCCGCATCGACCGTCGCCCGCGTGGAGCGGAAAAAGCGTCCGACCACACGCCGGTCCTGCTCGAGCTGCGTGACGGGTCAGACATTTCTTAAATTTTTTCGCGCATCCTCAAGGCCGACTCGGAAACCGAGCAAGCGTCCATCCGCGGGGAGAGGCGGCAAGACGATGGTCTGGGGACAGGACACCGGCCGCAGAGCGATCGAAGAGTTGCTGACGGCCATCGAGCACCAAGCCGGCGAAGCGGTCGCATTGGGCGCGCGTGCGCAGCGCGACATTCAGGAGGACCGTTTCTCTTCGTTCCTCGGCTTCCGCCGGAAGGTGGAGGAGGTGCGCGCCCTCGTCACCCTGACGGAAGAACGCCTAACAACCGTCGGCACGGCGAAGCTTTCCGACCTGCGCACGGAGTTCGAACGGATCGACCTTCTCCTGACCGGCTTGCTGGCCCGAGCGACACGGAACTATTTCGAACGGATGCGGGACGATCAGGCGCTCCCCATCGGCGCCCGCGAACTGTTCGAACCGGAATTGAAGATCATAGAGGAGATGCGCACCAAGCTGGACCGCCCACACTATGCGGGTCGCGTGTCGGCCACGGTGATTGAGGATCTGGAAGCGACCGGCGTCATGATCCGCAAGGTCATCAGCCGCGCCTCCAGCCTGCCTGATTTCTCCGACTCTCCGACTCCTCCAAAGCCGACGAAGCGCCTATCAAACCTGGGCCGCCCGATCCGGATGTGACTCCCCGCTTTGAACCGAGGCGGTCGCTACGCAGCGGGGATCAAAAGCAAGTTGACCAGGGGAACCGGAAACGGCATCTTCGCCCCGCTTCCGATCCCCGGCAAGCGATGAGCCGAGATCAGGCTTCGGTTTTGGGGATCAGAGCGGGGATCAGTAGGCAATGGTCCCCGAAATGCGCAGGGCGCCGCTCCTGATGCATTGAGTTGGATGGGTGGCCGAGCGGTTTAAGGCTCCAGTCTTGAAAACTGGCGTGGGGGCAACTCCACCGTGGGTTCGAATCCCACCCCATCCGCCACCATTTCCACTCATCAAATGAGAAACACCGCTCCTTCGTTGAAAATCTTTTGATTTTCGACAAGACTGACTTGCGCCGCCACGATTTACGGTCGAATCGGTGTCAGCGACCCGTCGATCCAGGTTCATTCGGAATTCCACGCAATTGTAATGTTTCCTTCAAGGCTTTGTGCTTCTCTGAGGCAATGGTCGTGGAGGCCGCATGCGGATTTTGGTGGTGGACGATTCGCGCATGGCGCGCATGGTGCTGTGCCAGCAGCTTGAAGGCTTCGGCCATCAGGCCGTCTTTGCCGAAAGCGGCCAAGCGGCCTTAGACCGCTGCCGCGACGAGCCCATCGACATCGCGCTCGTCGATTTCCGCGTCAGCGAGATGGAGGGAGTGGAGGTGTGCTGGCATCTGCGCGCGGCGCAGCGGGAACGGCACCTCTATCTTATGCTGATGATTCCCGGCAGCATCACGAACCAGTTCTTCGAGGTCGTGGAGAACGGCGCCGACGAGTTCCTCCGCAAGCCGCTGGACCTCACTTGGCTGCGCGCCCGACTGCTCGCCGCCTCCCGCGTGGTCGACATGCAGCGCCAGTTGGAGCGGCTCGCCACCACCGACTCGCTGACCGGGGCGCTGAACCGCGGGCGCTTCATGGCCCGGGCCGCCGACGAGGTGGCACGGGCACAGCGCAGCGGCCAGCCGCTGTCGGCGATCATGCTGGACATCGATCACTTCAAGAAGGTCAACGACACCTACGGCCACGCCACCGGGGACGAGGCCATCCGCACCGTGGTCCGTGTCTGCCGGTCTATGGTGCGCGGCGCGGACGTGCTGGGCCGGCTGGGCGGCGAGGAATTTGCCATCCTTCTGCCCGACACGCCGCAGCAGGGAGCGGCGCTGCTGGCGGAGCGGCTGCGCCGCGCGCTGGCTGAAACCGATGTGCGTATCGCCAACGGTGCCGGGTCCGTCCTCACCTTTACCGTCAGCATCGGCGTCAGCGCGCTGAAACCGGGTGAGAACGGCGTCGCTGCGGTGCTCGCGCGGGCGGACGAGGCGCTTTACCGTGCGAAGAACAGTGGCCGCAATCGGGTGATGTGCGACGCGGCGCCGTAATCCGGTGCGGAACCGTCGAATACCTCGTCAGGCTCCCGGCACCAACCAGGGCCGCGCTTCTGCATCCGCACGGTCGAAGGCGTCGATGGCATCCTGAAGGCGCAGCGTCAAAGCCACATCGTCAAGTCCTTCGATCAGGCATTCCTTTTTGAACGGGTCGATGGCGAAGGGCAGCGGCTGGCCGTCCGGGCCGGTCAGGGTCTGGGCCGGCAAATCCACGGTGACGGCGACGCCCGGCGCCTCCTGCAACTGGCGGCGCAGCTCCGCCACCGTCTCCTCCGGCAGGGTGATGGTCAGCAGGCCGTTCTTGGCGGCGTTGGCGGCGAAGATGTCGCCGAAGCTGGGGGCGACGACGCAGCGGAACCCGCCGTCCACCAGCGCGTAGACTGCCCCCTCCCGCGACGACCCGCAGCCGAAGTTTCGGTCGGTGACCAGCACGCGGGCGCCCGCATAGGAGGGGTCGTCCAGCGGGAAGCCGGGCTTGCGCTCGTCATGGAACAGGAAATTGCCGTAGCCGGCGCTGCGCGGCTTCTTCAGGAAGCGCGCCGGGAGCAACTGGTCGGTGTCGATGTTGGCGATGTCGAGCGGCACCGCCGGCGCGGTCAGCGTGACGAAGGGGTCCATCCTTACGAAGCTCCCAGCTTGCGGACATCGGTGAGTTTGCCGGTCACGGCGGCGGCGGCGGCCATCGCCGGGCTCATCAGATGCGTGCGGGCGTTCGGCCCCTGGCGGCCGGGGAAGTTGCGGTTGGTCGTCGAGGCGCAGCGCTCCCCCGCCGGGACGAGGTCGCCGTTGATGCCGACGCACATCGAACAGCCGGGCTCGCCCCATTCCAGGCCGGCGTTGGTGAAGACGCGGTCCAGCCCCTCGGCCTCCGCCTGACGGCGCACCGGGACCGATCCCGGCACCACCAGCCCCGGGACCACGGCGCGGCGGCCGCGCAGCACGGCGGCGGCGGCGCGCAGATCCTCCAGCCGGGCGTTGGTGCAGGAGCCGATGAAGATGCGGTCGATGCCGACCTCTTCCAGCCGCGTACCGGGGGTCAGCCCCATGTAGTCGAGCATCTTGCGCATCTGGCCGGCGCGCACCGGGTCGCTCTCGACGCCGGGGTCGGGAACCACGCCGGTGACCGGCACCGCGGTCTCCGGGCTGGTGCCCCAGGTGACCGAGGGGGCGATGGCCGCGGCGTCGAGCGACACCTCGCGGTCGAAGGCGGCCTCCGGGTCGCTCGGCAGGGTGCGCCAGTGCGCGACGGCGCGGTCGAACAGGTCCCCCTTGGGGGCATAGGTCCGCCCCTCGATCCAGGAGAAGGTGGTGTCGTCGGGGGCGATCATGCCGGCCCGCGCCCCCGCCTCGATCGACATGTTGCAGACGGTCAGCCGGCCTTCCATCGACAGGCCGCGGATGGCGCTGCCGGCGTATTCGATGATGTGGCCGGCCGCCCCGTCGGCGCCGATGAAGCCGATCACCGCCAGGATCAGGTCCTTGGCCGTCACATGGGCGCCCAGCACTCCGTCGACGGTCACGCGCATGGTCTTGGGCCGGCGCTGCCACAGCGTCTGGGTGGCCAGCACATGCGAGACCTCGGTGGCGCCGATGCCGAAGGCGAGCGCGCCGAAGGCGCCGTGGGTGGAGGTGTGGCTGTCGCCGCAGACGATGGTCAGGCCCGGCAGGGTCAGCCCCTGCTCCGGCGCCAGCACATGGACGATGCCTTGCGCCGGGTCGTGCAAACCGAAATGGCGCAGACCGTGGCGCCCGGCGTTCGCCTCCAACATCGTCACCATGTTGGCGATCTCCGGATCGGCGATCGGCGTGGCGCGGCTGTGCGAGGGCACGTAATGGTCGGCGACGGCGAAGGTCAGCTCCGGCCGCCGCACCGCGCGCTTGGCGTGATCGATCATCCCGAAGGCGTGAAACGAGCCCTCGTGCAGGAAATGGCGGTCGATGGCGAGCAGCGCCTGCCCGTCCGGCCGGGTCGCCACCAGATGGGCATCCCAGACCTTGTCGAACAGGCTGCGGGGGGACTGCGTCATTGGTTGCTTTCCTCCTTAACGGCGTCTGCGGCCGCCACCCCGGCGATGCGCCCCAGCGCCACCGCGGTCAGCAGCCCGTTGCCGGACAGGTAACCGGACGCCTTCGATCCCGACACGCCGCAGGCGGCCCCGCCGGCGGCGTAGAGGTTGGGCAGCGGCCTGCCCTGCCCGTCCGGCGTCTTGGCCAGCACGCGGGCGTCGTCATCGACGACCAGCCCGCCCTGGGTGTGGAACAGGGCGCCGGTGACGCGGACGGCGCGATAAGGTGGCACCAGCGGCGCCGAGCCGGCGAAGCTCCGGCCGAAACCGTCGGTACCGCCCTCGGCCTTCAACCGGTCGACCTCGGCCAGCGTGGCGGTCAACGCCTCAGGGTCCATCTTCATCGAACGGGCGAGGTCCACCGGGCTGTCGGCGCCCAGCACCGCGCCCATCGCCTCGGCCTGCCGGAAATCCTCGAACTGGCGGGCAACGGCGGCGATGCGCTCGTCGAAGATGGTCCAGGCGATGCCGTCGGGCTGGCGCAGCACGATGGCGGCCTGCTCCGAATAGCCCTGTGCCTCGTTGGAGAAGCGCTTGCCCGCGCTGTTCACCTGCACGCCGCCTTCGGTGACCGTCGCCCAGGTGACCAGGATGCCGGCGGGATGGGCGACCGAGCCGTGGCCCTGGTGCCCCGACAGGTGCCGCGTCGCCGCGCCCAGCGCTTCACCCCAGAGAAGCGCGTCGCCCTGGTTGCCGGGATGGCCGAAATAGAGCGCGTCGGCCAGTTCCGGCACATGGCGCTCGACCAGCGCCCGGTTGCCGCCATAGCCGTTGCAGGCGAGCACCAACGCGCCACAGCCGACCCGCTCGACGCTGCCATCGGGCCGGGTGACCTCGACGCCGCGGACGCGCGGGCCGTCGGCGTGGAGCGCGGTCACATGCGCCTCGCACAGCACGTCGATGCCGGCGGCCTCGACGGCGCCGCGCAGCCGGTCGATCAGCTCCGCCCCCGACCGGCTGGGCAGCCCGTGCATGCGCCGGGCGCTGTGGCCGGGGTAGGTGAAGTTGTCGACCACCGAGAACGGCAGGCCGTAGCGGTCGGCCAGCCATTCCAGCGCCGGGCCGACGGCGCGGGCGACGCGGGACACGTCCGCCGGGTCGGGCTCCCCCTTCGCCTTGGCGATGATGTCGGCGGCGAAGCGCTCCGCGCTGTCCTCGATCCCGGCGGCGCGCTGCCAGCGCGTGCCCGGCGCCGGGATCAGACCAGCCGACAGGGCGGTGGAGCCCTGGGGCAGCGCGTCGCGCTCCAGCACCAGCACCTCCGCCCCGCGCTCGTGGGCGGCGAGCGCGGCGATCATCCCGGCCGCACCGCCGCCGATCACGACGACGGGCACCGTGAATTCGAACGTCACGCCCTCGGCGGGCAGGATGCGGCTCATGGCGCGGACAACTCCTCCAGCATCGCCGCGACCGTCGCCACGCGGCAGACCGGGCGCAGCGCGGTGACCGAGACGTCATGGACCTGCGGCGTGAAGGCGGCGCAGCCGTCCTCCAGCAAAATGGTGTCGAAGTCGCGGACATGGGCGTCGCGCACGGTCGAGGCGACGCCGCCGTTGGTGACGATGCCGCAGACCAGCAGCCGCTCCACCCCGCATTTGCGCAGCACCCATTCCAGCCGTGACATGTAGAAGGCTGAATAGGCAATCTTCTCCACCTCGACATCGACGGGCTGGAGCGTGTCCACCGTGCGGTGCCCCCAGCCGCCCGGCTGGAAATCGCCCTTCGCCAGGAAGGGGCGCAGCGCCTTCAGGTGGGGGGAGATCATCGGCTCGCCACCGCGGCCGGGAACCAGGGTGAAGTTGGTCGAGATCACCCAGCCGCCGCGCGACCGCAGCAGGTCGGCCAACGGCTTCACCCGCTCCGGCAGGGCCAGGATTTCCGGCGCCGTCTGGCCGGCACGGCCATAGGCCCCCTCCGGGTGGAGGAAATCGTTCTGCAGGTCGCAGACCAGCAGCGCGGTTCGCTCCATGGGAATGGCGGAGACGCTCATCGGGCGCTCCTTTCCACGATGACGTTGCCGTACCCGTCGACGCGGGCGCTGAGGTCGGGGTCGATGACGGTGGTGGCGTCCGGCTGCTCCAGGATCGCCGGTCCCTGGATGTGGGCGCCGACCGGCAGGTCGAGACGGTTGTAGACCGCCGTGTCGTGCCACGCCCCGTCGAACCACACCGGACGCGACCCGGCGTAGGCGCCCTCCACCGTCGTTTCGGCGGCCGGGGCCAGGGCGGCGAGGTCGAAATGCGGACGGCGGCCGATGGCGGCGGTGCGCAGGTTGACGATCTTGGCGCCGACGCCCGGCAGCAGCCGGCTGAAGGACGCTTGGTAGGCGCGCTCGAAGGCGGCGCGGATGGTCGCCTCGTCGACCCCGGTTGTCCCGTTCGCCACCGACACCGGCAGCGGCACGGCGACCGTGTGGGTCTGGCCGATGTAGTGCATGTCGAGTTCGAAGACGAGGTCGATGCGCTCTACGCTGAGGCCGGCGGACTCCACCACGGCGCGGGCGGCGGTCGCCTCCTCGACCATGCGGCGGTCGAGCGACGCGGCGTCGATGCCGGCCAGCGGCAGGTTCACCGTCTGCACCTGATCGTGGCGGATGTCGGCGATGACGCAGCCAAGCGCCGAGGTCACGCCGGGGAAGCGCGGCACCAGCGCCGCCTTCAGCCCGACCTCCTTGATCAGCGCGCCGACATGCAGCGCGCCGCCGCCGCCGAAGGGCACCGCGGCGAACTTGGCCGGGTCGTGGCCGCGCTCGATGGAGACGAGGCGGATGGCGCCGGCCATCTTGCTGTTGGCGATGCGCACCACCGCCTCCGCCGCCGCCATGACGTCGAGGCCCAGCGGCTCGGCGACGTGGGTGGCGATGGCGGTGCGGGCGGCGTCCACGTCCAGCCGGGCGAGCTTGCCGCCGATCGGACGCTCGGCGTTGATGCGGCCGAGCAGCACGTTGGCGTCGGTCAGCGTCGGGCGGGTGTTGCCCTGGCCGTAGCAGACCGGTCCCGGCCGCGAGCCGGCGCTTTCCGGCCCGACCTGGAGCATGCCGCCGGGATCGACCCCGGCGATGGAGCCGCCGCCGGCGCCGATGGTGGTGATCTCGATCATCGGCGTGCGGACGACCAGACCGAAGTCGATGGTGGTCTGGGCGGCCAGCATGGTCTGCCCCTCCACCACCAGCGACACGTCGAAGCTGGTGCCGCCGAGGTCGCCGGTGATGACGTTGGGGAAGCCCGCCGCCTTGGCGATCGCCGCCGCGGCGATGACGCCGGCCGCCGGCCCGGACAGGGCGGTGCGCACCGGCAGGCGCCGGGCGGTGTCGGTGGACATGACGCCGCCGTTCGACTGGACGATGTGGAAGCGTCCGCCGAACCCCTCCCCCGCCAGCGCGTTGTCGAGCTTGGCGAGGTAGCTGCCGACCACCGGCTGGAGATAGGCGTTCAGAGCGGTGGTCGAGGTGCGCTCGAACTCGCGGATCTCCGGCAGGATGCGCGACGAGCATTCGAGGTTGGCGTTGGGCCACACCTCGCGCGCCGCCTCCAGCGCCGCCAGCTCGTTGGCCGGGTTGGCGTAGGCGTTGATGAAGACGATGGCCAGCGCCTCCGCCCCCATCCCGGCCAACCGGCGGGCGGCAGCTCGCACCTCCTCCGGATCGACGGCGGCGCGGATCGTGCCGTCGGCCAGCGTGCGCTCCGCCACCTCCAGCCGCAGATCGCGGTCGACCACGGGGACGAAGTCGCCCCACAGACCCCAGGTCTGGCGGCGGTCGCGGCGGCGCATCTCCAGCACGTCGCGGAAGCCGGCGGTGGTGATCAGCCCGACCTTGGCGCCCTTGCGCTCCAAAAGCGCGTTGGTGCCGACCGTGGTGCCGTGGACGATGGACCCCAGCTCGGCGACCGGGCCGAAGCTCTGCAGGCCGGCGAGGAAGCCGACCGCCTCGTCGCCGCGGTTGGAGGGGACCTTGGCGGTGCGGAAGCTGCCGCGCGCCTCGTCGTAATGGAACAGGTCGGTGAAGGTGCCGCCGACATCGACGCCGACGATCGCGCCCTTGGGGGCGCCCTTGGCCACACCCGTGGAAATGCCGTTGCTCATGGTCTTGCTTTCGGATTCGTCAGGCGGCGGAGGGTTCGCGGAGCGCCGCGGTGGCGGCGACGTCGAGCGCGCCGTCGTCGGTCAGCGCCACGCCGTAGGCGCTGCGCGCGGCCTCGGCGCCGAGATAGCCGAGCCGCACGTCGCGGGCCACGGCCTCGGCGTCGCGGCGGAGCGGATCGCCCCAGCCGCCACCACCGGGAGTCTCCAGCCGGACGCGCTGGCCGTCGCGGACTTTCACGTCAGTGACCTTGGAGGCGAGCGGCGGCGATTTCTCGCCCTCGTCGCTCTGCCAGACGAAGCGGTTCAGCGCCGCGGGCGTGCCGCCGGCCACCCCGAAGGGCGGGAAGACGCCGCGCTCGCCCAGCAGGAAGACGTCGGCGGCGGTCAGCGCCTCGATCTCGTAGACGGCGCCCAACCCGCCGCGGTGCAGGCCGGCCCCGGCGGAATCCGGGCGCAGCGCCCATTGGGTGAACATCACCGGATAAGCGGCTTCGAGGATTTCCACCGGCGGGATGGTGGCGGTGGAGATTGGGTTGTTGGCGTGGTTCAGTCCGTCGCTCTCCGGGTTGCCGCCCAGGCCACCGCCGAAGAAGGAGAACATCACCCAGCGCGAGCCGTCCGGACGGTGGCCGGCCAGCGACAGCGCGTTGATCGTGCCGAAGGGTGCCGCGGTGGCGCGGGACGGATCGGCCAGGGCCAGCGCACCGAAGACCACGCCGATGACGCGCAGGATGGTCTCGGTGTAGCCGCCGACCGGCTTGGGCGGCTTCACCGCGAGCAGCGTCGTCTCGGGGATGACGAAGGTGATCGGGTTGAGGCAGCCGGCGTTGGCCGGCACGTCGGTGAAGACGTGCTTCAGCGCGACGTAGCAGCAGGCCACCGCCGTGGAATAGGCGATGTTGAGCGGCCCGGCGCAGGGGGCCGAGGAGCGGGAGAAGTCCAGCACCATGCGGTCCCCCGCGATGGTCAGGTCGAGGGCGATGCGCAGACGGTCGGCGGTGATGCCGTCGTTGTCGAGATAATCCTCGAAGCTGTAGGTGCCGTCGGGCAGTTTGGACAGCGCGCTGCGCATCAGCGCCTCGGCCCGCGCGGTGAAGGCGTCGAAGGCGGCGGCGACGGTGTCCTCGCCATGCTCGTCCAGCAGTTCGGTCAGGCGGCGCACGCCCAGATCAAGCGCGTTGAGCTGCCCGTTCAGGTCGCCGTAGTTGGATAACGGCACGCGGGAGTTGGCGGCGAGGATCGCCAGCAGGTCGTGGTTCATTGCCCCGGCCTTGACCAGCTTCACCGGCGGGATGCGCACGCCCTCTTGGAAGCTGTCGGTGGCCCGCGCGTTGAAGTTGCCCGGCACGTTGCCGCCAATGTCGAGCCAATGGCCGACCGACGCCATCCAACAGAACAGCCGGCCCTGGCGGAAGATCGGCCGCACCAGCCGGAAGTCGTTCAGATGGGTGCCGCCGTCGTAGGGGTCGTTGAACAGGAAGATGTCGTCGGGGTGGAGGTCGCCCTCCCGCGCCACCTTGTCGATCACCGCCTTGACCGCGAAGGCCATGGCGCCGACGAAGATCGGCAGGCCGTTGGTGCCCTGCACCAGCGTGGCCCCGGTCTCGGCGTGGTAGAGGCCGTGGCAGGCGTCGCGCGCCTCGGCGATGATCGGGTTGAAGGCCGAGCGGTAGAGCGTCGCGTCCATCTCGTCGGCGATCTGCTCCAGCCGGCCCTTCAGGACGGCCAGCGTGACGGGGTCGATTGTCGTTTTCTGAATTGTCATGCCGCGTCCTCCCGCTTGGCGGAGGTGAAGTCCTTGTAGGTTTCGCCGAGCGCCAGCATCTCCGGCGTTCCGATGAGATCGTTCAGCGCGTTGAAGTCGAACATGCGGTCGCGGAAGGGCTGGGTGGTGCCATGCTGGGCCAGCGACGCGTAATAGTCCTGCGCCTGCCGGGCCAGCGCCCGCACGATGCCGCCGGGGAAGATCACCAGCCGGTAGCCGAGATCGCCCAGATCGGCGGCGGAGCTGATCGGCGTCTGCCCGCCCTCCACCATGTTGGCGAGCAGCGGGCGGATGCCGCCGAGGTCGGTGGCGATGGCGGAGAGCTGCTCGCGGCTTTTCGGCGCCTCGACGAACAGCACGTCGGCGCCGGCCTCGACGTAGAGCCGGGCGCGGTCGAGCGCCGCCGGGACTCCCTCCACCGCCACCGCGTCGGTGCGCGCGATGATCAGCGTGCCTTCGCTGGACCGGGCATCGACCGCCGCCTTGATCTTACCGGCCATCTCCCCCGCCGGGATCACCGCCTTGTCGGTCAGATGCCCACAGCGCTTGGGAAAGCTCTGGTCCTCAAGCTGCAGGGCGGTGGCGCCGGCGCGCTCGAACATGCGCACGGTGCGCTGCACGTTGAGCGCGTTGCCGTAGCCGGTGTCGGCATCGACGATCAGCGGCGTCGGCACGCGGTCGCGCACCAGCGCGATGGTGTCCGCCACCTCGCTGACCGAGACCAGCCCGATGTCGGGCCGGCCGAGCCGGGTGTAGGCGATGGCAGCCCCCGACAGGTAGAGCGCCTCGAACCCCGCCGCCGCCGCCAGCGAGGCGGTGAAGGCGTCGTAGACGCCGGGGGCCAGGACGACGCGGTCCTGGGCCAGTCGGTCCCGGAAACTCATGCTGGGGACGGTCATGTCAAACGCTCCCCCCGGTGCCGGTCCGCGAAGCCGTCGCAGCACCACCGGGTCAGGGTTGAGAAATGTCGGGACAGGGCCGGAGCACGCATCGCTCACAGCCCCAGATAGGTGCGTTTCAATTCAGGGTCGCGCGCGATCTCGGCGGACGGTCCGGAGAGCGCGAAGACGCCGTTTTCGAGGATGTAGGCGCGGCGGGCGACCTCCAGCGACTGGACGACGTTCTGCTCGACCAGCAGGATCGCCAGCCCGCCCGCGTTCAGCTGGCGGATCAGCCCGAACATCTCTTCGACCACCAACGGCGACAGGCCGAGCGACGGTTCGTCGAGGATCAGCAGCAGCGGTTCGGCCATCAGGCCGCGCCCGATGGCGAGCATCTGCTGCTCGCCGCCCGACAGCGTGCCGGCGAGCTGGCCCTCGCGCTCCTTCAGGCGGGGGAAGGTGGTGAAGATGCGCTCCAGGTTCCGCGCCCGGTTCGGCTTGCCGCGCCGGTAGCTGCCCAGCTCCAGATTCTCGCGGATCGACAGGTTGGGGAAGATCTTGCGGCCTTCCGGCACCTGGATCAGCCCCTCCTCCACGATGCGCGCGGCGGAGCGGCCGTCGATGCGGGTGCCGGCGAAGCGGATCTCCCCCGCCCAGGGCGGCAGCACGCCCGACAGCACCTTGTTCAGCGTCGTCTTGCCGACGCCGTTGGAGCCGAGGACCGTGACGATCTCGCCGTCCAGCACGGCCATGTCGATGCCGCGCAGCACCTCGGTGGCGCCGTAGCCGGTCCTCAGCCCCTGGATGCTCAGAAGCGCCTCAGCCATGGGACGCCCCCTCCGCCGCCAGACGGGCGGCGGCGCCGTGGCCGAGATAGGCCTCGATCACGCGGGAATCGGCGCAAACGGCGGCGGGCTTGCCCTCGGCGATCATGCGGCCCTGGGCCAGCACATAGACGCGCTCGCACAGATTCATCACCGCCTGCATGACGTGTTCGATCATCAGGATCGTCACCCCTTCGTCGCGGATTCCCCGAATCACCGGGATGATGTCGCGGATTTCCGACGGGTTCAGGCCGGCCAGCACCTCGTCCAGCAGCAGCAGCTTCGGCTCGGTGGCGAGCGCGCGGGCCAACTCCAGCCGCTTGCGCCCGGCCACCGTCAGCCCGCCGGCCGGCCGGTCCAACTCGGCCGCCAGCCCGACCCGGCGGGCCACCTCGCGCGCCTTGGCGATGGCGTCGGCGCGCCTGGCGTGGCGCAGATAGGCGCCGACCGCGATGTTCTCGCACACCGTCAGCCCGGCGAAGGGCTGGACGATCTGGAAGGTGCGGCCGATGCCGCGTTCGGCGCGGCGGTGCGGCTCCTCGCCGGTGATGTCGGTGCCCTCGAACAGGATCCGCCCGTCGCTCGGTGCGACGAAGCCCGAGATCATCGAGAACAGCGTCGTCTTGCCGGCGCCGTTCGGCCCGATCAGGCCGACGATGCCGCCGGGCTCCAGCGCGAGCGATGCGTTGTCCACCGCCATCAGACCGCCGAAGCGCTTGGAGACGGACTCAACGGCCAGCATGGGACACCTCCTTGGCGCCGCGCGTCATCATCCCGCGGCCGCGGTCGCGCAGCCGCTCCAGCAGGCCCAGGATGCCGCCGCGGGCGAAGGCGACGGCCAGAACCAGCACGCTTCCGAAGACGATCAGGTCGATGCCGGGGATGCGGCCGGCGAACTGCTTGGCGAGTTCGCCCAGCCCATGCAGGGTCAGCGCCCCCACCACCGGCCCGAAGACGGTGCCGACGCCGCCGATGATCGGGGCGAGCAGCAACTCCACCGAGATCCAGCTGCCGTAGGCGATGTGGGCGTCGATGTAGAGGAAATACTGGGCGTAGAGGCAGCCGGACAGCGCCGTCACCGCGCCCGACAAGGCGATGGCGCGCAGCTTCACCTTCAGGGAATCAACGCCCAGCGCCTTGGCGGCGTCCTCGTTCTCGCGCACCGCGACGAGCTGCGCCCCGAAGCGCGAGCGCTGGATCCAGCGCGTCAGCAGCAGCACCCCGGTGACGAAGGCGAGGACCAGCCAATAGAAGACGGCGCGGTCGGCGAATTGCAGATTCGCGGGGTGGACCTCCAGCTTGATCAGCAGGCCGGCGGCGCCGCCGGTGACGGGCGTCGCGTTGGCGAGGATGCGGAACACCTCGGCGAAGGCCAGAGTCACCAGCGCGAAGTAGGAGCCGCGCAGACCGGAGCGGAAGCTGAGGAAACCGATGGCCCAGGCGACCGCCGCCCCTGCCGCCGTCGCCAGCAGCAGACCGGCCCAGGCGTTGACGCCGTAGCGCAGCTGCAGGATCGCCGTCACATAGGCGCCGGTGCCGAAGAAGGCGGCGTGGCCGAAGCTGAACTGGCCGCCGAAGCCACCCAGAATGTTCCAGCCCTGCGCGCCCAGCGCCACGATCAGCGTGAAGACGAGGAAGTTCATCACCGGGCTGGACGTCACCACCAACGGCAGCAGCGCGGCGAGGACGGCCAGGACGGCGATCGGGATCAGGTCGCGCGCGGTCATGCCTTGGCTCCGAACAGGCCGGTCGGCCGCACCAGCAGCACGGCGATGAAGATCAGGAAGATGCCGATCTGCCCCAGACTGTCGCCCAGGAACAGGCCGCACAGGCTCTCCACCACGCCGATGAACAGGCCGCCGAGCAGCGCGCCGGGGAGCGACCCCATGCCGCCCAGCACCACAACCGTGAAGGCGACCAGCACGAAGGCGCTGCCGATGCGCGGGTTGACGTAGAAGGTCGGCATCAGCAGCCCGGCCGCCACGGCGAGGCAGGCGCAGCCCAGCCCGAAGGTGATGGCGTAAACGTGCGGCACGTCGATGCCGACCAGATTGGCGCCCAGCTTTTCCTTGGCGACGGCGCGGATGGCCTTGCCGGTGTCGGTGCGGTTCAGCACCAGCCAGAGCAGCCCGGTCACCACCACCGCCACCGCCAGCCCGATCACCCGCGGGAAGGACAGCAGCAGCGGCCCCAGCGCGACCACCTGGAACGAGTAATCGGTGTCGAGCGTGCGGGTGTCCGACTGGAAGACCGCCAGCAGCACATTCTCCAGCACGATCGACAGACCGAGCGTGACCAGCAGGATGTTGCCGTCGTCGCCGTGGCTGGCCGGCCCGATGACGAAGCGCTGCAGCCCGTAGCCCAGCACGAACATCAGCGGCACCAGCGGCACGATCACCAGATAGGGGTCGAGGCCCAGCCACGCCCAGGCGATCCACACCGCGAACATCGCGCAGGTCAGCAGCGCGCCGTGCGCGAAGTTGATGATGTGGAGCACGCCGTAGATCAGCGTCAGGCCGAGGGCGATCAGCGCGTAGACCGCGCCGGTCATCAGCCCGTTCAGCGCCGCTTCCAGGATGATCTGAGGTGAATACATGGCAGCCAGCGCATGAGGGAAATGGCCCCCCACCCGTCCGGGCGGCCGCTGCGCGGCACCGCAGAACGGATGGGGAAATGCGGGAGGTGCGAAGGCGAAGTGACGGATTACGCCGCCGGGTAGTTGGCCTTCGACTCCGCGAAGGTTTCGGGGAAGATCACCTTGATGTCCTCGCCCTGGATCTGCGTGTTGATCGGGGTGGCCCCCTCGTTCTGGCCGTTCACGAACTTCGTCGGGCCGTAGGGCATGATGTGGCCGGCGAAGGTGGAAGCGTTCAGCGCCTCGATGATCGTCTTGCGGTCGGCGGAGCCGGCGCGCTCGATGGCGTCGGCCAGCAGCAGCAGGTTCGAATAGTTCAGCGGGACGTTGTAGGCGAAGGACTTGCCCTGCGCCTCCACGGCCTTGCGCAGCGCCAGCGCCTTCGGATTCTTCGGGTCGTGCCAATGGTTGCAGTCGATGACGTTCTGGGCGGCCTGCGGGAATTCCTTGACGAAGCGCCCGTTCGACGCCGCCCCGCCCAGCACCGCGTAGACGCCCTTCGGCTTGATGCGCTGCTGCTGCATGGTGCGGGCGAGCAGAACGAATTCGCCGTAGTAGTTGGACGGGATGACGAGGTCCGGGTTCAGCGAGCGGATGCGCAGCGCCACGTTGGACATGTCTCGCGCCGGGGTCGGGTGGGCGATGGTTTCCAAAATCTCGAAGCCGCGCTTGGGCAGCTCGGCCTGCAGCAGCTTGGCGAGACCGGAGCCGAACAGGCCGTCCTCATGGACCAGCACGACGGTCTTCGCCGGCTTGCCGGCCAGCTCGTTGATCCTGGTCAGGTTGTCGAGCGCGACCTGGGTGACCTTGCCGAAGCCGGGGCTGAAGCGGAAGGTGTTGGTCAGGCCGCGGGCCATGATCTGATCCGACACGCCGACATCGACGAGATAGGGCAGATCGTAGCGCGCCGCCGCCTGCGAGGCGGCGAGGCAGATCGGGCTGGCGAAGCCGCCGACGATGGCGCACACGCCCTCGGCCTGCATGCGCTCGACCTCCTGCGTGCCGGCCTCCGGCGTGGAGCGGGCGTCGCCGAACACCATTTCGATCTTGGCACCGCCCAGCGACTTGATGCCGCCCGCGGCGTTGATCTCGTTGATCGCCATCTCGGCGCCGACCCGGCCGAGGTCGCCGTCATGGGCGAGCGCGCCGGTCACCGGCTGGAGGATGCCGATCTTCACGGCCGGGGTCTGCGCCCGCAGAATCGACGGGGCGGCCACCGGCACCGTCACAAAGGCCGCTGCCGCCGCGCCCGCCTTGAGCACGGTGCGGCGGGAGATGCCCGAGAGTGCGGAGTCCTGAACCGAACGTCCCATAACGCTCAACTCCTCTGCTTGATGGCCCGCGAGCCGCGGGTGGGCTTTTCGCCCGCTTTGTTCTTGTCGGTTTTGGTGGTGTCGGATGCGCGCGGCCGGCCCAGGGCCGGGCTCCAGCGCCGCTCCCCGTCGTCGCCGATGCG
The DNA here is from genome assembly GCF_001315015.1 of Azospirillum brasilense. Lineage (NCBI taxonomy): Bacteria > Pseudomonadati > Pseudomonadota > Alphaproteobacteria > Rhodospirillales > Azospirillaceae > Azospirillum > Azospirillum brasilense. Next base: position 649,652 of record NZ_CP012915.1, on the reverse strand, counting down.
CACCAGATCCATGTGGAAGCTGTAGCGGTCGGGCCGATACAGCGCGTGCAGATGCTCCACCCCGCGGCCGGACGGGTCGTGCACGACGCGGGTCAGGGTCAACAGCGGCGAGCCGATCTCCAGATCGAGCGCCGCCGCCGGCTCCGGCCCGGCCAGCGTGGCGTTGATCGCCTGGGTGGCCCGCTCGGTCTTCACGCCCGACCGCTCGATCAGCTCCAGCAGCGGACGCGCCGCCAGCTCCGCTTCCGAATAGGTCAGGCCGAGCCATTCCGGCACATGGGTGGTCAGGTAGGAGAAGGGCTCCCCGTCGATCAGCCGGACACGCACCGACCGCTGGACCCGCTCGCCCGGCTTCAGCCCCAGGCTTTCGGCGATGGCCTCGGGCGGCGCGACGTAGCCGAAGGAGAGCAGCTTCACGTCGGTGCTGCGCCCCATGTCGATCAGGTGCGACAGCACGTTGGAGAGGTCGGCGACGATGGGGCGGACGCTGCGGGTGTCATGGACGAAGGTGCCGGAGCCGGGCTTGCGCTGCACCAGCCCCTCCTTCTCCAGCAGGTCGAGCGCCCGGCGCACGGTCACCCGCGACACGGCGTGCTCGGCGGCCAGCGCCGGTTCCCCCGGCAGGCGCCCGCCCGGCGGCAGGTCGCCGGCGACGATGCGGTCGCGCAGCAGCAGGTAAATCCGGCGCGCCTTCAGCGGTTCGACCGAAGACTTCACAGTGCCCCGCCTCCCTCTCGCTGGAAACCGGCGTGTGTCTCTGTATAAGACAGGAACCTGTATGATTGATAATACAGCTTTGGTCAACAGCGATGTTGGGGATACGAATGATCCTGGCGCGATCAATCGAGTCCCTGCCGAGTCCCTGCCGAGTCCCTGCGGGCGGGGGTGAGGGGCGAGGGTTGGGCAAGCCGAATGCCCAAAAGAAAAAGGCGCCTCGGAAGGGAGGCGCCTTTTCGTCGTTCTCGTCGTTTGCCGTCAGGGCTGTTCCAGATTGATCCGGCTTGGCAGCGGGTCGAGCTGGTCGCGGTACTTGGCGTCGGGGCGCGCGGCATAGGGCTTGGAGGTCGGCGACATCAGCGTCTCGAAGCTGAGGGCGCAGATGCGCATGCCCGGCCGCAGCGCCAGCGGCAACCGTCCGCAATTGAAGAATTCCAGCGTGATGCGGCCATTCCAGCCCGGATCGATGGTATGCGCGGTGGCGTGCACCATCAGGCCCAGACGGGCGAGGCTGCTGCGGCCGTCCAGGCGGCCGGCGATGTCATTGGGCAGGCCGATGCGCTGCACCGTGATGCCAAGCACCAGTTCGCCCGGATGCAGGAAGAACGGCTCGCCCTCGGAAACCTCGACGCGGTCCATCAGCTTGTCGGGGACCTGGCTGGGATGGCCCTCGGGCGGGGCGAGGTCGACGAAGGCCGCCTTGCCCGGCGGGAAGACCTGAAAAGCGTTCCCGAGCTGGAGGTCAACCGACATGGCCCCGATCTGGCTCTCCGCCGGCAACGGGTCGATCTCGATGCGTCCTTCGGCCAGGTATCGGCGAATATCGACGTCTGACAGCTTCATTCTTTCCGACCCTCCTGGCGAAACCGCAATCAGCGCGGCTCCGGTCGCTTCCCTGGCGCACTCTATAACCGGATCGACGCCTCTCGACAACACAATCACCGGTCCCTTAGATGAGGCCGCTTTGCACAAGGGGTGATGGGAATGGCGGTATCCTCGATCGACGCGGCGGCAACGGATCATGAGGCCGCCCTGCGGCGGCTGTCCGTCATTCTGGGCGATGCCCCGCCCGTGGACAAACGACCGGACGCCCTCGCGCTGTTCCGCACCCGCGTCGCCGACCACGGCGAACGGGTCCGCGCCTTGCGGGACTCCGCGTCGCCGCTGTTCGTCACGAACGGCGACCTCGCCGCCTACGCAGCCAAGGATGGCGCTCTGCCGGAGTTGATCCTGGTCGGCGACAATCCGGGGCGCCGGGAGTATGAGCAGTCCGTCTATCTGTGCGTCCAGGGGCGCGCCGGGGCGATGGCGCACAGCTTCTTCGACGGCATCTTCGGCGCCGCGTCCTTCCGCAGCAAGGTGATGGTGCTGAACAAAAGCTCCTTCCACACGCCGCGAACGGTGGGGCTGTCCGAGGCGATGCGCGGCGATCCGGCGCTCGCCGAGGCCATCCGGCGCGACCAGGAGGAGAACGCCCGCCTGATCGCCGACTCGGTGGCCCTGCTCGGCGTTCCGGTCGTCACCATCGGCATGGAGAGCGGCGGGACGACCTTCCAAAGTTTCCGCAAGACGCTGGAAACCCGCTACCGCGCGCTCGACAACCCGCCGGCGGTGTTCCAGGGGAAGCGCCTCGCCAGCCCCTTCCGCAAGGTGCCGCATTTCTCGCTGTCGAAGATCTTCTGCCGCAACGCCGATCCGGCCTGGAACGCCGCGTTGGATGGCTTCCTGGCCCGCCACGCGGCGGTTCCCGGCTTGCGGACAGAGAACGGCAACGTCTCGTCCAAGCTGCTGCTCGGACTGGGGGACGGCCCGCTGCTGGCCGACTATCTGGACAGGGTGATCCTCGGCAACGGCGGATAATCTTCCACATCCGTCAGTGGCTCAGCGTCTGCAGGGCCTTGCGGCAGGCATCCTCGCAGGTCCGGCAGGCTTCGGCGCAGATGCGGCAATGCTGATGCATGCCGGCGTGCCCCTCGCACTCCTCGGCGCACAGCCGGCAGGCGGTGGCGCAGGCGTCGAGCATGGCTCGGATCACCGCCTCGTTGGAGCCGCTGCGCCGGGTGGCGACGGAGCCGGTCGCCGCGCAGACGTCGGCGCAATCCATGTTCAGGCGGATGCATTGGACAAGCTCGGCCACCTGATCCTCGCCCAGGCAGGCGTCGGCGCAGGTGGTGCAGGTCTGCGCGCAGTCGTAGCATGCTTCGACGCAGCGGATGAGCGCGTCGTTGGTGCTTCCGTGCACATGCGGGTGCGTGCTGATCATTTCGCGGGCGTGCATGGGCAGCCTCCAAAGGACAGGGGTAAGGGGGATGGGCTCGGTGTCCTACCCCGCCAACAGCGCCACGCCGCCATGGTTCGGAAATTCTCCGCCCTTTCCCTGGCCCCGCCCGCCCCGCCCGGTTTACAAGCGACCGGCACGGCTTGAGAGGAAACGCGGGTGTTCAACGAGACGGTCGGTCTGACGGCGCTGATCCTGGGCGTTGCCACGCTGTACGCCGCGGTCGGGCAGGCCGGAGCCTCGGGCTATCTGGCGGTCATGGGCATCGTTGGGCTCGACCCGGCAACGATGAAGCCCACCGCGCTAGCCCTCAACCTCCTGGTGGCGGGCATCGGCACCGTGCGCTTCGCCCGCGCCGGGCTTTTCACGTGGCGGGCCTTCTACCCGTTCGGCGTGCTGGGGATGCCCTTCTCGTTCCTCGGCGGCACGATGCACCTGCCGCCGCATCTCTATTACCCGCTGGTCGGGGCGATCCTCCTGCTGGCGGCGCTGGAGCTGGCGCGTTCTACCTGGGCGACCCGCGGAACACCCGAACGGGCGGACTCCACCACGCCGCCCTTCCTGCCGGCGCTCGCCGCCGGGGCCGCCGTGGGGTTCCTGTCCGGGATGACCGGCACCGGCGGCGGCATCTTCCTGGCGCCGCTGATTTTGCTCATGGGCTGGGTCGAGACGCGCCGCGCCGCCGCCGTCTCGGCCGCCTACAACCTGCTGAACTCGGCGGCGGCGCTGGCCGGGACCTGGACGACCGCCACCACCCTGCCCGCGGCCCTGCCCTGGTGGCTGGCCGCCGCCGGGGTCGGCGGGGCGGTCGGCGCCTGGCTGGGCAGCCGCCATCTGCCGACCGCGGCGCTGCGCTATTTGCTGGCGGTGATCCTCGCTTTGTCCGGCCTCAAGATGCTCACGGCCTGACCCTCAAATCGCGCCACGTCCGCCGCTCCCAAACCTGGGCGGGCAGGCGGCTCATCAGGCCGATGGGCAGCAGGAACAAGGCGACATTGGTCCAGCACAAGACGCGGCGTCCCTCCACCCGGCCTTGCGGCGCCCGCGCCGCCGCTCGCTCCATCCAGCCGCCGCTTGCCTCCCGATAGTCCGGCATGGCCTCCAGAACGCCGCCGGAGGTGTCATGGGCCGGACGGTTGTCGAACATATCGCGGTCCATCCGGTGCGCCAGCATGCGGTCGGCCAGCGCCGGTGCCACCGCATGCGGCAGGGCCGCGGAGCGTCCCGCGGCGCCGACGAACAGCTCGGGCCGGGGACTCTCGGCCAAGCGCAGGATCGCTTCGGCGACCTCCTCCGGCGGGCGCAGCGGCGTCATCGCCTTGACAGCGCGGCCGGTGTAGTTCGCGCCATGCTGCCACAGCGGCGTGTCGATGGGGCCGGGCAGCACGGTGCAGACCTGGATGCCGGGGTCCTCCACCAGCTCCTGCCGCAGCGTTTCGGAGAAGCCACGCACCGCGAACTTGCTGGCGGCGTAGGCGGCGGCGTAGCGCTGCCCGACGATCGAGGCCAGCGAGGCGACGTTGATGACCGTGCCCTCCCCCCGCTCCAGGAAATGCGGCAGCACGGCGCGGCAGCCGTTGGCGGTCCCGAAGAAGTTGGTGCGCATCACCTCCTCGAACACATCCTGCGGAGTCTCCTCGAAGCGCCCGAAGGCGATCACGCCCGCGTTGTTCACCCAGACGTCGATCCCGCCGAACACCTCGATGGCGCGCTCGGCCAACCGGTTCATCTGCTCCTGGTCGCGCACGTCGGTGGGTACGACCATGGCCCGCCCCCCGGCCTCGATGCAGTCCTCCGCGACCTCGTGCAGGGCGGCGTGGCGCCGCGCCGCCAGAACCACCGCGGCGCCGTGGCGCGCGAACTCCAGCGCGGTCGCCCGGCCGATCCCGCTGGACGCCCCGGTAATGACCACCACCTTGTCGAAATGCCGACCGGCCATAAGCGTTGCTCCCGCATTGTTCGTTCGAATCCGTTTCCCTGGCTAACATCCCAGCCCGGCAAAGGTGCCCTGGGCCTCTGGGCCGCCAAACTGTCCGGAACGCCAAATCTATGGGAACGGTGGAGACGGAGGCGCGAACCCGCTACAGTCGCGGCGTCCGGTGCCCATGCAGAAGAAGAGGTTACGTCCGTGTCGGCCAAGGAACTCGACGTGAAGGGGCTGCATTGCCCGCTGCCCATCCTGCGGACGCGCGCCCTGCTGGACAAAATGGCCGAGGGGGAGGAGGTGATCGTCTACGCCACCGACCCGGCGTCGATCATCGACTTCAAGCATTTCTGCAACACGACCGACAACGTGCTGCTGGCGCACGAGACGCGCGGCGAGGTGTTCGTGTACCACATCCGCCGCGGGACCTCCGCCGCGTGACCCTCATCTCCATCCCTGAAGGAGCCCGCCCCATGCCGACCCTGCGCCCCGCGGTTCCGCCCCCGCTGCGTCCCGGCGCGGTGGTCCATGGCCCCGGCTCCACCGCCGTGGACGCGATGATCGACCGGTTCGTGATGGAATTGCAGCGGCGCGGCTTCCGCGTCGGCGGCGTGATCCAGCGAAACACCGGCGCGCCCGGCGACTGCGCCGACCTGATGGAACTGGTCGACGTCGCCACCGGCCAAGCCTACGACATCTCTCAGCATCTGGGCCGCCAGTCGCAGTCCTGCCGCGTCGATCCGCAGGGGGTGGCCGAGGCCAGCCAGGCGCTGCGCCGCGCCATCGCGGAGCGCGCCGACCTGTTGGTGGTCAACAAGTTCGCCGGGCTGGAAGCGCACGGCGAAGGGCTGGCGGACGAACTGCTGGCCGGCATCGCCGAGGGCATCCCGGTGCTGACCAGCGTCGGCAGCCGCTTCCTCAACGAGTGGCAGAGCTTCACCGGCGGCTTCACCGCGCTGATCTCGCCGGACGAGGACGCGCTGTGGCGCTGGTGGGGGGCGCACCGGCTCTACGACGACCTGCTGCACGGGGTGGAGGACGCCGAGGTCCGCGCCATCACCATCGGCGCCAAATGGATCATGGTGGAGACGGACGGCGCCCGGGGACCCGGCATCGGGCTGGCCGCCCGCCCGCAATCGGCGCCGCCGCCCGATCCGGCGCGCTGGGCCGGGGTCGGCCTCGCCGGACTGGCCGCCCACGCCGCGCGCTCCTGGGACCCGCAGGAGGCCGCGGTCGGCATGGCCGCGCTGAACGCCCACTACAACCGCCCCGACCTGACCGGCTCCACGGCCAATGGGCTTGACCTGTTCACCGGGATGGAGGGGCGCGTGGTCGTCTTCGGGGCCTTCCCCCAGATTGCCCGGCGCCTGCCCAACGCCCATGTCGTCGAAATGAACCCCAGCGACGGTGAGTATCCGGAAGCCGCCGGGGAATGGCTGCTGCCGGGCGCGGAGGGCGCGGCGATCACCGCCTCCACCCTGACCAACCGCAGCCTGCCCCGTCTGCTGTCGGTGGCCGAGGGCACCCGCGTCGCCCTGGTCGGGCCGGGGACGCCGCTGACCCCGCGGCTGTTCCGCTACGGCGTCGCCGCGCTGGCCGGCTTCGTGGTGGAGAACCGCGACGCCGTGGCCGAGGCGATCCTGGCCGGCGGCTCGTCCCAGAGCTTCCACCGCCATGGCCGCTTCGTCACGCTGCACAACGAACAGAATTGAGAGGGATTGGAATGGACGAGAAGACCCGCACCGAGCTGGAAGCCGCCGCGTTCCGCGGTCTGGTCGCGCATCTTCAGAAGCGCACCGATGTGCAGAACATCGACCTGATGAATCTGGCCGGCTTCTGCCGCAACTGCCTGTCCAAATGGTACGCCGCCGCCGCCAAGGAGCGGAACGTGCCGCTGACCGACGAAGAGGCCCGCATCGCCGTCTACGGCATGCCCTATTCGGAATGGAAGGCGAAGCACCAGAAGGAAGCTACCCCCGAGCAGCAGAAGACCTTCGAGGACACCAAGCCCCTGCACGCCGAGATCAGCGGCCATATGCCCAAGAAGTAAGGGCTCTCCCCCTCTCCCGTCCCCGGGAGAGGGGTCGTCCGGCGCTCAGGCGAACAGCCCGGTGAAGGGCAGAAACTCCACCATGTCCCCGTTATGGATCACGGTGGCGTCGGCCGGCATGTCGACCAGCCCGTCGGCCTCGACCATCGAGGTCAGGACGCCGGAACTGTCGCTGGGGAACTTGTGGGCGACTGGGCGGCCATCGGGTCCGGTCGCCAGACGGGCGCGCAGGAACTCCCGCCGCCCCGGCTTCTTCCTGAACTCGAAGCCGGCGACGACGAGGCAGCGGGGGGTCGGCGCGCTCTCCGCCCCCGACAGGCGCAGCACCAGCGGGCGGCCCACCAGCATGAAGGTCACCATGGCCGAGACCGGGTTGCCCGGCAGGCCAAGGAACGGCGTGGTGCCGATGCGCCCAAGCGCCAGAGGCTTACCCGGCTTCAGGGCGAGCTTCCACAGGTCGACGGAGCCAAGCTCGCCGACCACCCTCTTCACATGGTCCTCCTCCCCCACCGACGCACCGCCGGAGGTGACGACGAGGTCGGCGGTCGCCGCGGCATCGGCCAGAGCGGCGCGGGTCACGTCCGGCTTGTCGGGCAGGATGCCGAGGTCGCGCACGTCCGCCCCCAGCGCGTCGAGCTGGGCGGCCAGCGTGTAGCGGTTGGCGTCGTAGATCGTGCCCTCCGGCTTGACCGTCCCCGGCTCGCGCAGCTCGTCGCCGGTGGAGAACAGGACGACGCGCAGACGCTTGCGCACCGACAGGCTCGACCGCCCGACCGCGGCGGCCAGACCGACCTCCTGGGCGCGCAGCCGCAGGCCGGGAGTCAGCACGACGGACCCCGCTGTCATGTCCTCACCGGCGTCGCGGATGTTGGCGCCGCGCTTGAGGGTGGCGGGCACCAGCACCGCGCCGTCCTCGGCCCGGCAGTCCTCCTGCATGGCGACGGTGTCCACCCCCACCGGAATCGGCGCGCCCGTGAAGATGCGCACCGCTTCGCCCTGCCCAACCGTACCGGGGAAGACGGAGCCGGCGGGCACACGCCCCACCACGGCCAGCCGCCGGAATTCGCCCACTTCGGCACCGTCCGCCGTGCCGAATCCCCAGCCGTCCATCGCCGAGACGGCGACTGGCGGCACGTTCACCGTCGCCGTCACCGGTTCCGCCAGGATGCGGCCGAGGGCGGCGCGCAACGGCACCTCCTCGGGCTCCGTCACCGTGCCGTAGGTCCGCTGCACGCGGGCCAACGCCTCGTCCAGCGGGATGGGGGCGGCAGGGCCGGGGCCGGCGAAGCAGTCCATGCGACAATCCTTCTCCCTTGGGGCCGCCCTGGAGGGCGGCACCGCGTCATATCACCCCGGATAGTCCGGTGCGCGGTTCTCTTCCACCTTGATCATCGTCAAGACGCGGCGCGGCGCAAGCGTCCGTTCGGGGACGCACCATCGCGGTTTAGTATCATCAGAGGAAATTCGCGGGATGATTGTTGGTTGCACGAATTAATTTTCGCAGCGCTGCGTTTTCCATCTTGCGCGTTTGGATCGATCCAAATAGGCTCCCCTCCAACATCCGGCGCCGGAGGCATCGCCACGGCCCGCCGGACGACGAGAGGCCGACAACGAGAATCCCGCGCAAGGGACCGTTCACCGAACGCGCGCAGCGCCCTGGTCCGGATGCAGCCGGCCCGGATGCGGAGGAAAAGCCCGTGAACTACACCTTCGATTTCAAGGCGGTCATCGAGTCCTGGGACTATCTGCTCCAGGGCGCTTGGCTGACCGTGCAATTGTCGATCGGCGCCATGGTTCTCGGCCTGATCGTCGCGATTCTCTGCGCGCTGGGCAAGACATCCGGGCCGAAGCCGGTCCGCTGGGTGATCAACGCCTACATCGAGGTGGTGCGCAACACGCCCTTCCTGGTGCAGATCTTCCTGATCTTCTTCGGCCTGCCGACCATGGGCGTCCGCCTGTCACCCGACCTCGCGGCGCTGATCGCCATGGTGGTCAATGTCGGCGCCTACGCGACGGAGATCATCCGGGCCGGAATCGAATCGATCCAAAAGGGCCAGATCGAGGCTGGGCTGGCGCTGGGGCTGAAGCCGTTGCAGGTCTTCCGTTACATCGTCATCAAGCCGGCGCTGCGCACCGTCTACCCCGCGTTGACCAGCCAGTTCATCCTGTTGATGCTCAGCTCCAGCGTGGTCTCGGCGATCTCGGCGGACGAGCTGACCTCGGTCGCCAACAACATCCAGTCGCAGACCTTCCGCAGCTTCGAGATCTACATCGTGGTCACCGGCATCTATCTGGCGCTGGCGATGATGTTCTCCGCGCTGTTCGCCGGCATCTACAAGCTGGCCTTCGCCTACGACACCGACCGGCGCTGAGGGAGGGCCGAACCATGATCCGCGCCTTCAGTTACAACGAATTCCTCTTCCTCCTCAGCGCCGTGCAATGGACGCTGGCGCTGTCGGCCATCGCCTTCATCGGGGGCGCCACGGTCGGGCTGGTCATCGCGTTGGCCCGCACGTCGGAGATCAAGGCGGTGCGGCTGGCCGCCACCGGCTACATCCAGCTCTTCCAGGGCACGCCGCTGCTGATGCAGCTCTTCCTGGTGTTCTTCGGCGCCACGGTGATGGGGCTCGACCTCAACCCCTGGGCCGCCGCCGCGCTGGGCCTGACGCTGAACGCCAGCGCCTTCCTCGGCGAGATCTGGCGGGGCTGCATCCAGGCGGTGCCGCGCGGCCAGTGGGAGGCCGCCTCGGCGCTCGGCCTGCGCTATCCCGGGCTGATGCGCTACGTGATCCTGCCGCAGGCGGTGAAGGTCGCGGTGCCGCCGACCGTTGGCTTCCTGGTGCAGCTCATCAAGAGCACGTCGCTGGCCGCCATCATCGGCTTCACCGAGCTGACCCGCGCCGGGCAGATCGTCAACAACGCCACCTTCCAGCCCTTCCTGGTGTTCGGGATCGTGGCGGTGCTCTACTTCCTGATGTGCTGGCCGCTGTCGCTGCTCAGCGCCCGTCTGGAGCGGCGCTACGCCCTCGCTACCCGTTGATATCCCCGTTTTCATAAGAACAGTGAGGAAACCCCAATGACCCTGTCGATCACCCGCCGCCTCGCCGTCGCCGGCGCCATGATGGCCGCCGCCGTCGCCCTGGCTGCTCCGGCCGCCGCCCAGACCGTCGACGAGATCAAGTCGAAGGGCAAGCTGACCATCGGCATGCTGGTGGACTTCCCGCCCTTCGGCATCACCACCGCCGACGGCAAGCCGGACGGCTACGACGCCGACGTCGCCAAGCTGCTGGGCAAGCACATGGGAGTCCCGGTGGAGATCGTCCCGGTCACCGGCCCGAACCGCATCCCCTACCTGCTGACCAACAAGGTCGACCTGCTGGTCGCCTCGCTGGGCATCACCCCGGCCCGCGCCGAGCAGGTGCAGTTCTCCGAGCCCTACGCCGCCATCGAGATCGGTCTGGTCGCTCCGGCCAACACCAAGATCAAGGAGGCCGCGGAGCTGTCGGGCAAGCGCGTCGGCGTCGCCCGCGCCAGCACCCAGGACAACGCCCTGACCGCCGTCGCACCGAAGGACGCGCGCATCATGCGCTTCGACGACGACGCCAGCGCCGTGCAGGCGATGCTGTCCGGTCAGGTGGACGCGCTGGGCCTCAGCAACGTGGTCACCAAGGAAATCAAGAAGCTGGCCCCGCAGGCCAACTACGAGATGAAGTTCGTGCTGAACCGTCAGGTCCAGGGCATCGCCATGCGCAAGGGCCAGGACGCCCTGCTGAAGTGGGTCAACGAGTTCATCGAGACCGCGAAGTCGAACGGCGAACTGAACGAGGTCCACAAGAAGTGGCTGGGCACCGACCTGCCCCCGCTGACCAAGTCGTAACGTCCCACATCCCCTCTCCCCTCCCCCCTGAGGGGAGAGGGTTTGGATAAAGGAGGAGTCCCCCATGGCCTCGGCTTACGATACCACGGACGTCCCCGCGCCGCGGCCGGTCAGCGGCGAGGTCGTCATCCGCATGGCCGGCGTCCAGAAATGGTACGACAGCTTCCATGTGCTGAAGGACATCGAACTGGAGGTCCACAAGGGCGAGCGGATCGTCATCTGCGGCCCCTCGGGCTCCGGCAAGTCCACGCTGATCCGCTGCATCAACCAGCTTGAGAAGCACCAGAAGGGCACGATCACCGTCAACGGCGTCACCATCGACGCCCACCACCGCCACCTCGATCAGGTGCGGCGCGACGTCGGAATGGTGTTCCAGCAGTTCAACCTGTTCCCGCACCTGACCGTGGTCGAGAACTGTATGCTGGCGCCCATGCGGGTGCGCGGCACCTCCAAGCAGGAGGCGCGCGACATCGCCATGAAGTATCTGGCCCGCGTGCGCATCCCGGAGCAGGCGGACAAGTACCCCGGCCAGCTTTCCGGCGGGCAGCAGCAGCGCGTCGCCATCGCGCGGTCGCTGTGCATGAACCCCAAGGTCATGCTGTTCGACGAGCCGACCTCGGCGCTCGACCCCGAGATGGTCAAGGAAGTGCTGGACACCATGATCGGGCTGGCCGAGGACGGCATGACCATGCTGTGCGTCACGCACGAGATGGGCTTCGCCAAGTCGGTCGCCGACCGCGTCATCTTCATGGACCGCGGCGAGATCGTCGAGCAGGCCACCCCCGCCGAGTTCTTCACGAATCCGAGGTCCGAGCGGACCCGCAACTTCCTCGGCCAGATCCTCACCCACTGAGCCCACCCCACGAAGGACGCTTTTGATGAAGCCGGAGATCCTCCTCGTCGAATCCATGATGCCGGACATCGAGGCGGCGCTGGACGCGGGCTACACCGTCCACCGCTTCGCCGGGGCGCCCGACCGCGACCGGCTGGTCGCCGAGGTGGGACCGCGAGTCCGCGCCGTCGTCACCGGCGGCGGCACGGGCGTCAGCAACGCGGTCATGGACGCCTGCACCAACCTGGGGATCGTCGCGATCAACGGCGTCGGCACCGACGCGGTGGACCTGAAGCACGCGGCCGGCCGCGGCGTCCGCGTCACCAACACGCCCGACGTGCTGACCGACGACGTCGCCGATCTCGCCATCGGGCTGATGATCGCCGGGTCGCGCCGCATGATGGTCGGCGACCGCTTCGTGCGCGCCGGGCGCTGGCCGAACGGCGGGCTGCCGCTGGCCCGCAAGGTGACCGGCAAGCGGCTCGGCATCCTGGGGCTGGGCCGCATCGGCATGGCCATCGCCCAGCGCGCCGCCGGCTTCGGCATGGACATCGCCTACACCAACCGCAAGCCGCGCAGCGACGTGCCCTACCGCTTCGTCGCCTCCCCGGTTGATCTGGCGCGGGAGAGCGACATCCTGATCGTCGCCGCCTCGGCCGGGCCGGACGCCCGCAACATGGTCAACCGCGCAGTGATCGAGGCGCTGGGGCCGGACGGGCTGCTGGTCAACGTCGCCCGCGGCGCCGTGGTGGACGAGCCGGAGCTGGTCGCCGCCCTGACCGACGGTCGCCTCGGCGGGGCCGCGCTGGACGTCTTCGCCAACGAGCCGCACGCGCCTGAGGCCCTGTTCGGCCTGGACAATGTGGTGCTGCAGCCGCATCAGGCGAGCGCCACGGTGGAGACGCGGATGGCCATGGGCAATCTGGTGCTGACGAACCTGTCCGCCTTCTTCGCCGGCCAGCCGCTGCCGACCGCCGTCGTCTGAATGGCGGCGTGAATGACCATCCTTGACGAGCGCGGCGGACCGGCCCGCATCACCCTGACGGAGGTGGCACACCACGCCGGGGTGTCGCGGTCCACCGTCTCGCTCGTCCTGCGCGGCAGCCCGCTGGTCGCCGCCGAAACGCGGGAGCGCGTGCAGGCTGCCATCGCGGCGTTGGGCTACGTCTACAACCGCGGCGCCGCGACCCTGCGCGCCGCCCGCACCGACACGGTCGGGCTGCTCGTCTGCGAGATCAACAACTCCTTCTACGGCGAACTGACCGCCGGGGTGGATGACGTCCTGGGTGAGCAGGGGGTCGTCGCCTTCCTCGCCAACACCGCGGAATCGGGGGAGCGGCAGGACCGCTACCTTCAGCGCATGCGCGAGCAGAATGTGGATGGGGTAATCATTTGCCCCGCCGCCGGCACGTCGCCGGCGCTGCTGGACCGGCTGCGCCAGTGGCAGCTTCCCGTCGTCCAGGCGCTGCGCTTCCTCTCCGCCCGCGAAGGCGACTACGCCGGGGTGGATTACGAGTTCGGCATGGAGATGGTGACCGAGCACCTGCTGCGGATCGGCCATCGCCGCATCGCCTTCGTTGGTGGAAACCTGTCCCACTCCGCCTTCGCCGGGCGCCGTGTCGGCTTCGCCGCGGCGCTGCGCCGCCACGGCCTGACCCCGGACCTCGTCGTGCGCTGCCCGGCCACCCGCCGCGGCGGGCTGGACGCGGTGGGGCCGCTGATGGACCTTGCCGACCCGCCCACCGCGATGCTTTGTTACAACGACCTCGTCGCGTTCGGCGTGATGCTGGGGCTGGAGGCCCGCGGTCTGCGGGCGGGACGGGACATCGCCGTGACCGGTTTCGACGACCTGACCGAAGCGGCGATAAGCCGCCCCGCCCTGACCACCGTCGCCACCTCCGCCCGCCAGATCGGGCAGGAGGCCGCCCGCCTGCTGCTGCGCCGCATCGCCGACCCGCAGGGCGCGCCGGAGCGTGTGATCCTGCCCGCCCGGCTGGTCATCCGCGAGTCCTGCGGCGCCCTGAGAGTCCAACCCGACAAGCACCAATAACCGAAGAAAAGCGAAGGCCCGAAGACGATGTCCGAAGAGATGAACGAGTCCGCATTCAACGCTTCCGTCGATGCCCTGATCCAGGCGCGCAAGAGCCGCGACTGGTTGTCCGCCCTACCGACCCGCCCCACCAGCGAGGCCGAAGCCTACGCCATCCAAGACGCCGTGGCCCGCCGCCTCGGCCCGGTCGTCGCATGGAAGGTCGGCGCCCGCACCCCGGAGTCCGAGCCGTTCCGCGCGCCCATCCACGCCGACACGCTGTTCTTCGACACCACGGTGCTTCCCGCGGCGGACTATCAGGTCATCGGCATGGAAGCCGAGATCGCCTACAAATTGGCCAAGGATCTGCCGCCCCGCGCCGAGCCCTACAGCCGCGAGGAGGTCCTCGACGCCGTCGAGTCGGTCCATCCCGCCTTCGAGATCGTCGACACGCGCTTTGCCGGCTTCGGCTCGCAGGAGTGGTTCAGCCACATGGCCGACCAGTTCAACCACGGTGCCCTGGTCGTCGGCCCGGCCATCGCCGACTGGCGCTCGCTGGAGCCGCTGAAGGAGCGCGTCGCCCTGGTCGTCGACGGCGAGACGAAGGCCGACACGGTCGCCGGCAACTCGGCGGGCGAGCCGGTGCGGCTTCTGGTGTGGATGGCCAACACCGGCGCGGTCAGCCTGGGCGGCCTGAAGGCCGGCGACGTGGTGACCACCGGGTCGCACGTCGGCACCGTCATGGTCCCGGCGGGCAGCACGTCGGTCGCCGTGTACGGGACGATGGGCACCTACGAGCTGACGGTGAAGTGAGCGAGTTCCCCCTTCGCTGTCAAAGGCCATCACCTCTGGCCTTTCTTTTTAGCCCTCTCCCCTCTGGGGAGAGGGTGCCCGCGAAGCGGGCGGTGAGGGGGTTGCGCGTGGCGGTACGTCCGGCACAAGCGCAACCCCCTCACCCTAACCCTCTCCCCAGAGGGGAGAGGGAATTTGCATTGGAATCATCCCTCACCCGAACACCGACGCCCCGGCCTCGGCACTGCCGACCGCCCGGCGGAACACACCGAACAGCTCCCGCCCGCAGCCGACACCGGCATCGGCCGGTGCGTCCGCCAGCGGGCGAGCGGTCCACTCCGCGTCGTCCACCAGCACCTCCAGCGTGCCGCGCTCGGTGTCCAGCCGCAGCATGTCGCCATCCCGCACCCTGCCCAGCGGCCCACCCGCCGCGGCTTCCGGCGTGACGTGGATCGCCGCCGGGACCTTGCCCGACGCCCCCGACATCCGCCCGTCCGTGACCAGCGCCACCCGGTAGCCGAGATCCTGAAGCACGCCCAGCGGCGGCGTCAGCTTGTGCAGTTCCGGCATGCCGTTGGCCTTCGGACCCTGGAAGCGCACCACCACCACCACGTCGCGGTGCAACTCGCCGCGGCGGAACGCCGCCTGCACCGATTCCTGGTCGGTGAAGACGCGGGCCGGCGCTTCGATGACGCGATGGTCCGGCTTCACGGCGGAGACCTTCACCACCGCGCGGCCCAGCGGCCCGCTCAGCACGCGCAAGCCCCCCTCCGCCGCCATGGGCGACGCGACCGGAGCCAGCACGGCGGGGTCGGCGCTCTCGTGGACCGCTGCGCCCCGCACCAGTTCGCTCCCCTCCAGCCGCAGCGGACGGCGGTAGGCCGCGATGCTGTCGCCCTCCCACACAGTGGCGGCGTCGCCGTGCAGCAGACCGGCGTCGGCCAGTTCCCCGATCAGGAAGGCCATGCCGCCCGCCGCCTCGAAATGGTTCACGTCGGCGCTACCGTTCGGGTAGACGCGGGCGAGCAGCGGCACCACCGCCGACAGCTCGGCGAAGTCCTCCCAGGTCAGGGCGATGCCCGCCGCCGCCGCGATGGCCGGCAGATGCAGCGTGTGGTTGGTCGAGCCGCCCGTCGCCAGCAGCCCGACCACCGCGTTGACGATGGCGCGCTCGTCCACGATCTCCCCGATGGGCGTGCGCAGGGCGACCACCCGCCGCGCCGCCGCGTCGGTCAGCGCGTCGCGCAGCGCCGTGCCGGGGTTGGCGAAGCTCGATCCCGGAAGGTGCAGCCCCATCATCTCGACCAGCATCTGGTTGGAGTTGGCGGTGCCGTAGAAAGTGCAGGTGCCCGGCGCGTGGTAGGACGCGGCCTCGGCCTCCAGCAGCGCGTCCTTGTCCAGCTTGCCCTCCGCGTATTGCTGGCGGATGCGCCCCTTCTCCTTGTTGGGCAGGCCGGAGGGCATCGGCCCGGCGGGCACGAAGACGGTGGGCAGATGGCCGAAGGACAGCGCGCCGATCAGCAGACCCGGAACGATCTTGTCGCAGACGCCGAGGCACAGCACGCCGTCGAAGGTGCCGTGCGACAGGGCGACCGCCGTCCCCATGGCGATCACCTCGCGGGAGAACAGCGACAACTCCATCCCCGGCTCGCCCTGGGTGACGCCGTCGCACATGGCCGGCACGCCGCCCGCCACCTGCGCCACGCCGCCCGCCGCGCGCACCGCCGCCTTGAGCCGCTCCGGATAGTCGCCGTAGGGCTGATGGGCGGACAGCATGTCGTTGTAGGAGGTGACGATGCCGATGGCCGGCAGGGAGCCGCCACGCAGCGCCGCCTTGTCCTCCGCGGCGGTGCAGCCGGCGAAGCCGTGCGCGCGGTTGGCGCAGCCCAGCGCCAGACGGCGCGGCCCCTGGGCCGCCGCGGCGCGCAGCCGCTCCAGATAGGCGGCGCGGGTGGCGTGGCTGCGCTCCCGGATGCGGCGGGTGACGGCGTCGAGGACGGGATGAAGACTCGTCATGGCGCGATCCTTCCAGACGGCGGACTGTTCAGGCGGCGGGAGCGATCCGGGAGGAGACGCGGGCGGCGATCTCCGCCGGGCTGGCGTCGATGTCACAGACGATGCCGAGTTCCCCGGACTCCAGCGGCTCGAGCGCCGCGAACTGGCTGTCGAGCAGGGTGGTCGGCATGAAATGGCCGGCGCGCAGCGCCATGCGGGCGTGGATGGTGTCCCGGCTGCCGTCGAGATGAACGAACAGGACGCGCGTCCCGCCGGCGCTCAGCCGGTCGCGGTAGCGCCGCTTCAGCGCGGAGCAGGACACGACGATCGGCGCCCTGGCCTCCTTCGCAAGGACGATGTGGGCGGCAAGGGTGTCCAGCCAGCCCCAGCGGTCCTCGTCCTGGAGCGGGATGCCGGCGGACATCTTCGCGATGTTCTCCGGAGGGTGGAAGCCGTCGCCCTCCAGGAACTGCCAGCCGAGCCGCCGGGCCAGTTCCTCCCCCACCGAGGTCTTGCCGCAGCCCGCCACGCCCATCACCACGATCGCGTCCACGGCCCCGCTTATGTTAGCGGTAACATCGGGAGACGGAAGAGCGCTCATGCCGGTCGGTCCTCAAAAGAAAACGGGTTGGGAGAGATGCGCATGTTACCGCTAACAAACGAGGCTTGTAAAGCCCAATCCGGCGCGGGATAATGGCCGCCGGACCACTGGAACGCCGATGACCGCCACCCCCCGCAAACCCCGATCCTCGCGCAGCGGACGCGCCACCATGGCCGACGTCGCCGCCGCCGCCGGGGTCAGCGCCATGACCGTGTCCCGCGCCCTGCGCCGGCCCGACACGGTCAGCGAGGAGGTGCGCGCCCGCGTCGAGGAGGCGAGCCGCCGCCTGGGCTTCGTGCCCAGCCGCGTGGCGTCGGCGCTGGCCTCGGCGCGGACGATGACGGTGGCGGTGCTGATCCCCTCCTTGACCAACGCCGTCTTCATCGACCTGCTGGCGGGCGTGCAGGAGACGCTGAGCCCGCAAGGCTACCAGCCGCTGGTCGGCATCACCGGCTACGGCCCGGAGGCGGAGGAGCGCGTCCTGCGCACCCAGCTCGCCCACGATCCGGACGGGGTGATCCTGAGCGGGCTCGACCACACGCCGGGCACCTGGGACCTGCTGCGCGGCCTGACGATCCCGGTCATTCACACCATGGATCTGACCGCGGAGGGTGAACACAGCGATTGCCCGGTGCAGACGGTCGGCTTCTCGCAGTTCGACGCCGGCTACGCCGTCGGCGCGCATCTGGCCGCGCGGGGGCGGCGGCGGATCGGGCTGATCGCCGGGCAGCTAGACCCGCGGACGCGCCAGCGCTGCGACGGCTGGCGGCAGGCGCTGCGCGACGCCGGGCGGCACGACCCCGCCTTGGAACTGATGGTGCCGGACGCCACCTCCGTCGCGCTGGGCGCGGAACTGCTGGAGCGCGCACTGGCCACCCACCCGGACACCGACGCGCTGTTCCTGTGCAACGACGATCTGGCGCAGGGCGCGCTGTTCCAATGCGCGCGGCTCGGCATCCCCGTGCCGGAGCGGCTGGCCGTTGCCGGCTTCAACGATCTGGCGGGGGCGGCCTGGACCGTCCCGCCGCTGACCACCGTCGCCACCCCCCGCCGCGCGATCGGCGTGGAGGCGGCCCGCCTGCTGATCGCGGGCATGGCGGACCGGACGCCGAAAAGCCGGGAAAATCCGCGCCGCGTGGATCTGGGCTTTCGCCTGATGGTCCGCGAGACCACTTGAGAGACCGCAACCGACCCCCGCGCCGCGGGGCGTCAGCGAAGAGCCAATCCCCGCACAGCGGGGTATCGTCAAAGAGAATTCACGGGAGTTCGTTGTGATGGTGCAGGGCAACGCGACCAGGACCGGGGCGGAAACCACCGCCGTCGGCTCGGCCGACATCGCCGTCCTCGGCCTGGGCGTGATGGGGCGCAACCTCGCCGCCAATCTGGCCGACCATGGGGCCGTGGTGGCGGGCTACGACCTGGACGAGGGGCGCCGCGGCGCCTTCGCCGCCCAGGTGGGCAACGCCGTCCCCTGCGCGTCGGTGGAGGACCTGCTGGGCGCGCTCAAGGCGCCGCGGACGATCCTGATGATGGTGCCCGCCGGTGCCCCGGTGGACGAGCTGACGGCCGCCCTGCTGCCCCGCCTGTCGCCGGGCGACGTGCTGATCGACGGCGGCAACTCCCACTTCCGCGACACCAACCGCCGCGCGGCGCTCGCCGCCGCGGCGGGCGTGCGCTTCGTCGGGTTGGGCGTGTCGGGCGGCGAGGAGGGCGCGCGGCGCGGCCCCGCCCTGATGGCCGGTGGCGATGCCGAGGCGCTGGCCCCCGTCGCCCCGCTGCTGGCCGCCATCGCCGCCCGCGCGCCGGACGGCGAGTCCTGCTTTGCCCGCGTCGGGCCGGAGGGGGCGGGCCACTTCGTGAAGATGATCCACAACGGGATCGAATACGCCGACATGCAGCTGATCGCCGAGGCGTATCATCTTCTGCGCGAGATCGGCGGCTGCTCCTACGAACGACTGGCGGACATCTTCGCCGAATGGAACGGCGGGGAGCTGGCCTCCTACCTGATGGAGATCACCACCGACATCCTGCGCACGAAGGACGGCGAGACCGGCGCCCCGATCCTGGAGGTCATCCGCGACGCCGCCGGCCAGAAGGGCACCGGCCATTGGGCGGCGACCACCGCGCTGGAGCTGGGCATGCCCGCCCCGACCATCGCCGAGGCGGTGCACGCCCGCTGCCTGTCCGCCTTGAAGGACGAGCGCGTGCGCGCCGCCGAGGCGCTGGCCATCCCGCACGTTCCCTCCACGGAGGATCTGGTCGCGTCGGTCGGCGACGCGCTGCTCAGCGGGCGGATCGCGGTCTACGCCCAGGGCTTCGCGGTGATCGCCGCGGGCAGCCGGCAGTTCGGCTGGGATGTCGATCTGGCGGCGGTGGCGCGCATCTGGCGTGGCGGCTGCATCATCCGCGCCCGGCTGCTCGACCGCATCCTGACCGCGCTGAACCGCGCGCCGGAGCTGCCGAACCTGATGCTGGACCCCGACATCGCCGGCCTGATGACCCACGGCGACGCCGGCTTCCGCCGCGTGGTGGCCGCCGCGACCCTGGCCGCGGTGCCGGTGCCGGCGATGGCCTCGGCGCTGTCCTATTGGGACGGCTACCGCAGCGGCCGGCTGTGGGCCAACATGATCCAGGCCCAGCGCGACTATTTCGGCGCCCACGGCTACGAGCGCACCGACCGTCCGGGCATGGTGCACACGGAGTGGAAGGGGGCCTGAGGTCACGGCACGGGCCCCCACCCCGGCCCTCCCCCGCTCCGCGGGAGAGGGAGAACAGTCCCCTCCCCTGCGAAGCGGGGGAGGGTTAGGGAGGGGGCCCCCCACACCCGCGCTCACCCCTTCGGAAACACCGGCGCCCGCTTCTCGAAGAAGGCGGTCACACCCTCCCCGGCCTCGTCGTTGAACAGCGACTCCACGAAGGCGTCGCGCTCGCGGTCAAGCTGATCCGCCAGCCCGCCGTAAGCCACCTCCAGCAGCCCCTTGGCGCGGCCCAGCGCAGCGGTCGGGCCGGCGGCCAGCCGCTCCGCCCAGGACGTCGCCTCGGCCAGCGCGCCGCCGGGGGCGGTCAGCCGGTTGACCATGCCAAGCTGCGCCAGACGCGGCGCCCCGACGCGCCCGCCCTCGAACAGGATCTCCGCGGCGAGCTGCGGCGGCAGCGCGCGGGCCAGCGACGCCGTGCCGCCGCCGTCCGACGTCAGCGCCACCTTGATGTAGGACAGGGTGAAGACCGCGTCCTCCGCCGCGACGATCAGGTCGCAGGCCAGCGCCAGCGGGAAGCCCGCCCCGCCCGCCGGACCCTCGACCGCGGCGATCACCGGCTTGGGGCAGGCGCGCAGGCTGCGGATCATGGCGTGGAAGCTCTCCACCCCCGCCCGCACCGCCTCGCGGTCGCCACCGCGCGCCTCCTTCAGCCATTTCAGGTTCCCGCCGGAGCAGAAGGCTCCTTCCGCGCCGGTCAGCACCACCGCCCCGACGCTCGCGTCCGCCGCCGCCGCGTCGAAGGCGGCGCGGGCCGCCTCCATCAGCGCCGGGCCGATCGAGTTGCGGGTGGCCGGGTCGTTGATGGTCAGGCGCAGGACACGGCCGTCCTGGGCGATGTCCAAACCAGTCTTCTTATCGTTCGTATTGGTCATCGGGGCGTTCCCTCCGGATTTTCACTTCCCGGAGCATACTTGAACATTCCCTCGGCGGACGCCAGCAGCGCGCCGTCGTCCTTGCGCCGCACCTCACCGCGGCAACCGACGATCTTGCGCCCGCCGCCCAGCAGCGTGCCGCGCGCCACCACCGTGCCCTCCGCCACCGCGCCCAGGAAGCTGGAGGACAGCGACAGCGTGACCACGCGCCGCGAATGGCCGGGCACCGTGCAATGGGTCGCCGCGAATCCCATGACGGTGTCGAGCAGGGTCATCAGCGCGCCGCCGTGCAGGACGCCGCCCCGGTTGCGGTGCTGCGGAGCGATGGTCAGCTCCACCTCCGCCACGCCCTCATCCCAGCGCACCAGCGTGTAGCCGAGCAGGGTCTGGAAGCCGGAGGCCGGTTCCCCCTTCATCAAGTCGTCCATAAAAGCGCTCTCCAACCCGTCTTCTTGGTTCTGAGGCGCCAGTGTCGCACAGATGGGCGTGTCAGTGCCGCCGCGCCGCCTTCAAAAAGCGCTCACGGTCACTGGAGCCGACGCGCATGTCGAAGACGTCGCCCTCCCGCTCCATGGTCAGCGGCACGTCGACCCCCGCCGGGCCGAGATTCCACAGAGCCCGGTAGAAGTCGGCCAGCGAGCCCACCGGCTGCCCGGCAACGGCGCGCACCACGTCGCCGGCCCGCAGTTCCGCCCGCTGCGCCGGCCCGTCGCCGGCCAGCCCGACCAGCACCACCCGTTCCCGCTCGTCCTGCGTGGCGTAGAGGCCGAGCCAGGGGCGCGGCGGGTCGCTGACCCTCCCGCGGGTCATCAGGTCGTCGAGGATCGGCTTCAGCAGGTCGATCGGCACGTTCATGTTCAGTGGCAAGACGCGCTCCTCCGGCGCCCGGTATTGGAGCTGGAGGGAGCCGATGCCCAGCAGTTCGCCCCCCGCCCCCAGCATCGCCGTGCCGCCCCAGTTGGGATGGGCCGGCAGGGTGAACAGCGCGTCGTCGATCATGTATTCCCAGTAGCCGGCGAACTCCTGCTGGGCGACCACCCGCGCGGTGATGGACCGTTCGCGCCCGCCGGCCCCGGCCACCACCACCGGGTCGCCCAGTTGCACATGGCGCGACGAGCCGAGCATCAGCGCCGGCACGCCGAGCGGCGACAGCGCCTGCACCAGCCCGAAGCCGCTGGTGTGGTCGTAGGCGACGACATGGGCCTGCACCGCCCGCCCGTCGTTGGTGGTCAGCCAGACCTCCTCGGCCTCCGCGATCAGATAGCCGATGGTCAGGACCAGCCCGTCCTCGCGGATGACGGCGCCCTGCCCGGCGCGCTCCGTGCCCAGAACGCCGGCGGTGTAGGCGTCTTCAGGAACGCTGGCCCGCAGCCCGACCACGGCGGACAGCGCCCGCTCCAGGTCGTAGGCCAGATCATCCGGGTCGGGCTGGAATTGCGGCGGAATCCGCCAGTCGTCGGACGGGTTCATCGGCGGCTCCTTTGCGCAGGGGACGGTGTGATCCTCTCCCCTTTCGGCGTGATTCTCTATGACGTTATTTGGGCTCCATGGCCTTATTTGGGAAGTCGAACGCGCCTGCTAAGCCCGGCGTTCCTACCCCCCTCCTCCGCGCGTGAAACCAGCGAGCCGCAGCGATGTTGTTCGGGATCGCTTCACCATGGCGACCAACCGAGGGAGGACATGATGGGCCTGTTCGATTTCTTCCGCCGCGATCACGGCGAAAAGGTCGGTGCCGCGGACAACCCGACCGCCGATGAGCTGAAATCCCACCTGACGCAGGTCGGCCTGCCGACCAACGGGCTGGACATCCAGGTCGCCGACGACACCGTGACCGTGCGCGGCAGCGCCGCCTCGCAGGAGGAGAAGGAGAAGATCGCGGTGGCGCTCGGCAACGTGAAGGGCGTGTCGCGGGTGGACGACCAGACCGCCGTCATCGCCAAGGACCAGAGTGCGGGCGGCCCCGACCAGCCGACCGTGCCGCCGACCGGGCAGCCGGCCAGCCAGACGCAGTTCCACACGGTGGAGAAGGGCGACACCCTGTCCGCCATCGCCAAGAAGGTCTACGGCGATCCCAACCGCTACAACGCCATCTTCGAGGCGAACAAGCCGATGCTGAAGGACCCGAACAAGATCTACCCCGGTCAGGTCCTGCGCATCCCGCCGCAGTGAGACGGCACCGTCCCGCGGCGGCAAGGCTCCGCCGCGGGATCGGTCCGCAAAGGTGCAGATCGCGCCGGACTCTCCCGTCTTTCCGACCGATCTCGAATTGCTCCGCCCAAGCCCGTTCGGCAGGCTCTCCCCACAACCGGCAGGGAGGAGCAGGCCATGAAGATCATCGGATACCCGGACGACCTCATTCCGCGCGTCGCGGCGGCCAGCCTGGGCACCTGCCAGGACCGCCCGGCCTGCGTAAAGCTCCTGGAGGGGCTCGCCGCCGCGGAGAAGGCGTTCGAGTCGATCACCTGGAACCGGGTGATGCTGCACGCCCTCGCGAAGCCGGAGCCGCTGGACGACGACGTCATCAGCACCTACGAAGCCGAGGTGGCCAAGGTCGTCAACCTCATGTTCCGCAAATTGAAGACGGTCAATGCGCTGGCCGCGGAAGCCGCCAAGGATCTGGGCGTTCTGACGAAGGCTCACCCGAAGGCCACGGTGGCGAAGAAGGCCTTGGCCTTCGCCAAATCGGTGCCGGCCGTCACGGCCAAGCTCATCAAGACGTTCGAGGAGGCCATCGCCAAGGACCGCAAGGACATCAGCGCCCGATTGGCGAAGGACGAGGCCGCCTATGAAAAGCAACGGAAGGCGGACCAGAAGGCGCAGGCCAAGGACAGCCCATTCGTGAATCCCTTTGAAAAGAAGGGAATTGAAGAAATCCTGAAAAGCAACAAACTGACGCTGCTGTTGCACGCTGTCGCCGAGCAGGGGAAGACCGGCGAGAACATCGAGTTCCTTTCGATCACCCGCAAGGGCGTCGATCAGAAGAACGCTCCCAAGCTCTACAAGGTGTTCATCAACCAGAACAGCGCCAAGGGCCTGAACATCGACGACCATCTGCGAAATGATTTTCTCAACGGGATCGACAGCGGCGCCTACACGGACGCCCTGAAGAGCATCCGGACGCATGTGCTGAAAGTTGTGAACGAGGACACGCTGCCTCGCGCCAGGAAGCTCGACGAGACGGCCTTGCGCAAGCTTGGCTACAAGTGACCGTCAGGCCGCGTCTCGATCGGTGTCGGGCCGCCAGCGGGTCAGGCGCGCCGCCAGCCGGTCGAAGCCGGCGTCCAGCACCACCGCCAGGGCGGCCACGATCACCGCGCCCTGGATGACGTAGGCGGGGTTGGAGCCGTTCAGCCCGACGATGATCGGCAGGCCCAGCGTCTTCGCCCCGACCGTGGAGGCGATGGCCGCCGTGCCGAGATTGACGACCGCCGCCGTCCGCACCCCGGCCAGGATCACCGGGGCGGCCAGCGGCAGTTCCACCCGCCACAGCAGCGCGCCCGGCCCCATGCCCATGCCGCGCGCCGCCTCGCGCACCGGTTCCGGCACCGATTCCAGGCCGGCCACGGTGTTCTCCACGATGGGCAGCAGCCCATAGAGGGTCAGCGCGATCAGCGCCGGGGCCGGGCCGAAGCCGAGGACGGGGACCGAGACGGCCAGCACCGCCACCGGCGGGAAGGTCTGTCCCATCGCCGCCACCGCGTCGAGTATGCCACGGAACTCCCGTCCGAAAGGCCGGGTCACCGCAATTCCGGCCGCCCCGCCGAGCAGCACCGCGATCAGGCTCGCCCCGCCGGCCAGGGCCAAATGGTCGAGCGTCAGGGCGAGGAAGCCGTCCGCCTCGTACAATGGCCGGTCGAGCGCCGGGAAGGCGGCGGCGAACAGCGGCTTCAGCGCCGGCATCCCCAGCACCAGCGCCGCCAGGACGAGCAGCCCCAGCGCCAGCCGGTCCGTCAGTAGGCTCCGCAGGCGACTCACCGCCGGTCCGCCCCGCGCAGCAGGTCGGCGAGATGGAGCGTGCCCATCGGATGCCCCTGCCCGTCCGCCACGGGAAGCCGGTCGGTGCCGCGCGCCACCATCGCGGCCAGCGCTTGGCGCAGCGACGCCTCCGCCGGCAGGGGATCGCCCGGCGCCGTTTCGCCGGGGCGCAGCCGCTCCGTCACCGTCTCCACGGCCAGCCGCTTCAGCCCCCACTCCTCGCGCCCCACCAGATCGCGCACCCGGTCGTCGGCGGGATCGGTCAGGATGTCGAGCGGCGTGCCGCTCTGCAGCAGCCGCCCACGGTCCAACACGGCGATCCGGCTGGCCAGCGCCAGCGCCTCGTCCATGTCGTGGGTGACGAAGACAATGGTGGTCCCGGTCGCCTTGTGGATCGCCGCCATCTCCGCCTGCAAGGCCCCACGGGTGATCGGGTCGAGCGCGCTGAACGGCTCGTCCATCAGCAGGATGTGCGGCTCCGCCGCCAACGCGCGGGCGACGCCGACGCGCTGCTGCTGCCCGCCGGATAGTTCGTGCGGGTAGGCGCCGCGGTAGCGCTCCGGGTCGAGGTTCAGGAGGGCGAGCAGCTCCGTCACCCGGTCGCGCACCCGCGCCCTGGGCCAGCCGAGCAGGTCCGGCACGGCGGCGATGTTGCGCTCCACCGTCCAGTGCGGAAACAGCCCGACGCTCTGGATCACGTAGCCCATGCGGCGGCGCAGCGCCTCCGGCTTCAGGCGGGCGATGTCCTCCCCCTCCACCCGGATCGTCCCGGCGTCGGGGGCGATCAGCCGGTTCATCATCCGCAGAACCGTGGACTTGCCGGAGCCGGACGGTCCGATCAGCACGCGGAACTCACCCGCCGACACGGTCAGCGACAGGTCGTCCACGGCGGTCCAGGCGCCGAACCGCTTGGTCACTCCCTCGAAGGCGATCACGCCGCCACCCTCCCGAGTCTCGACAGCGCCAGCGCCGAGGCCAGCTTGAGCGCCGCGTCGGCGGCGACGGCCAGCAGGATCACCGGCACCGCCCCCAGCAGCACGAGGTCCAGCGCGTTGGCGAACAGACCCTGGAACATGATGGCTCCCAGCCCGCCGGCGCCGATCAGCGCCGCCACCGCGGCCAGCCCAACCGCCTGGACCAGGGTGATGCGCAGCCCGGCCAGGAACACCGGCAGGGCCAGCGGCGCCTCGACCCGCCAGAAAATCTGGCGCGGCGTCATGCCGATGCCGCGCGCCGCCTCCCGCACCGGCTCCGGCACGCCGGCCAGCCCGGCGGCCGTGTTCCGCGCGATGGGCAGCAGCGAATAGAGCGTCAGCGCGATCACCGCCGGCACCGGCCCCACCCCGCCGATTCCCAGCCCCGGAAAGGCGGCGGCCAGCGCCGACAGTGGGGCCAGCAGCAGCCCGAACAGAGCGATGGACGGGATCGTCTGCACCACGTTCAGCACCGGGAAGACCAGCCGCCCCACGGCAGCGGAGCGCTGCGCGGCGATGCCCAGCGGCACGCCGATCAGCAGGGTCGGCACCAGGGCTGCGGCGACCAGAGCGGCGTGGCGCAGCACGGCCCCGGCGAAGACGTCCCGCTGGTTGGCGTATTCCTTCATGATCGAGAGCTGGTCGAGATGCCCGGCGGCGAACTGCCCGCCGATCAGCGCCGCCGCCAGGACCCCCATGGCGACCCGCCCTGCGGGACCCAGCCCCAGCCGCCGCACCCCGTCGAGAACAGCGAGCAGAGCCGCCGCCTCCATCACCCAGAATCCCGCCCCGAACGAGGTCCGCGCCGCCGGGCTGGCCGTCGCGGCGAGCAGGACGGCGTGCTGCCCGGCCAGCCAGACCAGCCCCGCCGCCGCCAGAACGCCACCCCCGACATACAGGGCATTCACCGCCCGGCCCGGCCGCAGGAACGGCACGGCCAGCAGCAGGGCGACCGGCAGCAGCGCCGCCCCGCTCCACCCCGCGCCCGCCACCGTGCTCAGCGCGACGGCCTTTCCCGACAGCAGCCGGTTGGGCGCGAAGCCAAGGAACGGCAAAGCCAGCGCCGCCACCACGGTCATGGCGGCGAGCAGCAGGGCGACGCGGTTGTGGATCGGACGGACGCGGGTCATCCCGTCGGTTCAGGCCGTCAGTTCAGGAAGCCTTTCGACTTCAAATACGTCGTGGCAACCGCCCGCGGATCCTGCCCTTCCACGGAAATCTTGGCGTTCAGCCCGCGCAGGGTCTCGGTGTCCAGCGACTTGAAGACCGGGTCCAGCAGGTCGCGGATCTTCGGGTAAGCGTCCAGCACGCCATCGCGGATGGTCGGGGCCGGGGCGTAGACCATCTGCGCGCTCTTGGTGTCCTTCATGACCACGAGGTCCAGCGCGGCGATGGCGCCGTCCGTGCCGTAGACCATGGCGGTGTTGACGCCGGACGTGCCCTCGGCCGCCGCGCGGATGGTTGCCGCCGTGTCGCCGCCGGCCAAGACCAGGATCTGGTCGGGCTTCAGCGTGAAGCCGTAGGATTTCTGGAAGGAGGGCAGCGCCGCCGGGCTTTCCACGAACTCCGCCGAGGCGGCGAGCTTCGCCGTGCCGCCGCCACCGACCCAGCGGGAGAAATCCTCCATGGTGGCGAGGTTGTTGGGCGCCGCCACGTCGCGGCGCAGCGCGATGGCCCAGGTGTTGTTCGCCGGAGCCGGGGTCAGCCAGACGATGTTGTTCTTGTCCCGGTCGAGCTGCTTCACCGTCTCGTAGCCGGCGGCGGCGTTCTTCCAGGCCGGATCGCTGTCGAGGTTGAAGAAGAAGGCGCCGTTGCCGGTGTATTCCGGATAGACGTCGATCTCCCCGGCCAGCAGGGCGCTGCGCACGATCCGGGTGGGGCCGAGCTGGATCTTGTTCTCCACCGGGATGCCGTTGGCCTCCAGCACCTGCAGGATCATCGTGCCGAGCAGGCCGCTTTCGGCGTCCAGTTTCGATCCGACACGGACCTTGTCCGCCGCCGCAGCACTCCCCGCCGTCAGCAGCGCTCCCAGCGCCAGGGCGGCCACCGCCCGAACCACACGCCGCATCCCCCGCATCCTCCCAACCATCGTCCAATTTGTCCGTCCGCCAGCATGGGGAAGCCGGGCCGCCGCGGCAACCCACCCTTTCCGCCTGTGCGGCCCTCCATTTTGGAGAAGGGGGTCACGCCGTGACGTGGTCCTCCGCGTCGCGAGCCGCCCGCGCCTCGGCGCCGTCCACCCAACCGCCCAGCTCGCGCTCGACGAGGTCGGCCAGGAAGATGACATGGTCGGGATGGTCGTTCAGGCAAGGAATGTAGGTGAAGCGCTCGCCGCCGGCCGCCATGAAGGCGTCCTTCACCTGGAACTGGATCTCCTCCAGCGTCTCCACGCAGTCGGCGGAGAAGCCCGGCGCGATCACCGCGATCTTGGTCTTGCCGGCGCGGGCCAGTTCCTCGACCGTCTTGTCGGTGTAGGGCTTCAGCCATTCCGCCTTGCCGAAGCGCGACTGGAAGCTGTACTGCACCCGTCCCGGCTCCCAGCCCAGCCGCTCGGCCAGCAGGCGCGCGGTCTTCACGCAGAAGCAGTGGTAGGGGTCGCCGCGGTCGAGATAGACCTTGGGCAGGCCGTGGAAGCTCGCCAGCAGGACGTCCGGCGTGTGGTCCAGCGCCGCGATGTGCCGCACCACCGAGCGGGCCAGCGCCTCGATGTAGCCCGGCTCGTCGTGATAGGCGGGGACGGTGCGCACCGCCGGCTGCCAGCGCATGGTCATCAGCTGGCGGAAGGCCTGATCGTTGGCCGTGGCCGTCGTGGTCGCCGAATATTGCGGGTAGAGCGGGAACAGCAGAATGCGGTCGCAGCCCTGGTCCTTCAACCGCTGGATCGCCGGGCCGACCGCCGGCTGGCCGTAGCGCATGGCCCAGTCCACCACCACGCTGTCGCCGTGCCGCGCCGCCAGCGCCGCCGCGACGCCCTCCGCCTGGGCGCGGGTGACGGTCTTCAGCGGGCTTTCGTTGCGCTCCTCGTTCCAGATGCTTTTGTAGGCATGGCCGCTCTTGCCCGGACGCACGGTCAGGATGATGCCGTTCAGCACCGGCCACCACACCGCCTTCGGCACCTCGATCACGCGGGGATCCGACAGGAACTCCTTCAGGTAGCGGCGCATCGACCAGTAGTCGGTCGCCTCCGGCGTTCCGAGATTCATCAGAAGCACACCGACGCGGCGCGCGGGAACCGGCGGATGGTCGGCGGGCTTGGGAATGGGCTGCATGATGTCGGTCACCTCGATGTCGCGGCGGGCAGCATAATAGCCAGCCGAACCCATCGGAAGCAGCCCTTTGTCCCTATGCGGTCGATAGGGCCGGGCTATCCTCCGGCCGTTCGGACAGCGCCTTACGTCCGGTCCGCGAAAACGGATTTCAGATCGACCGCGCCGTCCGACCGCGCGTCGAGGTCGAGTTGCCGCTCCACCTCGTCGAGATGCTCCATCATCAGCCGCATCGCCGCGCCGGGCGGGCCGGACTCCAGCGCCTCGACGAAGCGCCGGTGCTCGGTGGCGGAACAGGAGTGCGAGGACCGCCGCTCGAACGCCGCGATGGCGAGGCTGGAGCGGTCGATCAGGTCGGCCAGGATTCCGGCCAGCGTCGCGTTCCCGGCGAAGTCGGCCAGCAACTGGTGGAACTGGCCCGACAGGCGGATCAGCGCCATGCGGTCGCCGGCGCGGTCGGCCTCCTCCTCCCGCGCCAGATGGGCGCGCAGCTTCGCCGACATCTCGTCCGGCAGGGGGCGGGGGGTGCGCTCGAGCGTCTCGACCACGGCGCGCTCGATCACCCGGCGAGCCTCGAACACCTCGCGCGCCTCCCGCGCGGTGGGCTTGGCGACGAAGGCGCCGCGGTTGGGGATCAGCGTCACCACGCGCCGCTGCGCCAGCAGAAGCAGAACCTTGCGCACCCGCTCGCGGCTGACGCCGAACACCTCGGCCAGGCTTTCCTCCGCCAGCTTGGTGCCGGGCGGCAGCCGGCGGTCGGCGATGGCCTCGCCGATGCTGCGGACGATGCGGGCCTCCGCCCCCTCCCCCCGCCCGCGGACGGCGCGGCGGGGGGCGCTCAGGACAGTCTTCATGATGGCACGGGCGCTGTTCAATTCGTTGCCGCGGATTGTGCACAAAACGGACCAGCGGACAAACGCGGCCGCTGCGCCCTGCCCATGCATCGGGCACAGCCCACCCATGCACAATTTCGCGCCATAGCGCTGAAATCCTGACCAATCGCCGATTTTCGCCGCCGGAAAGCCGCGGGATTCCGCCGTTTGCACGCTGGCATGGAACTTGCGGACATCCCCGACAGCCACGCCGGGCACCACGGATTGTGCACAAAATCGGAGAAGGTCATGACCGCCAGAACGACCGCAGCCGGATCGCCCGCCACCGGGTCAACCGTCGAACTGGTGAAGCTGCGCAAGTTCTACGGCTCCACCGTCGCCGTGGACGGCATCGACCTGCGCATCGCCGCCGGTGCCTATTGCTGCCTGCTCGGCCCCAGCGGCTGCGGCAAGACCTCTACGCTGCGCATGATCGCCGGGCATGAGGACATCTCCGACGGCGACCTGCTGATCGGCGACACGGTGGTGAACGGGGAGCCGCCGGCCCGCCGCGGCACCGCCATGATGTTCCAGAGCTACGCCCTGTTCCCCCACCTGGACTGCACCGACAACGTCGCCTTCAGCCTGAAGATGAAGGGTGTCGGCAAGGAGGAGCGGCGCCGCCGCGCGCGGGAGATGCTGGACCTCGTCCACATGTCCCAATACGCGGACCGGCTGCCCGCCCAGCTCTCCGGCGGCCAGCAGCAGCGCGTCGCTCTGGCCCGCGCGCTGATCACCCGCCCGGGCGTGCTCCTGCTCGACGAGCCGCTGTCGGCGCTCGACCCCTTCCTGCGCATCCGCATGCGCGAGGAGCTGAAGCGCCTGCACACCGAGCTTGGCATCACCTTCGTCCACGTCACCCACAGCCAGACCGAAGCGATGGCGCTCGCCGACCTCGTGGTGGTGATGAACCAGGGCCGGATCGAGCAGGCCGGCCCGCCGCGCGAGGTCTTCAACCAGCCGCGCACCGCCTTCGTCGCCCGCTTCATCGGCGGCCACAATGTGGTGGAGGACGCCGCCGGCCGCCGGGCCGTGCGGGCCGACCGCATCCTGCTCGGCCACCCCGAGGGCTCAGACCATCAGCTGGAAGGCACCGTCCGCGCGCTGGAGTATCACGGCGCGTCGGTCCACCTGACGCTCGACGTGCCGGGGGCCGAGGACTTCGCCGTGGTGCTGGACGAATCCCGCTTCTACGACGCCCCGCTTGCCATCGGCGACCGCGTGACCGCGGGCTGGAAGGCGCGCGACGTCCACCCCCTGGTTGCCTGATTTCCCCGACCAACACCCAAAACCGAATCCCCAAGAACCGACCGACTATACTGGAGGCACAGAGCATGACCGAGACGCGCACCGGCTCGCCCCTTTCCGCCGGGACCACCACGGGCGTCAGCCGCCGCACGCTGCTGAAGGGCACCGCCGCCGCCGCGGGCGTCGCCATCGGGTCGGGGGCGATCACCGGCTTTCCCACCATCTGGGCGCAGAACATCAAGAACGTCACGCTGCGCCAGTTCGGCACCGGCGTGTCGAACCTGAACGCCGTCGCCGACAAGGTGAAGGAGGATCTGGGTTTCACGCTTCAGATGACCGCGCTCGACAGTGATGCGGTGGCCCAGCGCGCGGTGACCCAGCCGAAGTCCTACGACATCGCCGACATCGAATACTGGATCTGCAAGAAGGTCTTCCCGGCCGGCGTGATGCAGCCGATGGACGTCTCCAAGATCAAGAATTTCGACAAGATCGTCCCGATCTTCGTCAACGGCAAGCTGACCCCGGAGAGCGCCGTCGCCCAGGGCACTGCGCCGCACACCGTCGGCTTCGTGGAGGGCAAGGACAGCATCAAGTTCGCCAAGTCGGCCACTCAGTGGATGACGCTGATCCCGACCATCTACAACGCCGACACGCTGGGCATCCGCCCCGATCTGGTCGGCCGCCCGATCAGCAGCTGGAAGGACCTGCTCGATCCGGCCTTCAAGGGCAAGGCGTCGATCCTGAACATCCCCTCCATCGGCATCATGGACGCCGCCATGGTCTGCGAGGCCATGGGCGAGGTGAAGTACGGCGACAAGGGCAACATGACCAAGGAGGAGATCGACAAGACCCTCAAGATCATGACCGACGCCAAGAAGGCCGGCCAGTTCCGCGCCTTCTGGAAGACCTTCGACGAGAGCGTCAATCTGATGTCGTCGGGCGAGGTCATCATCCAGTCGATGTGGTCGCCGGCCGTGGCCGCCGTGCGCGCCAAGGGCATCCAGTGCGTCTACCAGCCGCTGAAGGAAGGCTACCGCGCCTGGGGCGGCGGCCTCGGCATCGCCAAGCATCTGAGCGGGCTGGAGCTTGAGGCGGCCTACGAGTACATCAACTGGTACCTGTCTGGCTGGGTCGGCGCCTATCTGAACCGCCAGGGCTATTACTCCGCCGTGCTCGACACCGCGAAGGAGCACATGTCGCCGGACGAGTGGGCCTTCTGGATGGAGGGCCAGCCGGCCAAGACCGACATCCTCAGCCCCGAAGGCAAGGTGATGGAGAAGGCCGGCGCGGTGCGCGACGGCGGGTCGTTCCAGGACCGCATGGGCCGCGTCGCCTGCTGGAACGCGGTGATGGATGAGGACCGCTACATGGTCCGCAAGTGGAACGAGTTCGTCGCGGCGTAACAACAGGACTTGCGCTGCCCCCTCCCTTCCCGCGGCGCTGCCGCGGGCCCCTTCCCTCCCCCGCTTCGCGGGAGAGGGGGGTTATCCCCTCCCTCGCCGAAGGCGGGGGAGGGTTAGGGAGGGGGCGCCGCAAACTTCCATCACTCCCCCACGGCACCGGACCCCTGCGCCATGACCGTCTCCGCCGTCCCATCCGAAGCGTCCAGCGCGTCCGCGGCTCCGCGGGGCGGCGGGGTGCGCCGTTCTTTGCTGCGCCGGGTCGCCCCCTATCTCCAGGCCGGGCCGCTGGCGCTGACGCTGCTGGTCTTCCTGCTGATCCCCATCCTGACCATCGTCGCGGTCAGCTTCTGGGATTACGACAGCATCCGCATCTACCCGGACTTCGTGCTGACCAACTACGAGGAGCTGCTGACCTCCCCGGTCACCTGGAAGACCTACCTGAACACGGTGAAGTTCGCGGCGCTGACCTGGGTCATCACGCTGCTGATCGGCTTCACGGTCGCCTATTTCCTGGCCTTCCACGTCCAATCCACGACGTGGCAGATGGTGCTGTTCCTGGTCTGCACGATCCCCTTCTGGACCTCCAACATCATCCGCATGATCTCGTGGATTCCCTTCCTCGGGCGCAACGGGCTGCTGAATTCCGGGCTGATCTCCGCCGGGCTGATCGACCAGCCGCTGGAGTTCCTGCTCTTCTCCGACTTCGCGGTGGTGCTGGCCTTCGTGCACCTCTACGCACTGTTCATGGTGGTGCCGATCTTCAATTCGATGATGCGCATCGACCGCGCCCTGGTCGAGGCGGCGCGCGACGGCGGCGCCAGCGCGGCGCAGGTGGTGTGGAACGTCATCCTGCCGCTGGCCAAGCCGGGCATTGCCATCGGCTCCATCTTCGTGGTCACGCTGGTGATGGGCGACTTCATCACCGTGCGCCTGATGAGCGGCGGGCAGAGCGCCTCGATCGGGCTGATGATCGCCAACGAGATTTCGCTGCTCCAGTACCCCGCCGCCGCCGCCAACGCGGTCGTTCTGCTGGCCGTCGTCCTCATCATGGTCGTGGCGATGCTGCGCATCGTCGACATCCGCAAGGAGCTGTAAGCGATGACCGGCACCGGCACCCGGCGCGGCCTGTCCTTCTACCTGCTCGCCGCCTTCTTCGGGCTGTTCGTCCTGTTCCTCTATGGGCCGATCGCCACCATCACCATCCTGTCCTTCCAGGGACCGGAGGGCGGGCTGACCTTCCCGATGAACGGAGTCTCCGTCCACTGGTTCAAGAACCTGTTCGAGCAGCAGGCGGTCGGCGATTTCGGCGGCTCCTTCCGCCGCTCCATCGCGCTGGGGCTGACGGTGATGGTGCTGACGGTGCTGTTCTCGCTGCTCGCCGGCTTCGCCTTCCGCCGCCGCTTCCTGGGCAGCGGGGCGCTGTTCTATCTGGCGGTGGCGAGCCTGATCGTGCCGTCGATCCTGGTCAGCCTGGGCATCGGCCTGCTCTTCAACATCCTGGGGATCGAGCCGACCTGGTACGGCTCGGCGCTCGGCGCGCATCTGACCTGGACGCTGCCCTTCGGCCTGCTGATCGTCTTCGCCATCTTCAACCGCTTCAACCCGGCCTACGAGGAGGCGGCGCGCGACCTCGGCGCCACGCCCTGGCAGACGGTGCGGCATGTGGTGCTGCCGATCCTGCTGCCCAGCCTGATCGGCGTCGGGCTGTTCGGCTTCACCCTGTCCTACGACGAGTTCGCGCGCACGCTGATGACCGCGGGGTCCTTCAACACCCTGCCGCTGGAGATCTACGGCATGACCACCAACGTCACGACGCCGGTGCTCTATGCGCTGGGCACGCTGACGACGCTGTTCTCCTTCACCGTCATCGGCCTGTTCCTCGCCGGGGTGATGATTCTGCGCCGCCGCCGGTTGCGGCGGACCGGCGCGGTCGTTTGAAAAGCAAAGAGCCAACCATGCGCATCCTGGTCGTCAACCCGAACACCACCGCCTCGATGACCGCGAAGGCCGGGGACGCCGCCCGCGCCGTCGCGGCGCCGGGGACGGAGATCGTCGCCGCCAACCCGTCCATGGGCCCCGCCAGCATCGAGGGCTATTACGACGAGGCGCTGGCCGTCCCCGGCCTGCTGGAGGTCATCACCGCCCACGGGCGCACCGCACCGGGCATCGACGGCGTGGTGATCGCCTGCTTCGACGACGTCGGGCTGGACGCCGCGCGCTGCCTGTCCGCCGTCCCGGTGGTCGGCATCTGCGAGGCGGCGATGAAGACCGCCACCCTGCTCGGCGGGCGGTTCAGCGTGGTCACCACCATGCCGCGCTCCGTCCCGGCGCTGGAGCATCTGGCGGAGCGTTACGGCGTGGCTGGGCGCTGCCGGGTGCGCGCCGCCGGCGTGCCGGTGCTGGCGCTGGAGGACCCGGCCTCGGGCGCCGTGGAGCGGGTGCGCGAGACCATCCGCTACGCCATCGCGGAGGATGGGGCGGAGAGCGTCGTCCTGGGCTGCGCCGGCATGGCCGATCTGGCGCGCGCCCTGACCGCCGAAATGGGCGTGCCGGTGGTGGACGGCGTCACCGCCGCGGTGAAGCTGGTGGAGGGGCTGGCCGTGCTGGGCTTGCGCACCGGCAAGACCGGCGGTTACGCTTTCCCCCTGCCCAAACCCTACGCCGGGGACATGGCGCGCTTCGCCCCTGCCCCGCAGCCCTGACCCGGAGGGACGCCATGGAAGGCTACCGCGTGCGCGTGATGAGCCGGGCCGAGCTGGATCTGGCCGTGGACTGGGCGCGGGCGGAGGGCTGGAACCCCGGCCTGCACGACGCCGGAGCCTTCCACGCCGTGGACCCCGAAGGCTTCCTGATCGGGGAGCTGGACGGCGAGCCCGCGGCCTGCCTCTCCGTCGTCCGCTATCCCCGGAACTTCGGCTTCCTCGGCTTCTACATCGTGCGGCCCGAGATGCGCGGGCGCGGCCTCGGCTGGGAGCTCTGGCAAGCCGGGCTGGGGCATCTGGAGGGCTGCACCGTCGGGCTGGACGGGGTGGTGGCGCAGCAGGACAATTACCGCAAGTCCGGCTTCGCGCTGGCCTACCGCAACATCCGCTACGGCGGCGCGCCGCCCGCCGGAACCTCCTCCGCCGCGGCGCTGGTGGACGCGCGGACGGTGCCCTTCGACCGGCTGCTGGACTGGGACCGCGCGCTGTTCCCGGCGCCGCGCGCCGGCTTCCTGTCCAACTGGATCACGCTGCCCGGCGCCTCCGCGTTGGCCGCCGTGGTCGACGGGGCGTTGCGCGGCTTCGGGGTGATCCGCCCCTGCCACAGCGGCAGCAAGATCGGCCCCCTCTATGCCGCCGACCGCAGCGTGGCACGCGATCTGGCATTGGCGCTCGCCGCCACGGCGGGGGCCGGCCCGATTTTTCTCGACGTGCCGGAGGTCAACCGCGACGCCGTCCTGCTGGCGGAGGAGTTGGGCCTGAGCCCGCAGTTCGAAACCGCCCGCATGTATCTCGGCCCCGCCCCAATCATCGACACCGCGCGCCTGTTCGGCGTGACGACCTTCGAGCTGGGCTGACGACGGGCAGAGCGTTACCGTAACAGTCCGTTACCAAACAGGGGGCCGCCGGACACACGCCGGCAACAGGGCGCGCGCAGCATCGGGGCATCGGGATCACGATCCCGGCCTGACGAGAAGAGGGACACCCCCATGTCGCGCACCCTGATCGCCGCCATGACCACCGCGTTGACCGCCGCCACCATGCTGGTCGGCCTGGGCACCCAGGACGCCTACGCCGCCGGTTGGGGACCGGATCATCGCGAACCGCCGCGGATGGAGCGTGACCATCGCGGCCCCGATTTGCACCGCCCCCAAACCCATCGCCCCGACTCTCATCGCCCGCCGCCGCCGGTCCACCGTACGGCACGATACTGGAAACCCGGCGACCGCCTGCCCGCCGCCTACGCGTCGCGGCACTACGTCATCGCCACGCCCACCGCGTATCACCTGCACCGGCCGCCGCGCGGCCATCACTGGGTCCGCGCCGGGTCGGACGCCGTTCTGGTGGCGTCCCGCTCCGGAATCATGGTCCGGATCGTCCCCGGCCTGTTCCGCTGAGACCATCACCTTCCTTCGTGGACGTGACATGGCCGGGCGGTCTACTCTCCCCCGAGTTGCACCGCCAACTCCCACGATGCCCGCTCCTCAAGATGGACGCTCCATGACGGACCGCCGTACCGCCCGGCCCTCGCTCACCGATGCCCTGACCCTGCACAACGACGGCCGCGGCGACGAGGCGGAGCGGGCGTACCGCCAGATCCTGAAGCGCGAGCCGCGGAACCCCGACGCTTGGCACCTGCTGGGCGTGCTGCTGTCCGAGCGGGGCGATCACGACGGCGGCATCGCCAGCATCCGCACCGCCCTGTCCATCCGGGATGCCTTGGAATACCACTTGAATCTCAGTTCCTCTCTGCTCGACGCCGGCCGCACGGACGAGGCGCTGGACGCCCTGATGTCGGCGCTGCGCCTCGGTCCCGACCGGGCGGACATCCATTTCCGGCTGGGCAACCTGTTCCGCCAGCAGCGCCGGCCCAACGAAAGCGTCGCCGCCTACCGTCAGGCCATCGCGCTCCAGCCCGGCTTCGTGGAGGCGTTGAACAACCTCGGCTCCTTGTTCCTGGAGGTCGGACAGACCGACGCCGCCATCGCCGCCTTCACCGACGCCATCCAGGCGGCGCCCTCCAACGCCGAGTCCCACGGCAACCTCGGCTACGCCCTGGACCTGCAGGACCGGCTGGGTGAAGCGGCGGCGGCCTACCGCGTCGCCCTGACCTTCCGTCCCGATTTTGCCCTGGCTTGGTCCAACCTCGGCAACACCCTGAAGGGGCAAGGGCATCTGGACCAAGCCATGGCCGCCTACCGTTCGGCGCTGACGCACCGTCCGAATTTCCCGATGGCGCACAGCAACGTCCTGATGGCCCAGCATTACCTGCCGGAGTGCGGCAACGCCGACTTCCTCGCCGCCGCCCGCGACTGGGCCGGACGAAACGACGGCGGGCTCCCGGCGGCCGCTCCGGTGGTGCGGGACGATGGTCACCGCCCACTGCGCATCGGCTACGTCTCCAGCGACTTCAACAGCCATCCGGTCGGCTACTTCCTGGAAAGCGTCCTGAGGGCGCACGACCGCAAGACGGTCACCGCCTTCGGCTACGCCAACAACGGCCGGACCGACGACGTGACGGAGAGCCTTCGCGCCGCCGCCGACGGATGGCGCCCGATCGTCGGCATGGACGACGCGGCGGTGGCCGAGTTGATCCGGCGGGACGGCATCGACATCCTCGTCGATCTCTCCGGCCATACGGGAAACAACAGGCTCACCCTGTTCGCCCGGCGGCCCGCGCCCGTCCAGGCGAGCTGGCTCGGTTACTTCGGGACGACCGGCCTGTCGGCCATGGATTGGATCATCGCCGACCGCCATGTCCTGCCGCCGGGGGAAGAGCGCTTCTTCACCGAGAAGGTCTGGCGCCTGCCCGGCAGCTACCTGTGCTTCACCCCGCCGGCGGAGGATGTGCCGATCGGGCCGCTTCCCATGCTCGGCGGCGGTCCGGTCACGCTCGGCGCCTTCCACAACCGGGCCAAGATCACCCGGCCGACCGTCGCGCTGTGGGCTCAGGTCCTGACCGCACTGCCGCAAGCCCGCCTGCTGCTGAAATCGCGGGAGTTCGCCGATTACGGGGTGCGGCAGGCTCTGCGCGACCAGTTCGCCGCGCACGGCGTCGCAGCGAACCGCTTGCGCATGGAAGGAAAGACGCCACGGGCGGACTATTTCAACAGCCACAACCGCATTGACCTCGCGTTGTCCCCCACCCCATTCGGTGGCGGCACGACG
The DNA here is from genome assembly GCF_001315015.1 of Azospirillum brasilense. Classification (NCBI taxonomy): domain Bacteria; kingdom Pseudomonadati; phylum Pseudomonadota; class Alphaproteobacteria; order Rhodospirillales; family Azospirillaceae; genus Azospirillum; species Azospirillum brasilense. The sequence goes on along the minus strand of NZ_CP012915.1, from coordinate 611,318 downwards.
ACGGCTGAAAGCCTGTGGATGGGCGTGCCGGTGGTCACCCTGCGCGGCGACCGCTGGGCGGGACGGATCGGGGGCAGCTTCCTGGAAACGCTCGGCCTCGCCGACCGGCTGGTGGCGGACAGCCCGGATGACTATGTCGCCAAGACCGCCGCGCTGGTCGGCGACCCGGAGTCCCTGGCCGCGCTGCGCGCCGGCCTGCGGGAGCGCATGCGCCGGTCGCCGCTGTGCGACGCACCGGCCTTCGCCCGATCGCTGGAGGAGGCCTATCGGTCGATGTGGCGCGAACCGTAAGGGGGCCGTGGCCGTCCAAAGGAAGTCCTCCCGATACGCCCTGGCACAACGGCTCCGAACATGCGTTGAAAGGACCGACGACGCAGCGGAAGCGAGGCCGAGACGGCGATGATGAAGGATCCAAAACAGATTGCGCGGGTTGCCCTGCAATCGGCCCGCGTCAACGTCGAGGTCTACGAGGCCTGCGGCCTGATCGACACCCCGTCGGCCCACGGCCTGCGCTACAAGATCGCCGTGCAGGCCAGCGATGTGAACGGCGACGAGTGCCGCTTCCCTTCCTGCGCTTGCCCCTGGCCGGATTGCTCGCGCCAAGCGGAGGCGGGAGCGGAAGGCGATCAGCCCAGCGGGCCGACCGTCTCCACGTAACGCTCCATGGCGGCGACGCCCTCTTCGGTCAGTTCGATGAAGACGCGGCGCCCGTCCTTGTCGTCGGCGATGCGACGGACCAGCCCGCGGTCGTGCAGGTCGGTGATGCGGCGCAGCGCCGTGGTCTGCGCCACGCCGGATGCGATGCACAGCGACGACACGGAAATCCGCCGCCCCTGAAGATGGTTGATCATCAGGTCCAGCAGCATGTCCCAGCAGGGATCCTCGAACAGGCCCTTGGGGAAAAACTTCTCGCGGGCGGCGCGCTTGCGCCGGATCGCCGTCAGAATGCCCAGGCTGTCCGGCGCGCCGCCTTCGGCCGCCGCTTCGCAATCGGGGTGAACCGCGGTTGCGATTGCAGCAGGAGCGGTTGCTGGTGCCGCGGCCGCGCGATGGGCCGCGACGAAGGGCATCACGCGGGCCGCCGCAGCCTCTCCGCGCAAGGCGCGCACCGTCTCGACCAACGCCAACCCATGGCGGTAGGCCTGCTCCAGCGCGTCGTCATGGCTGCCCATCGACACCGGCGACCGATGCGGGGCCGACGAGGCGATCCCCTCCCCGCCGTTGAGGACGCGGGCGAGCGCGCGTTCGATCTGCGCCTCATCCTCCGGGTCGGTGACCACGTCGGCAGCTTCCAGCCGCAGGGCGCGCACCACATCGTCCGCCTCGGGGTTGCGGGCGAAGAGGATGCAGGCGAGGCCGCGATGGGTGCGGTGCAGCCGCTCCATCAGCGCCAGCCCGTCGAACCAGGGCGACCCACCATCCACGAACACGACGCCGACGCTGCGGTCCACGTCGAGCAGGCCCAGCGCCGAGATCACGTCGCGCGTGTCCTGCACCTGGTGACCGAGCCGCAGGGCACAGTCACGAATGCCGACGATAGCCGCGCTGTCGTTGCCGATGATCAGAATGGAAGGTGCCGCCGTGTAACTCGGTGCTGGGCAACCCGCCGCCGTTTGACCAGCCAGCGCGATACGCTCCGCCGAACGCGAAACCAGGGACCGTTGCATGCCGCTCTCACCCGCATCAGATCGCGCGCCGGTTGGCCGGCGGCGGTGTCAGGTCCGGCGCGGCGACCCGATGCGACGGAACGCTCCGCCATCTCCAGGTACCCGCTTGGAACCGTCAATCATTCGTTGGGTGATGTATAGCATTACCCCGTTCGAACGCGTATCAACGGCCGTTGATACTTTTTGAACAGAGTAACGTGCGGTTTATTATTGCATATTAATCATTATCGTCAAGATTCGTCAGATTCCAATGCATATCCGACCCCACGGACGGTAACGATCGGCGAGGCCGCGCCGTCATCCAGCCGCATCTTGCGACGCAGCCGGGTGATCAACGTATCGACCGTATGCTCGCTGATGGAGCGCGGGTCGCGGTTGCTGATCACGTCCAGCAGATATTCGCGGCTGACCGGGTTGGGCCGCATGGCCGCCAATGCCGCCAGGATATTGAACTCCCCCGTCGTCAAAGCGAGATAGGAACCGTCGGGACGGAACAGCGCACGGCGCACCAGATCCAGCCGCCAACCCCGGAAGGCAAGCGGCGCGTCGGGCGCTGGAACCGCGGCGCTTTCGGCGGGCACGGACGGACTCGCGGATGCCCCCGAGCGGCGCAGCAGATTGCGGATGCGGATCAGCAATTCCAGCAGGTCGACCGGCTTGGTCACATAGTCGCCGCCGTGGGACAGGCCGGCGATGCGGTCGGTCGGGCTGTCGCGACCGGTCACGAAGATCAGCGGAACGGTTTCCCCCAGCCTCAGCCGCTCGGCAAGGGCCAGCCCGTCGCAATCCGGCAGGTTGATGTCGAGCAGCACAAGGTCCGGCCGATCCTGCGCGATGCGCTCCGTCAGTTCCGCCCCGTTTGCGGCCCGCAGCACCCGCAACCCCTGGTGCTCCAAATAAGTGGCAATCAAATCCTGCGTTTCGGGAGAATCCTCGACCACCAGCACGGTCCGCCCGACCAGCTCCGATCCGACGCTCATGCCGCCCTGCCCACCGATGCCGCTCCCGTCGCATCAACTCTCGTCACCGTCATGTCAGTCCCGCCTCCCCCTTTTCGATGGCGCGTAGAGCGGCGTGAAGCCGGTCCCGCAGCGCCGCCGTGTCCCCTTGCATGGAAGCGGCCCCCCCGCTCCCGCTTTCGACGGCCTGCGCCGTCCGCTCCAGCGCCCGCGCCGCGGCGCTCACCTCTGGAAATCCATAGGTGCCGCCGCTGCCCTTCATGCGGTGGGCCGCGTCGACGACCCGCCGGGGCGGCGAGTCCTCATCATCGAGAACCGCCAGCACATCCCGGCAGGCTTGGGCAAAGCGATCCATCAACCGCGCGCGGTCGGCGCTGGAGAGCCCGCCCGTGACCGGTCTCCCGGTGAGCGGCGCCCCCTGAACCGCAAAGGACGGAGCGGGCGCGCACGAGCCGGACGGCGCGTGGCGGGCGAGCGCGTCCTGAAGCGCGTCGGGGTCCACCGGCTTCGCCACCACCTCGTCCACGCCGGCCTCCAGATAGTCCGCCCGGTCCTCCGGCGAGCTGTTGGCGGTCACCGCGATCACCGGCACCAGCGCCCGTTCGGCGTCGGGCAACGCGCGGATGCGCCGCGTCACCTCCACCCCATCGATGCCCGGCAACCGCATGTCGAGCAGCACGACATCCACAGTCCTGGCCGCCAGAACCGCCAAGGCCTCCTCCCCGCTCTCCACATAGACGGCGCGGTGGCCGCCGGGCGCCAGATACTCCCGAAGGATGGCTTGGTTCTCCGGCGCGTCCTCCACCACCAGGATGTCCAGGCTTCCCGGCACCGGCATGGGAGCGGCGCGGTCCGGCGACGGATCGGCCACCGGCAGTGGACGTGTCGCCAGCGAGACCGTGAAGAGGGAGCCGCCGCCCGGTCTGCCTTCCAGGCAAACGTCGCCGCCCATCAGCCGGACAAGCCCGTTCACGATGGCGAGACCCAGGCCGGCGCCGTCGCGGCGGTTGCCCTCCAGGCGGGTTCCTTCCAGCCGATGAAAGGGTTCGAAGATGATGCCCTGCGCCGCCCGCGGCACACCGGGACCGCTGTCCGCCACGGTCAGGCATAGGACGACCGTCCCGCTGGCCGCATCCGGCGGCGGCGGCCTGGCGGTCAGTGTCACCTCCACCCCGCCGCGTTCGGTGAATTTCACGGCGTTGCTCAACAGGTTCAGAACGATCTGGCGCAAGCGCAATGGATCGATCCAAAAGCGCTCCGCCCCCAGCCCGCTGACCGTCAGGGACAGGGCGAGGTCCTTCTCCTCGGCGCCCGCGCGCATCAGCGCCACCGCGTCCTCGACCAGCGCCACCACGTCGGTGGGCTGGGGGTGCAATTCCATCCGGCCCGCCTCCAGGCGCGACAGGTCGAGGATGGTGTCGAGCATGGAGACGAGGTGCCGCCCCGCTCCGTCCGCGACGCGCAGCCGCTCGTCCAACTGGTCGGTCGCCCCCTCGCGACGGATCACCCGCACCATGCCCAGAATGGCGTTCAGCGGAGTCCGGACCTCGTGGCTGAGGTTGGCGAGGAAGCGTTCCAGCGTCGCGGACTTGTCCGACAGGGCGCGGGTGCGTTCGGCGATCTGGAGTTCCAACCCCTCGTTGAGGGCGACCAGTTCCTGCGACAGCCGGCGCTCATTGAGGAAGGCCGTCTCCACCCGCCGCCCCAGCACAAGCGCGTGGCCGAACAGGAACAGCAGCGCCCCGTAGGGCACGAGGTCGATGCTCTCGAAGAAATGCGCGTACATCAGCGCGTCGTGCACCACCGATCCCAGGAAGGCGAGTGCCCCCGCCCCCAGCAGAAGCGCGCCGGAATGGCGACGCAGGGCGGCGACGGTGAGGCGCCACGCGAAGTACAGGGCCGACAGCACCAGCAGCAGGCTCGCCACGTCGCGCAACCGGGTGAATTGCGCCGGTTCGGTCACCAGCACCAGGAACATGCCCGGCACCGCGACCGCCATCATGGCACGCCCCACCCCGCGGTGCAGGCATCCGGGAAACAGCTCGCGCAGCAAGTGGAAGTAGATCGGGTAGAACATGTAGATCGGCAGATATTCCAGCCGGTAGGCCCACACCTCCGACACGCCGGGGAAGAAGACGCGCAGCAGTTCGCTGGTGCAGATCAGCCGCATGGCGCAGGCGGCCAGCAGCATGACCAGGAACAGCGGGGCCGCCGAGAGGCGCCGACGGAGGAAGGCGCCGATGAACAACGCCATCAGGGACAAGGACATCAACGCCCCGGCGTTGGTCATCAACTGCCGCTGCCACAGCCGCGACAGCCCACCGTTGGCGTCGAGATAGATCGTGCGCCCGATCCCGCCCTCGAAATGAAAGTGGTTGGAGACCTCCACCGCCAGTTCGATCACCCGCTGGCCGCCATGCAGCGTGACGAAGCGGGAGACGGAGGAGGACTGCTCCTGCGCGGCGGCCAGGGCCGGAACCCCGGCGGCGGCGACCGAGCGGCCGTCCACCCACACCCGCATGGCCGAATTGACCGGCGGCATCTTCAGCGTCAGCGGCGGCATGCCGGGCGGCAGCAGAATCTTCAGGCGGAAGGTGGCGGCGCCAAATCCGCCCATCTCCTGCCCGTCCGGGCGCTCGGCGCCGTTCCAGATCGCCGGCAGGGTAAATGGCGTCCAGATTCGTCCGTCCGGTTCCGGCAGCGGGTTCAGGCTTTCCTCACCGGCCAAACGGTCCCAGGACACCAGCCACTCGCCGTCCAGCGACACCGGTCCGTCGAGGTCCGCGTACCAGCCGCGCAGATCGAGCACGCCGCGCTCCGCCTGCGGCAGGACCGTGGCCAGGGCCGGAGTGGTGAAAAGAAGAGCGAAGAGCAAAACCGCGCCCAACCGTCGGGCGAGACGCGCAATAATGGCGGTTACGGACGGCATGACGGCAGGCGGCGGAAGCACCGGGGCACAGTTCCTTCGACAGGCGCGTGGCACAGGCCGCAGCCCGACCCGCAGGTCGAATGGCCTTCAGCCAAGCCCATCATGAGAGGTATCGCAAAACGGTTGCTGCGGAAATACCGATGCACCAAGGCATTTAAAGCCGAAACCCCATGAAACCGAAACCGGCCATGCTGCGAAGTATAATCAGCCATCGGCGCAACAACGACTCAGAAATTCACGACAAGCTTCATCAATCGTAAATCCTATAGAAAATGTGGCTTTAACCACGCAATCGAGGATGCGGCCCGTACTTGGCGCTGACGACCGAACGTGGTGATTTCAACAGAGATCGCTAATAGGCAGAACGTCCGGAACCGCCTGAACACAGGCGAACTTCCGGACGCTCCCACCCCTTTGCAGCCGATGGCACCCGACGGGCCGCGGCGCTGAATACGGTCAGGCCATGGCCTTCATCTGCTTGTCCATGCGGGCGAGCACGGCCATCACCTCCTTGCAGCGGCTCTTCACGTCCTCGTCGGTCTCCGGGATGCCGTCCTGGGAGGAGATGTTGCGCCAATCCTTCAGGAAAGCCTTCAGCTCCGGCATCTTCGGCAGCTGGGTGCCGACGCCGCGGATGTCTTCCTTCCACAGGTCCTGGTAATCGCCCACCGTCTTTGCCGTCTTCAGCTTCTTCGCCAGGGACAGCATGTATTTTTCAAGAATCTCCCGCCCCTTGGCGCGCACCTTGTCGGCCTTCTCGATGGCGTCCTTCATGCCTTCATAGTCATCGACGATCTTGTCGCCGAGCGAGGATTGGTTGAAGGCGACGAAGAGCTGATCGGCGGTCTTTGCCACCTTCTCCGCGTGGGCGGCAGAGTCCTTCGGGATCAGCTTGTTCGACTTGAACTTCTTCGCCGTCGCCTCGGCCAAGTCGCGGAGCTTCTGGAGCTGGGTGCGCAGCGGCTCGACCGAGCGCTTGTACTCCGCCCGCGCCTCGTCCAGCAGCGAGTCGAGATCGTCCAGCGTCGCGTTGCTGGGCGCGTTCACCGACACGCTCAGCTTCTTCCAGTCGATGGCGCCGTGCGCCTTGTCGACCGCCTTCATCGCATCGCCGACACCGGTCTTGCCGGCGATCTTGGCGATGGCGCCCTTCTTCTTGTCCCAGTCCTTCTGGGTCAGGATGTCCGGGATGTCGATGCGCTTCAGGGGACCACCCATGTCTCAGCTCCTCCGCTTAACCAAACATTCACCCTATCGGCCTGCATGGTAGGAGGCGGGCGCGCCCCTCGGAATCGGCGATTGCTCCTCTCCCACCACTACCGGAACCGAATGGGTCCAAAACGGCGGCTTCGCTCCCCGCCTCGCTTCAGCGGCCGCCCACCAGCTGCACCACACCCTTGCAGACGGTGGCGAACTCCTTGATGAGGTCGGTGATCTGGCGGGCGGTGTAGTCTGGCGGCACGCGCATCGGCGGCCCGTCGCCGCCCTGCCCGGCCCAGGGGGCGAGCTTCCGGCGGTAGAAGTCGGGATCGGCGCGCAGCCCGTCCAGCGCCTTCGCCGCGGCGAGTTGGGTGGCGAGATCGCGGGCCAGCGCCGGGAACAGCTCGTTGTAGGTATCCGGCGTCGGCTTGGCGCGCACCTTGGCGACCCCTGCGGCGGCGCGGGCGAGCGCGCCGTTGATGTTCGCCTCCCACCGCTTCTGCGCGCGCTCCGACGAGGCGGCGTCCTTCTCGGCCTGAGCGGCCTGCGCCTTGAGGCGGTCGGCGTCCCCGCCGATGGATTCCTCCAGGTCAGCGAGGTCCTTGGCGAGCGCCTTCATCGCCCGCTCGCAGGCCGTCGCCGCGGCCTTGTCGCCACGGCTTGCCGTATCCTCGTCCAAGGCCTTGCCGAGCGTGGCCAGATAGGCCTTGCGCGCCTTCACGGCGTCCTTCCCCGCGGCAACGAGACCCTTCACGGCCTCCTCGCCAGCCGTGACGGCACGGTGGACGGCGTCGCCGGCCTTCAGCGCCTTGACCAGCGCGGCATCGCCGTTCAGCGCGGCGGCGACCGCCTTGGCGTCCTTCGGCCGATGCTTCGCCGTTGCAGCCTCGAAGCGCTTGCGGGCCGCGGCCCAGCGCTGCTCATAGGGGACATGCGCCATCGCTGCCCGTCCGCTCCGACGCTACGCGACGGTCGGCTGGAGGCGATCCTCCAGCGAGCGGATGGCAGCCCAGTCGCGCTCGAACACGGCGCGGTCCGGATGCGCCAGATAGATTTTCGCCAGCACCTGCGTCAGATCGAGCGTCGGCACCACCTCGTCCCCGACCCGCGGCACCAGGGCGTAGCCGCGCACGCTCGCCATGCCGTCCAGAATGGAGAGGTCCGGCAAAGCCTCCACCCGGCCCGACACGAGAACCGGCAGATAGAGGACCATCGCGTCGGCCTGGAACCGGTAATGGCCGTCGAGCAGCGGCCCGACCGCCGCCGCCCCGTCGAAGGCATCGACCAGCAGATCGACCTGATCGTGCCCGGTGCCCGCCGCGATGCCGGTGGTCGAGCCGGCCGGCCCCATGGCGCGCGCCGCGATCTCCACCAGCGCCGGGCCGCGGGCGGTCATCCGCACCTCGGCATGGCCGGCGCCGTCGGTGATCTCCAGCGCGTCGAGCACCCGGCGGATGTAGGCCATCAACGCCTGCGCCACCGGTTCCTCCGGCGGCAGGAGCCGGTAATAATCGTAGACGAAGGGGGACCCGTTCAGCGCCCGCTTGGCGGACAGCAGCACGTCGCAGACATAGTGGCGCCCGCCGCGGCTGACCGTGTTGACGACGTATTCGAGCCCGTCGAGGTAGGTCTGCACCAGAACCCGCTCGTTGGCCGAACCGCAGAAGTCACGGCTGCCCAGGATGGCGTCCACGGCGGCGCGCAGCTGCGCGGGGGTGTCGCAGAAATAGACATGGTCGGTGGAAGCGCTGGCCATCGGCTTCGCCACCACGGGCCAGCCCGCCTGTGCCGCCCACTCCACCGCCTCCGCGGCACCGGTCGCCATGGTCTGGCGGGCGGTCAGCAGGCCGGCGGCGGCCAGCCGCTCGATCATCATGAACTTGTTGCGGCGCGCGGCGGTCAGCTTCGGGCTGTTGCCCGGCGTGCCCAGAACGGCGCCCAGCGCGTCGGTCAACTCCACCGCGGACTCATTGCCCGGCAGGATGAAGGCCGGGGCCAGTGGGCGCAGCGTCCTCGCCAGCGCGTCGAGGTCGCCGTCATGGAGGATGTGCGCCGCGAAGTCGTCGGGCTGGTAACTGCGCAGCAGCGACGGGGCGAGGTCCGGGCGGCTCTGCACCGCGACCACTTCGTAGCCCCGCGCGCGCAGCCGCGGCGCCAGAAGGATGCCGGTGGAATAGGGATCGACGACGACCGCCGTCTTGAGAGGAGTGCTCACGGCGTGACCTCCAGCGCGGCATCCTGGGCTACGACCTGCACCGCCTCCACCGGGCGCGCGTAGGTGACCAGCGGCACGGGGCCGTCCAGTTCCACCAAATGCCCGATCCAGCCGGCCTCGATCACCGCCCGCTGCTCGTCCAGCTCCGGAACGGCGAAGACGCGCTCGCTGCCCGGCACCCAGGCGGGCGGCGCCGCCCCCAGGTCGCGGTGCAGCAGATAGCGCAGCCGGCCGCTGGCGTGCATGACCAGCACCTGGCGCACCAGGAAGCCGCCGGACAGCAGGTTCGCCAGGCTGCGGGGGTTGGACAGGGCGACGCGCGAGAACAGGTGCGGGCGCCCGGCTCCCAGCGCGTGGAGCGTGCGCAGCGTCACCAGCAGCCGTTGCAGCCCGTTGCCGCGGAAGTCCGGGTGGACCATGCAGCTCGCCATATGGGCGGTGGCGGTGACGGCGGGGCGCGTGCCCGGCAGATCGTCCACGAAGGCCGGCATGCCCGGCTGCGGCAGGCCCAGGATGGCGCAGCCGATCAGCCGACCCTCGGCCTCCAGCCCCAGCGTCACGCCGCGCTCGCCCAGATGCAGACCGGCGAACTCCGGCGTTTCGGGGAAATAGGCGTCGATGTCCGGCAACTGCCCGAAGATGTAGCCGCGGAACGCCTCCAGCGCCGGCAGGTCGGCGGGGCCGAGGAAGCGGATGCGGTAGGGAACGCAGACCGGCTCGCCGCACCGGACGCGCAGCATGCCCGTATGGACCGTCTGTTCGGGGGATAAGAGGACCGTCATGTCAGGCGTCCTGGACGATTTCGGCGATGTTGAGCAGGCGCATCGGCGGGTAGAGGTCCAGTTGCTTGGCCGCCCCGATGCGCAGCAGCAGGGAGAAGCGGTTCAGAGTCTCCACCGGGATGGTGTCGGCGGGCTTGGCCCCGGTCAGGATCTCCACCGCCTTCAGCCCGGCAAAGCGCCCGACGTTGACGGCCGGGCTGACCAGCCCCATCAGCAGGTTGGCCCGGCGGATCGGCAACTCGGTGGAGCAGAAGGTGGCCAGCCGGTGGGCCAGCGCCTGCTCCGCCACCACGGCGTTGTTGTTGGAGGCGACCAGCGTGTCCGGACCGATGTAGACCAGCTCCGCACCGGCGCGCGCCGCGTCGGCGATCAGGTCGGGGATGGCGGCGGCCTGCGGCGCCCCGGCGGCGTCGCGCGGCAGCGCGGCGTCGTGGATCTCCACTCCCTGGCGGGCGGCCTCCTCCTTCAGGTCGCGCACGGCGACGACCATGTTGTCCTCGGCCGGGTTGTAGACCGCGGCGATCTTCTTCCAGCGCCGGTAGGACAGCATCGTCTTCATCTGCACCGCGGCCGGCGCGATGTGCCGCGTGCCGGTGACCGCGCGCCCCGGACGGTCGAGCGCGCGCACGACGCGCGAGGCTACCGGGTCGGTGACCGAGGTGAAGACCACCGGCACGTCGGTCAGGAAACGCGACGGGTCCGGATCGTCATAGCGCCCGACCGCTCCCAGCGTCAGCGGCGTGAAGACGGTCACCACCAGATCGGGCTTGGACGCCCGGATATCCGGCAGCAGCGTCGGCATGGCGGAGGCCTGCGGCACCTCGCGCACCTCCACCGTGGCGGACAGGCCACTCGACGCGATGAAGTCGCGCAGGCCCAGCACGTCGCCCACATCCTTGCGCGGGGTCAGCACGACGATGCGCGCCGGCTTGGCGGCGGTGAAGGTCCTGGCCGCCGGAGCGAAGGATGGCTGCGCAAGGGCCGGAACGCCGCTGGCCGCCAGCGTTCCAGCGGTGAGGGCTCCCGTCAGGACGGTGCGGCGGGACAGGCTCATGCGGGGGTCCTCTGCGGGAAGTCGGCGGGCGGGCGCGGGCGGAACAGGGCGCTCAGCAGCAGCTGCACGGCGACGCAGGCCGCCAGCACCGCGCCGATGCCCTTCAGCGCCCCGGCGTAGCCGTAATGGGCCAGGAACAGCCCGGCCAGGAAGGGGGCGACGACGGAGCCCAGCCGCTCGATCAGACGGAACATGCCGATCACCGTGGTCTCGCCCAGCGCCGCCCGCTCCTTGACGCAGACGTCGGCGAGCATGGCGAGCTGCGGCGCGCCGAGCATGGCGTGCGCCACCCCCAGCAGGGCGACTCCGGCCAGCGCCGTGCCGAGCGAACCCGGCATCGACAGCACCCAGGCCGCCCCGGCGGCGACCAATCCGCCCACCACCAGGAAGCCGCCGCGCTGGCCCGAGCGGTCGGACAGCTTCGCCGCCATCGGCGACACCACGATCATCAGCAGCCAGTAGAGCAGCAGCACGCGCCCGATCCAGGACTGGCTGACCCCCTGGTCGTCCAGCGCCAGCGGCAGCAGGAAGAACAGAAGCGCCGTCAGCCCCAGCTTGGCCGGAACCGCGCTGAAGACGGCGAGCCCGACGAAGCGCGGGTTGCGCAGGCACAGCACGGCATCGGCCAGACGCAGGCCGCGGCTGGATTTCCCCTGCGCCGCGCGCACCCGCGGCAGCACCTGCCACGCCATGAAGGCGGCCAGCAGCGCCAGCCCGGCGGAGATCAGGAAGGTCGTGCGGAAGCCCACCTGCCCGGCGATCACGCCGCCGATGGCCGGGCCGCAGACGCCGGCGCTGAGGATGCCGCCGGCGTACATGGCAATGGCCTGGGCGCGCTGCTTGGGGTCGGTGGCGTCGATGACGAAGCCCTGGGCGGCGATGAAGACGCTGGCGTAGCCGACGGCGGTCAGGCAGCGCGCGACGATGAGCTGGATGAGGTCGGTGGCGAGGCCGGAGCCGACCAGACCGACAAAGGACAGCAGCGCCCCGCCGAGGAAGACGGCGCGCCGCCCGCGCCGTTCCGACACGCTGCCGGCGATCGGCTGGCTGACCGCCCACAGCAGCATGAACAGGGCGATGGGCGCGCCGATGACCATCTCCATCGACAGGCCGGGCACCGGCTCGAACAGCTGCTTGATGTAGACGGACAGGAAGGTGCGGGTCAGCTCCTCCGCCAGGGAGAAGATGAAGATGGCGAAACGCAGCTCCACCACCCGCTGCATCATGCCGATCTTGGTCATGGCCTGCTCGGAGGCGGTCATGTCGGCCTTGTGCTGCACGCTGTCCAGCGCCCAGTCGACGGCGCGCGACAGCTCGCCCACCTCGTCGCGGTTGCGCGAGGCGACGCGCACGCCGAGATGCCCGTCGGCGGCCTGCTTCATCACCGCCGTCACCCGGCGCAGCGGCGCCGCGACGGAGGAGCCGACGACCAGCAGCAGGATCTCGATGTTGAGCAGGATGGCGACGATCAGCACGGAGCCGAGGTCGAACACCACCTCGTTCATGGCCGAGCGGACATAGCCGGAATCGACGCCGACATGCAGCCGCGCCGCCTCGTTGCCCTCCAGCGCCAGGACGGTGTCGAGGAATTGCGGGGACTCGCCCTCCGGCGGGGCATCGGCCACGGTCAGGCGGCTGCCGGACCGCGCCTCCTCGGTCCCGGAGAAGGCGTGGAGGCGCCCGCCGATCTCCAGCGCCAGATACTTGACGTCCGGGTTGGCGGCCAGCGCGTCGGACAGCAGCTCGTCCACCCCGACCAGCTTGTCCAGCTCGAAGCCCAGCGCCACCGCGCGGTCGATCTGCGCCACCACGTAGGACCCGACGACCTCGGCCTTGCGGGCCAGTTCCGGCTCGATCAGCGGGCGGAACAGCGTGTTGACGTGGTTGGTCTGGACAGCAAGGCTGACCAGCATCAGGACGGACACGACGCCCGTCAGCATCCAGTTCAGGCGGCGGATGAAGGACAGCTTCATGGCGTGACTCCCGCCGGGCGCGCGGCTTCCGCCGCCGGACCGGCGGGCTGGGGATGGTCCTCCTCCGCGCCGTGCTGCTGCTGTTCCAGGATGCGGTCGGCGAACTCCTTCAGGCCGGGGGCGAAGGCCACCAGCTCCGGGGTCAGGTTGGGCGGCTCGCCCATGCCCAGCTGATTGATGCTGACGGTCATCTCGCGCAGCCGCCGCTGGATCGGACGCAGCAGCAGCCAGACCGCGACCATGGTGACGAGAAGCCCGGTCACCAGATTGATGCCGCCGGACAGCAGCAGGTCCGGAATGGTGCCGCGGATGCCCGCCTGCACCTCGCCCAGTGAATAGGTCAGAGCGACGCCGCCGGCGACGCCGCCGAAGGCGTTGCGGATGCCGAGCAGAAGCGCCTGGCTGTCGCCGTCGGCGACGGCCGCCACCCGGTCGGACTTGCCGTCGCGGGCGAAGGCACCCTTCCAGCCGGCGGGAATCGTTCCTACCGGCCCACCGTGTCCCGCCCCCCGGCCCGCCGCCGCCAGCACCTCGCCCGTGTCGGTGAACAGGACCAGACCGGTGATGCGGTCGTCCCGCGCCATCGCGCGCTGGATCAGCGCGTCGAGATTGCGCAGGGCGGTGATCGACACGCCAAGGCTGACGGCGCCCTCCACCTCCCCCGCCAGCCCGCGCAAGGCGACGGTGAAGCGGGACGCCACGGTGTCCTCCACCATGCGCTCCATCTTCAGATAGGAGAGCGCCGCGGTGGAGAGCAGCGCGAAACAGAGCGCCACCTGCAACAGCAAAATGATCTTGGTCGTCAGGGTGAGGCGCATGGGTCCGGTGCCGGCAAGGGGTGCGGCCACCTTACGCGCATCGCCCGCACCGCCGTTTCCGAGACGGGTCCAGTCTGGAGAAGACCCTGGCGACATGGCTCCGCTCCGGCCCGACCCCGCCGAACACGCACCCTCGCCCACCGCACCGCAACCGAAAAGGGCAATCCGTTGAATTTGACTTATCAAACCAAGAATAGACGACGCCCCTCTTCCGCCGTCTTATGCCATTTAGCCTAATCCATCGAATTTTTGCGGAATTTTGAGACATTTATCGATCGCTCTATTTTGGACCATGATTGCATCCATGATGGTTTGCTTTGCGTGGTAATCCTTAAGCACAGCATTCCATGCACCCAACGGGGGAAGGGCTTCGATGCGGATCGAGTTGGAGCGACCCTTGGCGTGGCCGGTGCGCCCGGTCCAGACCACCACCGGCCTTCATGTTTCGGCGACGTCCATTTTGATCGCCTGCGCGGACCGCGCGCTGGGGATCGGCATGCACGACGCATTCGAACGCAACGGCCACCGCATCCATGTGACCCACGACCCCATCGCGGCACTCGACACGCTGGAGGCGGACGGCAGCATCGGCATCGTGGCGGTGGAGTTGGCTCTTCCCCATTTCGACGGGCTGGCACTGGTCGAGCGGATGCGCAAGAGCGTGCAGCGGCACCTCCAGGTCATCGTCGTCGCGCCCAACGCCACGGCGGCCGACGTCGTCCGCGCCATGCATCTGCGCGCGGCGGATTTCGTCAGCGATCCGCAGGATGGCAGCCAGCTTCACGGCGCGCTCGCCCGCGCTCTGGCCGCCCATCAGGCGGTGGCCTCCTTGCCCGCCCCGCCGCCGCCCGCCGGCAATGGCGAGTTGCAGGGTGCGCTGGAGGACGCCTACCGCCACGGCCTCGCCCTCATCGAAGCGGTCAAGGCGCTGCGGGATGGTCAGCCGGCGGCGGCCGCTCCGGTCCCGGTCCCGGTTCCCAATCCCCCCGCCTCCACCTCCGCCGCGACAGGAGAGAACCAACGGCTGGCGGTCCTGAGGACGCTCCAGCAATCCCGCGTCGCCCGCGACAAGTATTTTCCAAAGGGGCTGTTCGAGGACCCCTGCTGGGACATGCTGCTGGATCTGATGGCCAACCATCTGCGCGGGCGGCGGATTTCCGTGTCGTCGCTGTGCATGGCCTCCGGCGTGGCGCAGACCACGGCGCTGCGGCGGATCACCGAACTGCACGACCGCGGGCTGGTGCGCCGGATTGCCGACGAGAAGGACGGCCGCCGCGTCTTCATCGAACTGACCGAGCAGGGGATCGCCGCCCTGTCAGGCTATGTCGAGCACATCCAGGAACTGAACTGACTGGGCCGGACCGGACCGGACCGGCGCGAATTGGCCCGGTCCGGCGGGTTTCCCTCCCAGACTGCTTCAACCGGGACCCGTCCCGGATCGACAGCGCCCCCCGAACGCGGCCAACATCGCGGTAAAGAACGCCCTGCGCGCAGGACGGCGGAGACCCGATGGCCGACCAGAAACTGAAGGATGTGATCGTCGTCGCGACCCCCACCGAGGGGATCGGCCCGACATCCTCCCTGCCCACGCGCCCGGCGACGCCCAGCGAGGAGCCGGATCGCCAGCGCATGGCCGAACGGCTGCGCGCTCAAGGCTGGAGCTATCGCCGCATCGCGGAGGAGCTTCAGGTTTCCTATATTCTGGTGTCACGCTGGCTGGGGGGTGACGGCGCCACGCCCACCGGTTCGCGCACGCCCCCTGCCGCAGCAATCCCCTCCCCGCCGCCGGCACCCAGCGGGACGCGGACGACCAAGGCGACCAAGGCCGCGAAGGCGGCGGCCACCGCAGCGACAGCCAACGCCGATGAAGACCTTCTGGCGCTCCAGTTCCGCGCCTTCGAGCAGTATGTGCGCGAGGTCATCGACGCGATGGAAACGCGGCACGAGTCGCTTCTCCAACGCCAAGAGGAACTGATCCAGGCGCTCGACACGGAACGCACCGCCGCCCGCAAGCGGGAAGAGGAACTTCTCGCCACCCTCGACCAGGAGCGCCAGCGCTGGAGCGAGGCCGAGGATCGCTTCCGCGAGGAGCTTGAGCGCTTCAAGGCTGAGATGCGCCGCGGCCAGAGCGCGGCGAGCGCGGTCGCCGTTGCCGCCACGGCCCTCGGCGGTGGTGGCGACGACGAAGAGGAAGAATCCTCGGATTTCTCCGCCTTCAGCTTCGACGACGATGAAGACGAGGCCAAGGACGACGACGAAGCGGGCGGGAGTGACGCCAGCGCCTTCAGCTTCGATGAGGACGAGGACGAGGACGGTGGCGATCCCTTCAGCTTCGACACCGGCGACACGGAGGAGAAGAGTGAGGACGAAACGGCCGAGGCGACCGACTCGGCCGACAACTCCGACGACGGCGACCCCTTCAGCTTCGACGATGACGAAACGGAGGAAACGGCCGAGGCCCTCCCCGCCAAGACGGATGCGGAACCGGACGAGGACCCGTTCTCCTTCGACAGCGACGATGATCCGGACGAGTCCAAGGCTGAAACCGGGCCGGCCGGAACCGCAAAAGCCGACGCCGAGGACGATCCCTTTTCCTTCGACGACGAGCCGGAGCCGGAACCGGAACTGGAACCCGAACCGGAGGCCCCCCCGAAGAAGAAAGGGCTCTTCGGCTTCTGGCGCAAATGACCGCCCTGTCGAGTCCCTGAGAAGAGCGCCGACGCACACGTTTGCGTGTTGATCGCGCCCCGACAGCGGTTGTATGAATGGGCGCATGACTCAACCGCGCCGCACCCTGTCCGCCGCCGAGCGGTTCGACTGGCTCCGACTCATTCGAACCGAGAATGTCGGGCCGATCACCTTCCACCGCCTGCTGGAGCGGTTCGGCAGCGCCGGCGCCGCGCTGGAAGCGCTGCCCGACCTCGCCAGGCGCGGCGGGCGGACCAAGCCGCTGCGCATCGCGCCGAAGGCGGACATAGACCGCGAACTGGCCGCCAACGACCGCATCGGCGCCCGCCTGATCTGCTCCTGCGAGCCCGACTATCCGGAACCCATGGCGGCGCTGGACGACGCGCCCCCGGCGGTGTCGGTCCTCGGTCACCCGCATCTGCTGCAACGGCGCGCCGTGGCGTTGGTCGGGGCGCGCAACGCCTCGATGAACGGCAAGAAATTCGCCGAACGGCTGGCGCGGGAACTGGGGGAGGCCGGGCTGCTGGTCGTCTCCGGGCTGGCGCGCGGGATCGACACGGCGGCCCACGCCGGGGCGCTCGGCAGCGGAACGGCGGCGGTGGTGGCGGGCGGCGCCGACGTCGTCTACCCACCGGAGAACGAAAGACTCTACCGCGACATAGTGCAGCAGGGGGTGATCCTGGCGGAAAGCCCGGTCGGCACCACGCCGCAGGCCCGCCATTTCCCGCGCCGCAACCGGCTGATCTCCGGCCTGTCGCTGGGGGTGCTGGTGGTGGAGGCGGCGCTGCGCTCCGGCTCCCTCATCACCGCGCGCATGGCGCTGGAACAGGGACGGGAGGTGATGGCCGTTCCCGGCTCCCCGCTCGACCCGCGCTGCCAGGGCACCAACAATCTTCTGCGTCAGGGGGCGGCCTTGGTGGAAGGGGTGGATGACGTGCTGCGGGCGCTGGACAACCTGTCGCCGCCAACCCTGCGGGAGCGCCAGAGCGACCTGTTCGCCCAGGCCCGCCCCGCCGTTCCGTCCGAGGCGGACCTTGAATCGGCGCGCGCCGTCATCCTGGAAAACCTCGGTCACACGCCGGTTGCCATTGACGAACTCGTCCGCGGGTGCCAATTGTCCGCTCCGGTGGTGTTGACCGTGGTGCTGGAACTTGAGCTTGCGGGCCGTGTCCAGCGCCAGCCTGGGAATCAGGTGAACCTGATCTGATCCCGATCCGCACCGCCGGTGTATGGGATAGGCACTTTCAGGGGCGCGGACTCTTGCCGGGCAGCAACGTCGTCATCGTCGAATCGCCGGCCAAGGCGAAAACCATCAACAAATACCTTGGCTCGGACTACACCGTGGTCGCCAGCTTCGGCCATGTCCGCGACCTTCCGGCGCGCGACGGATCGGTGCGTCCGGACGAGGACTTCGCCATGGACTGGGAGTTGGGCGACCGCTCCAAGCGCCACATCGACGAGATCGCCAAGGCGGTCAAAGGGGCCGAACGCGTCTATCTCGCAACCGACCCGGATCGCGAAGGGGAAGCCATCGCCTGGCATTTGTCGGAACTGCTGCGCGAAAAGCGGCTGATCGACGATTCCAAGGTCCAGCGCATCACCTTCAACGAAATCACCAAGAGCGCCGTCCAGGCCGCTCTGGAGGCCCCGCGCGACGTCTCTCGGGAGCTGGTGGATGCCTATCTGGCCCGCCGCGCCCTCGACTATCTGGTGGGCTTCACCCTGTCGCCGGTGCTGTGGCGCAAGCTGCCGGGCTCCCGCTCGGCGGGCCGCGTGCAGTCAGTGGCGCTGCGCCTGATCTGCGAACGCGAGTCGGAGATCGAGGTCTTCAAGCCGCAGGAGTACTGGACCATCGAGGTGGGCTTCGCCACGCCGGGCGGTGCCTCCTTCACGGCCCAGCTCACCCAGCTCGACGGCAAGCGGCTCGACAAGTTCGCCCTGCCCGCTCGCGAGGCGGCGGAGGCCGCGGTGGCGCGCATCAGCCCGCAGGCCTTTTCGGTCGCGACGGTGGAGCGCAAGCAGAGCCGCCGCAACCCCTCCCCGCCCTTCACCACCTCGACCCTGCAGCAGGAGGCCTCGCGCAAGCTGGGCTTCGGCGCCACCCGCACCATGCGCACCGCGCAGCGGCTCTACGAGGGCGTGGACATCGGCGGTGAGACGGTCGGCCTGATCACCTACATGCGAACCGACGGCGTCAGCCTGTCGCAGGAGGCCATCGAGAGCGCCCGCAACCTGATCGGCTCCCATTGGGGCGAGCGCTACGTCCCGGCGCAGCCGCGCGTCTACAAGACCGCCGCCAAGAACGCCCAGGAGGCCCACGAGGCCATCCGCCCGACCGACCTGTTCCGCCGCCCGGAGGAGGTTTCGACCTACCTGGAAGGCGACGAGCTGCGGCTCTACGAGCTGATCTGGAAGCGCACGCTGGCCAGCCAGATGGAGAGCGCGGTTCTGGATCAGGTGGCGGTGGACATCGCCTCGCCGTCCAAGGACGTCGTGCTGCGCGCCACCGGCTCGGTCGTCGTGTTCGACGGCTTCCTCAAGGTCTACCAGGAGGACCGCGACGACGGCGCCGCCGACGACGACCAGGAGCGCCGCCTGCCCGCCATGGACCAGGGCGACGCCCTCGCCCGCGGCGACATCAGCCCGGAACAGCATTTCACCCAGCCGCCGCCCCGCTACACCGAGGCGAGTCTGGTGAAGAAGCTGGAGGAGCTGGGCATCGGGCGCCCGTCCACCTACGCCTCCATCCTCCAGGTGCTCCAGGACCGCAACTACGTGCGGCTGGACAAGCGGCGCTTCATCCCGGAAGACCGCGGCCGTCTGGTCACCGCCTTCCTGAAGAACTTCTTCAACCGGTATGTCGAATACAACTTCACGGCCGACCTGGAGAACAAGCTCGACGAGATCTCCGACGGGCGGATCGACTGGAAGACCGTGTTGCGCGACTTCTGGCGCGCCTTCCACGTCGCGGTGGATGGAACCAAGGACCTGACGATCACCCAGGTGCTGACCACGCTGGACGAGGAGCTGGGGCCGCACTTCTTCCCGACCAATGGCAACAGCGACACGCCGGGCCACGACCCGCGCGTCTGCCCGGTGTGCAGCCAGGGTCGGCTGGGGCTGAAGCTCGGCAAGATGGGCGCCTTCATCGGCTGCTCGCGCTATCCGGAATGCCGCTACACCCGCCCGCTCGCCGTTGCCAACGACGAGAACGGCGAGGCGCAGGAAGGCCCGCGCGAGTTGGGCAACGATCCGGAGACCAGCCTGCCGGTGACGGTGCGGCGCGGCCCGTACGGCGCCTACATCCAGCTCGGCCCGCCCCCGGTGGCCGCCGCTCCGGCCGAGGCCGTCGCGGAGGAAGCGCCGGTCGACGGCAAGAAGACCAAGGGCAAGAAGAAGGTCAAGGTCGAGGCGCCGAAGCCCAAGCGCGTTTCGCTGCCCAAGGGCATGGCCGCCGCCGACGTGGACCTCGACACGGCGCTGAAGTTGCTCGCCCTGCCGCGCAGCATCGGAAACCACCCGGAGACGGGTGAGGACATCAGCGCCGGCATCGGGCGCTTCGGCCCCTACCTGAAGCACGGCAGCGTCTACAAGTCGCTGACGCCCGACGACGACGTGCTGACCATCGGCATCAACCGCGCGGTCGACCTGCTGGCCGGCGCGGCCAAGAAGGCGTCCGCTCCCGCCAAGACGCTGGGCGACCATCCGAAGACCGGCAAGCCGGTGACCACCGGTTCGGGCCGCTTCGGTCCCTACGTCAAGCACGGCTCCGTCTACGCCTCCATCCCCAAGGGCACGGAAGCGGACAGCGTGACGCTGGAGCAGGCGCTGGAGCTTCTGGAGGCCAAGGCCGCCAAGGATGCCGCCAAGAAGGGCAAGGCCCCGAAGGAGGCCGAACCCGCCGCGGATGGCGCCGAAGCGCCCGCCAAGGCCGAGAAGGCGACGAAGGCCAAGGCGACGGCGGCGAAGAAGGAGCCGGCCAAGAAGGACGCGGTGAAGAAGGCCGCTCCGAAGAAGGCGGCGGCCAAAAAGCCCGACACTGCGAAGTCCGACGCCGCGAAATCCGACGCCGCGAAATCCGACGGGGACAGCGACGAGAAGCCCGCCGCCCGCAAACGGGCCTGACCGCGGGCAAGGGACCGGATCCCGGTGGGCGATTCGCGGTTGCCCACC
The DNA here is from genome assembly GCF_001315015.1 of Azospirillum brasilense. Lineage (NCBI taxonomy): Bacteria > Pseudomonadati > Pseudomonadota > Alphaproteobacteria > Rhodospirillales > Azospirillaceae > Azospirillum > Azospirillum brasilense. The sequence goes on along the minus strand of NZ_CP012915.1, from coordinate 590,860 downwards.
GGCAGACGCGCGCGGGTCCGCTCAAGCCTGATCACAGGAAGAACGAGGGTTGGACGAGCGGCCGTGCAGCCCCATCAGGCCGTGGCGGCCGCCTTGGCCTTGGCCGCGTTGCGGCGGTGGCGCAGCTTGACGCGGATGCGCTCGACCGGGCTGAGCAGACGGGGGTGGCGGCGCTTCAGCCGCACGAACAGGCGGCGGGCGTCCGCTGAGTTGCGCAGAAGGATCACCCCGCCGGCAAGCGCCACCGGAAAGCCGAATGGCCCCGGCAACGGCGACATCAGGGCGCCCAGGCCGATCAGGCTCCACCCCGTGCCGATCAGAGCGAGTTGCCGGACGCGGGCAAGCGTGGGCCGGGTGAGCAACGAACGGGGGATGGCGGCACGACGATGCATCGGGACTCCTCCTGTGCCAGCAGCCATATGGGGGCGTCCGGACACGGGGGAAGAGGCCGGGGGATGTGACTTTTCGGGGGAGGCGACGGGCAAAAGGGGGGCGTCAGTGCAACGGCGCTGCGCTGCCGGGCGGTCCCAGGACGAACAGCGCGGCGGTGACCTCGGCCGGGGCCGGCGCCCATTCGAAGTCGCGCATCAGCTCGCTGCGCGCGGCGTCGGCGCGCTCCTCCAGAGCGTCGCAGTCGGTGCCCCCCGTCCGCCGGGCCGGCCTGCGGCAGCGCCGGTCGGCGCAGCTTTCCAGCATCAGGCGGATCATCCGCTCCCGCTTGGCGGCGTCTACGAATCCCGACTGGTCGAAATACAGTTTGGTGAAGGCGACCTCGGTCACCGTGGGGGTGGCGCCCTGCTTGCCGACCAGCACCGCCGACACCAGTTCAACGCAGCGACCGGCGTAGTCGGGAATCGGCGCCGTGCCGTCGTCGGCACGATCGTACTGGCGGCTCGGCAGTTCGACCAGCCGCCCGGTCGATTCCTTCACGAGGTAACGGCGCCACACCGGCATATCCGCCTCCCGTCTGGTTTCCCCATGGGCTGAAAAAAGGGTACACCAGACCGGACCGCGACGGAACAGCCCCTTTCCGGCTTCGGCCGGAACCGGACAGCACTCACCGGAGGAGAGGCGCGGCTCAACCTTCGGGAACGGGAAGGGTTTAGCCTGATGAAACTTCTGCGATTCGGCCCGCCGGGCCATGAGCGTCCGGGCCTTCTGGACCGCAACGGCGTGATCCGCGACCTGTCGGGCGTGGTGTCGGACATCGGCCCGGCCACGCTGACCGAGGACGGTCTGGCCCATCTCCGGACGCTCGACACCGACCGGCTGGCCCAGGTGCCAGACGGGACCCGGCTCGGCCCCTGCGTCACCGGCGTGTCCAAGGTGGTCTGCGTCGGGCTCAATTACCGCGCCCACGCCGCCGAATCCGGCCTGCCCGAGCCGGCGGAGCCGGTGCTGTTCATGAAGGCGACCACCGCCATCTGCGGCCCCAACGACCCGGTCCAGATGCCGCGCGGCGCCACCAAGCTCGACTGGGAGGTCGAACTCGGCATCGTCATCGGCCGCACCGCCCGCTACGTCGATCAGGCCGACGCCTTCGACCACATCGCCGGCTATTGCGTCCTCAACGACGTGTCGGAGCGCGCCTTCCAGACCGAGAGCACCGGCCAGTGGGTGAAGGGCAAGAGCGCCGACAGCTTCTGCCCGATCGGTCCCTGGATGGTCACCCGCGACGAGGTGCCCGACCCGCAGGCGCTGCGCCTGTGGCTGGAGGTGGACGGCCAGCCGATGCAGGACAGCACGACCGCCGACATGATCTTCGGCGTGGCCGAGATCGTATCCTACATCAGCCGCTTCATGACTCTGCTGCCGGGCGACGTCATCGCCACCGGCACGCCGCAGGGCGTGGCGATGGGCCGCGGGCCGAACCATCCTTGGCTCCAGCCCGGCCAGACCATGCGCCTGGGCGTCGAGGGGCTGGGCGAGCAGCGCCAGTCCGTCCGCGCCTTCGAAGGCTGAGCGGCGCCGGGACCGGAGGGGGAGTGTCTTTGATGAAGCGAAAAAGCCGTCTGGCCGCGTGGCTGCTCGCCGCCGGTCTCGGCACCCTGGCGGTGTCCAATTCAGCCAGAGCCGAGGACGGCGCCGCGGCGCTGGCCGGGAAGACCTGCGGCACGCTGGAGTCGCGGGTGGCGGAAATCCCCGGCTCCGGCCCGGTGTTCCTGCGCAGCTACGACAGCAGCTTCGGCGTCGGCCAGACGTCGGAGCTGCCGCTGCGCGAGGCCGCCTTCACCTACGACAACGCGCTGGCCGTCATCGCCCTGGTCGCCTGCGGCAAGACGGAGCCGGCGCTGCGCATCGGCGAGTCGCTGCTCTCCGCCGCCACGCTGGACCGGGCGCGGCGCCAGGGGAGGCTGCGCAACACCTACCGCGCCGGCGCGCAGAGCCAAAAACCGATCCCGCCCAACGGCTGGTGGGACGTCACCGCCAACCGCTGGTTCGAGGACGCCTATCAGGTCGGCTCCGCCACCGGCAACGTCGCCTGGGCGGGGCTGGCCCTGATGACCCTGGGCGAGGCGACCGGCGAGGAGCGCTTCCGCAACGGCGCCGCGGAGTTGGCGCGCTGGGTGGTGGCCAACACCGCCGACCCGCGCGGGCCGGGCGGCTTCAACGGCGGCGTCCAGGGCTTCGACGACAAGCCGCAGGCCCTGACCTGGAAGGCGACGGAGCACAACACCGACCTCGTCGCCCTGTTCGGCTGGCTGGAGCGCAGCGGCACCCCCAGGGAAGGGGGCGGCGACTGGGCCGGGCCGGAGAAGGCGGCGCGCGGTTTCCTCGACCGCATGTGGGCGGACGGCGGCGGGCATTTCCCCACCGGCACGGCGCCGGACGGGGTGACGGTCAACCGGGCCACGTCCGGTCTGGACGCCCAGCTCTGGCCGCTGCTGCTGCGCGGCGCGCCGGAATCCTGGCGGGCGGCGCTGGATTATGCGGAGAAGGCCCACGGGGTCGACGGCGGTTTCGACTTCAACGACGACCGCGACGGCATGTGGGTGGAGGGCACGGCGCAGGCCGCGCTGGTCTACCGCCTGCTGGGACGGTCCGACGAGGCGCAGCGGCTTCTGGCCGAGGTCGGCAAGGAGGTCAGCCGCGGCGGCCATGTCTGGGCGACGCGCGAGGACAGCATCACCACCGGCCTCGCCATCGGGCCGGACAGCACCACGGACGATTTCCGCTATTACCGCCGCCCCCACTTGGCGGTGACGGCCTGGACGGCGCTGGCCGCCGTGGGCTGGAACCCGTTCACGGGTGAGCGGGTGAAGTAAAAGGTGGAAAGCCCTCTCCCGCCGTGGGCGGGAGAGGGAACCCGAGACCTTACTTGCGGACCTTGTTGATCTCGCCCTGCAGCTCGTTCAGCAGGTCGGCGCCGCCGTCGGCGGCGAACTTGTCCATGGCCGGCTTGACCATCTCGCGCATGCGGCCCAGCTCGGCGTCGCTCAGCTCGTTGATCTGCATGCCCTTGTCCTTCAGGTAGGCGATGCTCTGCTTCGACGCTTCGCGGCTGTCCTTGCGCTCGAAGTCGCGCGAGGCGACCGCAGCCTCGTTGATGATCTTGCGCTCGTCGTTGGACAGGCCGTCGTACCAGCGCTTGGAGGCCAGGACGATCCACGGGCTGTAGACGTGCTTGGAAATGGTCAGGTACTTCTGGACTTCGTAGAACTTCGAGGACTGGATGGTGGTGACCGGGTTCTCCTGGCCGTCCACCGTGCCCGTCTCCATGGCGGTGAACAGCTCGGAGAAGGACAGCGGCACGGCGTTGGCGCCGAAGCCGTTGAACATGTCGATGTAGACCGGGTTCTGCATGACGCGCAGCTTGATGCCCTTCAGGTCCTCGACCTTCTCGACCGGGCGCTTGCTGTTGGTCAGGTTGCGGAAGCCGTTCTCCCAGTAGACGAGGCCGACGAGGCCCTTGTCGTTCAGCTTGGCCGCCAGCTTCTGGCCGAACGGGCCGTCGAACACGGCGTCGGCCTCCTGCTCGTTGTTGAACAGGAACGGCAGGTCGAAGACGGCGAAGTCCTTGACGATGCCGACCAGCGTGGCGGTCGAGCCGACCATCATCTCCTGCGCGCCGCCGATCAGGGCGTTCTGCATCTGGATGTCGCTGCCCAGGCTGGCGTCGGCGAAGCCCTTGACCTTCAGCTTGCCGCCGGAACGCTTGGACATCTCCTCGACGAAGAACTTCACGGCGCGGCCCTGGTTGCTGCTCTCCGACAGGCCGTAGCCGAAGCGGATCAGGCGCGGCTTGATGTCCTGGGCGGAGGCGGCGACGGGGGCGAGGATGGCGGCGGCGGGGGCGAGGATGGCGGCGGCGAGGCCGGTCGCCAGAAGAACGGAACGGAGCAGCTTCATGGATCGGTTCTTCCCTGTAGCGTGTTGTGATTAATGGCGGAACAGAGTCAGCGGGGCCGTGACGATCTCCGGAACGGCGATCAGCAGGCTCAGCAGAAGCAGATAGGTCAGCAGGAACGGCCAGATGCCGCGCGTGGCGCTTTCCAGCGAGATGCGGGCGACGCCGCACACCACGTTCAGCACCGTGCAGACCGGCGGATGGATCAGGCCCAGAGTGCCGGTCAGGACGAACATCACGCCGAAATAGGTCGGGTCGATGCCCGCCGCCGCGGCCAGCGGGGTCAGCACGGGGCCGAGCACCAGGATCGTCGGCGTCAGGTCCATCACCGTGCCGACGGCCAGCAGCAGCAGCGTGATGGCGACCATCAGAAGCTTCGGCTCGTGCAGCAGAGGGGCCAGCATCTCGTTCATCTGCTGCGGCAGGTCGGCCAGCGTCACCATGTAGGACGACACCAGCGCCGCCGCGCACAGGAACATCACCGTGCTGGTGGTGCGCGCGGCCTGGACCAGCAGCGGGACCAGGTCCTTCAGCGTCACCTGCCGGTAGACGAACAGCGCCACGACCAGCGAGTAGACGGCGGCGACCACCGCGGCCTCGGTCGGGGTGAAGATGCCGCCGCGCAGGCCGCCGATGATGATGACCGGCAGGGCCAGCGCCCAGACGCCCTCGACCAGCGCGGTGCGGCGCTTGCCCCAGCTCGCCTTGGGCTGCAGCTTCACGGTCATGCCGCGCACGACGAACATCCAGGTGATGACCAGACCGGCGCCCATCAGCAGGCCGGGCACGATGCCGGCCATGAACAGGCCGCTGATCGAGGTGTTGGTGGTCACGCCGAAGATGATGAAGGGCATGCTGGGCGGGATGATCGGGGCGATGATGCCGCCCGACGCGATCAGGCCGGCGGAGCGCGGCACCGGGTAGCCGTTGTCGCGCATCATCGGGATCAGCAGCGTGGCGAGCGCCGCCGTGTCGGCGATGGCCGAGCCGGACAGGCTGGCCAGCATCACCGACGCGCCGATGGTCACATAGCCCAGGCCGCCGCGGATGTGCCCGACGAGGCTGACCGCGAGGTTGATGATCCGCTGCGAGATGCCGCCGGCGTTCATCAGTTCGCCGGCCAGGATGAAGAAGGGCACCGCCATCAGCGGGTAGTTGTCGGCGCCGCTCAGCATGTTCTGGGCGACGAGCTGGGCGTCGAAGAAGTCGAGATGCACCATCAGCGCCACGCCCGTCAGCATCAGGGCGAAGGCGATGGGCATGCCGAGCAGCATCAGGCCGAACAGCGAGGAGAGGAAGACCGCAAGGGCCATGGAACGGGCTCCGCTTTCAGAAGGCCGGACGGAATCAATGCTCGGCGATGGCGCCGCCCTGCGGGGCGGTGGCGCCGTGGGGGTCGCCGTTGCCGGGGATGTGCGCCGCCGCGTCGCCCGACAGGATTTTCCAGAGGTTGGCGAGGATCGTCAGCGCCATGGCGATCGCCGGGAAGAAACCCGCGGCGGCGTAGAAGGCCATGGGGAAGCTGAGCACCGTGGAGCGCGTCTCCATCCCGATCAGAAGCTGGAACCAGCTCCCCTCGATGAACAGCCACAGCGCGTAGATCATCAGCAGGTGGCTGACCACCGCGCAGGCCCGGCGGACGCGGACCGGCAGGCGCGACTGGAGGATGTCCAGCCCGAGATGCTGGTGGCGGCGCAGCGCCAGGGTGGCGCCCAGGAAGACCAGCCAGACGAACATCAGGCGGGCCAGCTCTTCGGCGGCGACGATGCCGCTGTTGAAACCGTACCGCAGAACCACGTTGCCGAAGACCAGCGCCACCATCACGGCGAGCATCAGCGCCATGATCCATTCGGTGACCATCTCCAGCGCTTCCACCATGCGCTTCATGCACACTCCTCGGCCCGCCTCGCGGCGGGGCTCACCCAAGCGGAAAGGGCGGCGGCAGGAGACGGCGCGGGAAGGGGACGGCACGGAAGGGAACGGGCGGCGCGGCGCGCCGGCAGCGGGGCCGGGCGGCGGGTCGGGGGTTCCTCCCATTTGGTCTCTTGCCGGGGTCTCTTGCCGGGACCTTGAATTTTCTGTGTCGGAAAATAGAGGAGTCCCGCAACCGAGTGAAGAAGATTTTCTTCATAACGGCACCAAAACCGCCAAACGATCGGCATAGCGACGAAAATTATCTTCACAAGGCGCCCTCCCACGCATAGCTTGGGTCCCAGGGAAAGCGGCGCGACGCCCCGGCCGCGCGAGCCAGGGCACGCTATGCCGCTCGCGGCGGCGGTGGTACGGTCCCGCCGCCCAACGACGCCCGGAGCCGAGAAGGCCGGGACCAAGAACGCTTTTAGGGATGGACGGTCCGTTTCGATGCTCCAGCCGGTGAACATCCTCGATCACATCCGCGGCCGCCTGCCGGAGCTGAAGCGTTCCGAAGCCCAGGTCGCCGAGATGGTGCTGGTCGAGCCGCAAAAGGTCCTGGGGCAGAGCATCACCGTGCTGGCCCAGGCCGCGGGGGTCAGCGAGGCGACCGTCGTCCGCTTCTGCCGCAGCATCGGCTGCGCCGGCTTTCCGGATTTCAAGCTGCGGCTGGCCGAGGGACAGGCCCGCGGCACCCCCTTCGTCAGTCAGGACGTGGCGCCGGACGACGAGACTCCGACCGTCGCGCGAAAAATCTTTTCATCCGCCGCCGCCGCCCTGAACGACGCGGCCGGCGCGCTGGACATGGCCGCGGTTTCCCGCGCCGTGGAGCTGCTGGCCGATGCCTCCAGCATCCTGTGCATCGGCACCGGCGCCTCGGCGGTGGTGGCGGAGGACGCGGCGCACAAGTTCATGCGCTTCGGCATGACGGCGCAGGCCAGCGCCGACCCGATGATGGTCCGCATGCTGGCGGTCAATCTGGGGGCGCGGGGCGTCCTGCTGGCGATCTCCAACACCGGGCGCACCGTTATGGTGACGGAGCTGGCGCAGATGGCCCGTGACCTGGGCATCCCGGTCATCGCGATCACCGCCCCCGACTCGCCGCTGGCCACGGTGTCGTCGGTCGCCATCGGCCACACCCCGGTCGAGGACGCGGAGATCTACACGCCGATGGCCTCCCGCCTCGTCCATCTGGCGATCATCGACGTGCTGTCCACCGGCGTGGCGCTGAAGCTCGGCGCCGAGGCGCGGCACCATCTGGCCAAGGTCAAGGCCGTGCTGTCCGGCACCCGCTCCTCCCACGGCAAGCCCGCCCGCGGGCGCCAACGGGCGTAACCTGCCCTCTCCCCCCTTGCCATCCGGGCCGGCTTGGTCCAATTGGTGCGCCGCCGTTCCCGATTCACAGACAGTTCTTGCCCATGCCCGCCATTGCCCTCAGCGTTGCCCCGATGATGGAGCTAACGGACCGCCATTGCCGGAGCTTCCTTCGCCTGCTGTCCAAGAACACACTGCTCTACACCGAGATGGTCACCACCGGCGCCGTGCTGCACGGCGACCGCGAGCGGCTGCTCGGCTACGACGCGGCGGAGCATCCGGTAGCGCTTCAGCTCGGCGGGTCGGACCCGGCGGAGCTGGCGGCCTGCGCCCGCATCGCCGAGGAGTGGGGCTATGACGAGGTCAACCTGAACGTCGGTTGCCCGAGCGACCGCGTGCAGTCGGGCCGCTTCGGCGCCTGCCTGATGGCCGAGCCCGACCTCGTCGCCCGGCTGGTCGGCGCCATGCGCGAGGCGGTGTCGATCCCCGTCACCGTGAAGTCGCGAATCGCCATCGACGAGATGGAGGAATGGCCGACGCTGGACCATTTCGTCCGCACCGTGTCCGCCGCCGGCTGCACCCACTTCATCGTGCACGCCCGCAAGGCGTGGTTGAAGGGCCTCAGCCCCAAGGAGAACCGGGACATCCCGCCGCTGCGCTACGACCTCGTGCACCGGCTGAAGCAGGAGAATCCGCGGCTCACCATCGCGATCAACGGCGGCATCCGCACCCTGGACGAGGCGGCGGAGCATCTCGCCACGCTGGACAGCGTGATGATCGGGCGCGCCGCCTACGAGACGCCCTACATCCTGGCCGACGCCGACCGCCGCCTGTTCGGCGGGGAACCCGGCCCCGACCGCTATGCGGTGGTCGAGTCCATGGCGGCCTACGCCGAGGAGCGGATGCGCCAGGGGGCGCCGCTGTCGGCGATCACCCGGCACATGCTGGGTCTGTTCCAGGGCCTGCCCGGCGCCCGCGCGTGGCGCCGCCACATCAGCGAGAACGCCCATCTGCCCGGCGCCGGGCCGGAGGTGCTGCTGAGGGCCGCGGCGCTGGTGCCCCACCGCGAAGCGGTCACCCAGCCAGCGGGATGAGCGCGGCGAGCGTCAGGCAGACGACGATGGTCAGGCGGGTCCGCAGCGTGCCGAACCAGCGGGGATAGCGTCCGTCCGCCGCTGCGCTGCGGTCCACCGCCCAGGCGAGCAGGAAGGACAGGATCAGCGCCGGCACCGTCAGGCCGGACGGCAGCAGGGTGGCGCCCCACCCCAGCAGCGACGGCGCGACTCCCCAGGCCAGCCACGCCGGCCCGCTCGTCCCGCCGTCCCGACCCGCCCCTTCTCGTCCAGAGAGGACGCGGCCCCAATGGATGGCGCCGATGAAGGACAGGATCGACACCGCGTAGACGACCACCGCCCGAACCACGGCGGCCTGCCTGTCGCCCTCCGCCATCCAGGCCAGCGCGGTGCCGCCGACGAAGGGGACCAGCCCGCCGTAGGACAGCAGCCGGACGACCGAGGCCCGGCGGTCCTCGAAGGACAGCGCGCCCATGCGCTTACGGCTTCGCAGAGGGCTGGGCCAGCGCCTTGTCCACGGCCGCGGTCAGGGTGGCGGACTCCGGTGTGACCGAGCTGCCGAACCACTCCACCAGCCGCCCGTCGCGGCCGATCAGGATCTTGTGGAAGTTCCAGCGCGGCACGCCCTGCGGCCCGGTGGCCGCCGCCGCCCAGCGGTAAAGCGGGTGGGCCTGCGGTCCGGTGATGGACTGCTTCTCCATCAGAGGGAAATCGACGCCGTAGTTGAGTTCGCAGAAGGACGCGACCTGGGCGTTGCTGCCGGGCTCCTGCCCACCGAATTCGTTGCTCGGCACCCCCAGCACGACCAGCCCGCGGTCGCGCCGCCCGGCCCAGAGCTTTTGCAGCCCCTCATACTGGCCGGTGTAGCCGCATTGCGACGCCGTGTTGACCAGCAGCACCGCCTTGCCCCGAAAGGCATCGGGCGCGAGCGTGCCGCCGTCGATGGCCGGCAGGGGCAGCGAAGCCCAGTCAAGCGCGTCGGCCGCCACCGCCGCACCGGGTGCGGACAGCATCAGGACGGCGGACAGAATCCCGGCAGCGGATTGGGCGGCATCGCGGATCGTTGGCATCACGGACTCCCGGTTGGCGGCGCTGGTCTCTACGGCGTGGCTCTATACGGCGGTCGAGGCCTGTCGGATCATGCACGCGCATGGGTGCCATGGCCATCTTGCCGTGCGTCGGACGGCCGCACCTGCTTTAGGGTTGTCCCCCCGCCCGCCCCAGACCATAGACCGGCCGACGCCTCCCATGCGCCTTCTCATCCTGATGCTCGGCCTCGCCGGTTTCGCGAGTGCCTTTTCGCTGCGCACCACCGACCCGATGCTGACCGTCATCGCGTCGGACCTCGGCATCGGCGTGGCCGAGGCGGCCCTGCTCTCCTCCGCCTACACGCTGCCCTACGCGGCGATGCAGCTCATCCTGGGGCCGGTCGGCGACGCCATCGGCAAGACGCGGCTGATCCGGCTGTCGCTGGTCGTCCTGACCATCGGCGTGGCGCTGTCGGCGGTGGCACCCGGCTACTACACCGTTCTCGGCTCGCGGATGCTCGCCGGCGCCTTCGCCGGGGGGATCATCCCGGCCTCCATGGCGCTGATCGGCGACCGGGTGGTCTACACGGAGCGGCAATTCGCCATCAGCCGCTTCCTGCTGGCGGTGATCCTCGGCCAGATGTCCGGCTCCGCCGTGGCCGGCGCCCTGTCGGAGGTGGCGGGCTGGCGCACCGTCTTCGCCCTGGCGGCGGTGGTGACCGGCCTGATCGCGCTGACCGCCGCCCTGCTCCTGAAGGGCGAGCGGGAGGAGCGGCATCCCCTGTCGGTGGCCGACGCGCGGGCGCGCTACGCCTCCGTCCTGGCCAACCCAGTGTCAGTCTGGGTCTTCGCGACGGTGGCGGCAGAAGGGCTGCTGATCTTCGGCGTCTTCCCCTTCGTCGCCCCCATGCTGGCCCGCCACGGGGCGGAGGGCGCCTTCGAGGCCGGGGTGACGCTGGCCGCCTTCGCCATCGGCGGAGTCGTCTACAGTTTCATCGTGCGGCGCCTGCTCGCCTCGCTCGGCCAGTGGGGGATGATGGGGGCCGGCGGTCTGGTGGCCGGCGGGGCCTATCTGGCGATGCTCGCCCCGGTGCCCTGGCCGGTGGTGTCGCTGCTGTTCCTAGTCGCCGGATTCGGCTTCTACATGCTGCACAACACCATGCAGACCCAGGCGACGGAGCTGTCGGCGACCGCCCGCGGGTCGGCGCTCGCCCTCTTCGCCTCCTCCTTCTTCCTGGGCCAGGGGATCGGGCCGGTGGTCTACGGGGCGGTCGCCCATCAGGTCGGGCTGCCCGCCCTGTTCCTGTTCGGCGGCGCGCTGACCATGCTGCTCGGCGTCGGTGCCGTGCGGCTGATCCGCCGCCCAATCTGAGAGGGCCGGCCTGACTGATATGTCAATATTTCGGATATCCCCAGATTCTGTGGATAACTCTGTTGGCGAATCGAGGGGTAACCGAAGGGATCAACGATCCCTCAAGGGGTCCGGCAGAAATGCCTTATTTTTAGGCACATTAGAAAACCGCGCCAATCAAGGGTTTTTCACGTACCCTACGCCTCCTCACCCTTCTCCCAACGGCTGCCCCGCCCCGCAACGGGAGTCAAGCGAAGGATATGACCGCCTGTGAACAACTTTCCTTGACAGGGTCTACGGGCCACGGCAAAGGGCTGCTCCCGGCGCCAAGACGGCTTGCGCGCCACCGGTCCGAGAGGCACTCTGACGCCATGTTCACCGTCAGCGAAAGCGAAGCCGAAACGATCCGCCGGGCCTTCCACGACCGTGGGGAGTGGTCCGCCGTGGTGGAGTTGCGCCGGCTGTTCCCGGTCTTCGCCAACAACCCGGAGGCGCTGCGCTGCGTGCGTGCCATCGCCGGCTGGCAACCCCTGCCCGCCGCCGCGCCGCCGCCCAAGGTGACCCAACTGCGGCGCCGCAAGCCGGCGGAGTCGTTGCCCTGAGACTCACGTGGCGGTGCGTGGCCCGCGCTCGGTAAGGGTGTCGGCCAGCGGCACGACCTTGCCACCGTCAGCCACAACCTGAAGCTCCGGCACGCCGCCGGCCTGGGCGCGGCGTTCGGCCAGGAGAAGCTCCAGCATCGCCTCGACCTTCGGCATGTGGACGGTCTGCTGGTCGAAGGGCATCTCGATACCCTGCTCGCGGAACTGCTCCAGGATGCGCAGGCGCAGCTCGTTGCGCACCGGGATGATGTGATCGGTGTTGGCGACGAAGCAGCGCAGCTCGAACTCCGGCCCGCTCGGCAGGAAGTCGCGGAACATCACAACCGGCTCCGGGTTGCGCAGCACCTGGGCGTGGCCGTAGCCGATCCGCAGCAGCAGCGCGTAGACCTGCCGGGCGTCGGTGTCGTAGGTGATGCGGACCTTGATCTCGATGCGGGTGGTCTTGTCCTTCAGCGTCCAGTTGACCACCGACTTGGAGATGAATTCCGAGTTCGGGATGATGACGGAGGCGCGCTGGAAGGTCTGGATCTCCGTCGCGCGGACGCTGATGCGGCGCACGGTGCCTTCCAGCCCGTTGACGACCACCCAGTCGCCCACCTTCACCGGCCGCTCCACCAGCATGATCAGGCCGGAGATGAAGTTGCTGACGACGTTCTGCAGGCCGAAACCGATACCGACCGACAAGGCCGACGCGATCATGGCGAGGCTGGACAGGTCGAGCCCCAGCGTGCCGACCGACATCAGCACGGCCATGGTGGTGCCGAGATAGCCCACGCCCATGCGGATGGAGTTGCGAACGCCGTCGTCCATGTTGACGCGGCCGAGGATGCGCTCGTCGAGCTGGCGCTGGATGAAGCGGGTCACCGCGACGACGACGCCCAGCACCATCAGCGCCGACATGATGTCGCCCGGCGCGATGCGCACGCCGCCCACCGTGACGCCGCTGAGGAAGCCGTCGGCCAGCCCCTTCATCTCCGACAGGGTCATGCCGGTCAGCGGCAGCAGGAAGAAGGCCGCCACGGTCAGCAGCAGCCCGTCGATCACCGTCCGCCCGGCCTGCCCCAGCATCCGCCGGCCGCGGTCGGTGGCGATCACGATGTCGCGCACCTCGGCCACCTGCCCGCTGCCGCGCTCCAGCAGGACGCAGAGCAGCTCGCGCAGGACGCCGCGCGCCACCAGCAGGACGCCGCCGATGATGAGCGTGGTCAGCATCAGCTTCGAGGCGTAGATCGCACCGACCAGATAACCGGCGCCCGCGGCGACCAGCGAGGCGAGTGTCACCGCGCCGATCAGCAGCCGCAGACGCAGCCCGACGACCCGCGGACGGGCGGGCGGCGCCTCCCCGACCTCCGCCGCGGCGGGGGTGGCGGCCGGCGGCGGCAGGGTGACGTCCAGTCCGGCGGCCGGCGTCGGCTCCGGGCATCCACAATCGTCGGTCGCCTCGGCCTCCGGCGGCGGGGCGGCGAGCCAGAGATGGTCGGGGTAGAGGAACAGCAGCGACACGGCGATCAGCGCCATGGTGCCGAAGCCGGTGATCGAGCGCAGCTCCGGCGGGGTGAACATGCCCTCCGACAGGGCGATGCCGGTGCCGGCCAGCGCCAGCCCGATCATGACGAGCGGGACGCGGCGGACCAGGCGCCGCGCGCTGTCCGGGTCGAGGTTGGCGAGCTGCCAGGACGGATGGTCGGGCGCCAGGGTGGCGCGGGCGACGCCGGTCACCAGGAAATAGGCGGTCAGGCCGCCCGACACCCCGACCACCACCGCGGTCAGCGGCCCGGCGTCGGCGGCGTCGCGCAGCAGTCCGACCAGGGCGCCGCTCAGCACCAGCGTCGGCACCAGCGGCACCAGGCAACGGGCCAACGCCTCGACCGCCATCGCCACCACGCGCTGGCGGTAGCTCGGCCGCTCCTCCAGGTCGCGGTGGCCGTAGCGGCGCAGCAGGACCCGGCGCACCGGCCAGGCGACCAGGAACAGCACGGCGGCGAGCGCGCCCAAACCGTAGAGGCGGCCGCGCCACTCGTCGTCGCCCATCACGATGCCGAAGGCCCGCGCCATGCGCTCCTGCACATAGGCCGTCTGCTCGGGCAGGGCGGCCCAAGTGGCGGGCAGCAGAGGCACGGGACCGCGCCGGACGATCTGCTCGGTGAGCTGGGTCATGCGCTGGTCGGCGGCGGTGCGCAGCAGGATGTCGGCGCGCGTGACGATCAGCTCGGTCTGCTTGGTCCGCCCTTCCGCCTCGCCGATGGTCTGAGTCAGGCGCTTGCGCTCGGCGGCGATCCCCGCCTCCTCCGGCGGAGCGCCCTGGGCCGGCGGCGGACCCAACGCGTCCAGCATGCGCTGGGCGGTGTCGCGGGCCGCCGCCGCCGCCGCACCGGATTCCCGGACCTCGTGCTGGATCTTCGCCAGATCGGCACGCAGCGTCTCGTACTCGGTGTTCGCCAGATCGCCCCCGGCGATGCGGTTGGCCGCCCGCTCCAAGGCGTTCTGCCATTGCGGCAGCTTGGTCTTGAAGTCCGCCGCGGCTTCCGCCGCCGGAGCGGCGGACTGGGCCAGGACCGATGGAACGACGGCGCCCGTTACAAACGCACCGCACAGCATCAGGACTGCCAGGAGCCGGCCGATCCGGCAGCGGAAGGCGAAGGGAATCTGCATCACCGTTCGAATTCTCGTGTTGGCAAAAAAGCGGCTGCCCCGGCGAACCGGGAAAAGGGATACCTATACTCTTCGGCGTCACGGCAAAAGTATGGCGCTGCGTGTCACCAGGATGTGACAGAGAGCGACGGATTCTTGGTTCTGTTCGCTGTGGCCGAGGGCGCCGGTCCGTGTCCGCCGTTTCGTGCGCCTGCCTTCGGTTTGGGCATGGCGTGGTTGTGTGTCTTGATGATACAGGTTGCGCATCGTCGTTTCACACGCACGTCATCATCATGGCCGGCTTGACCGACATCGACCGCACCCTGCTTCGCACCGCGCTGAAGGCCGCCAAGCGCAACGACGTCCCATCCGTCGGGATGCCGACCGAGACGCTGGAGCGGCTGTTGGAGTATTTGGCGGTCCTGGAAAGCGCGCAGCCCGCCGCGCAGACCGAGGGCAACGCCGGGTCGAACTGACCCCTTCACCATTTCCTGGCCAGCAATGGCGGGACATCCGAACCCAGCATTACATACTATAGTATGCCAACCTGTTGGTGCCGATACGGCGCGACTGGTGAACGGTACGTTGTGACATTGAATTCGAGTCGCAACCGACGCTCGACTAGCCCTATCGAACGGAGTAAGACTTTAGGACCCACTCCTTTAGGCGGACGATCCTCTTGTGCCAGTTTGCCACACCGGAATGCGGTCACGCCTGTCGTGCGATCAGGCTCGTCCGCGAACACAGCCGCGGCCCCGTGGGGTTGGACGCGCGCGCCTATTTGATCCGGGTCGAGCGCCGGTTGATGCAGTTCCACTGCGGCGCTCCGCTGGGCATTCCAACGGATGCGGCACCGCCCCGCGAGGCCGCCGAATAACCGTCCGTCAATCCCGCCCGCTGGGGGCATCGGAACGGCCCCGGTCCGGTTCGCGGTCCGGTTCGCCCTCCCGGCGGCGATCTCCGTCCGACGACGCCTCGTCGCGTTCCCGCTGACGCTGCCATTGATCGAATTTCTCGGGATCGGTCACCAGATCGATAACGGACGGCTTCCGGTTGCCGTCGTCGCGCTGTGCGGGCATGAACACCTCCATCGCTGCGCCACACCTGTCCTTTTGCACATCAACAGCGCAAAAGGCCCGGCGCACCAAGCCCCGCAAGGGGAGAACCCCACAAGCACAGCCTTGCTCCTTTGGCGTCCGGTTTTTGACACAGCACACCCCCGCCTGAATCCTTAGCCTGCGACAACGATCAAGACACAGTCGGGGGCGGGATGCTGCGGTTGGGAACACGGGTGAGGTTTGCGGGCCAGGAGGCCCTCGTCGTCGCACGGACCCTTGCCGGTGAGCCGACCTACGACATCCGTCTGGCCGACGGCCGTCTCATCAAATACGCCGCCGAAAGCGACCTGGAGCCGATCGAAGGGGATGGGCCCGACTCCGCGCCCGCCTCGGCGCGGCCATCCGGCGACGGCGGCTCCAATCAGGGGGGCATGCAGTGACCCGCGACGACTTCCCCTATTCGCTCCAGCCCTACGCGATGCCCGACAACGGCGGCGACGGCGCGCAGCCGTCCGACGCCTGGACTCTGGTCCTGTTCCGCGCCGCCGACGAGGCGGAACGCCTGTGGTTTCGCGACCATGGGTTCGCCATGGAGGGCCGCCGCTGGGTTCGCCACGCCCCTGTCCCGGACAGCCGTGCCGAGACGCCGGCGTCCGGCGACGCGCCCGAGGACGAGGACGAGGACGTTGGCGACCGTGAGTCCGATGACAAGGCGCCGGGCACCGACGGCCCTGCGCCGGATGTCGCCGCCTGATCTTCCGTTCCGGCGTCCGCGGCCTTTTCCAGTGCCGGCGCCCCTGTTCGCGGACACGCAAGCCCCATGCCCGACAGCCTCGACTTCGACCGGAACGACCTTGGTCCAAACGAACCCGGGCAGAACCATCTGAGCCCAGGCGATCTGAACCGGCCCGCCCCCTCCCCATCCGCGCCGCCGTCCACCGTTCCGCAGACCGCCCTCATCCGCCGGCTGCGCCGTGCGGCGTCCGGCAACGTCCCGGCGCCGGAAGGCGTAACGCTTCGCCAGGCCCAGCAGCGCGAGGTGATGGTCGGCGCCCATCTGACCCTGAGCATTGACTGGGCGACCGAGGTCGAGGTCCGGCTGGGCGCCGAGATGGTGCGCTTCGCCATCTACTGCCGCAACGCCGCCGAGTTGAACGCGACTCTGGCCCGCGACCTCGACGCCGAGGCCGCCTCGCTGGAGACGGCCCACCGCTTCGCCACGCTGCTCGGCCCGCTGGACGAGCGGGTCGAGGCGATGGCCGCGGCAGAGGAGCCGCTGCCGCCCCTTCCCTCGCTGCGCGGTCCCTATTACCTGCATGAGGTGTGCACCGGCTGTGACGGCGGCGGTGTGCGCGCCTGCGGCGGCGACGGCTGCCGCGGCGGCAAGATCCGTTGCACCCACAGCGCGACGGCCGAGGCGCCGGAGTGTCCCGACTGCGGCGGACGCGGCCAGCACCGTTGCCCGGTCTGCGCCGGCGAGGGGGTGGTCGCCTGCGAAACCTGCAGCGGGGTCGGGCAGTTCACCCACATCCACCACCCCCGCCTGACCGCCCACCCCTCCTACAGCCTGACCGCCCCGCCGGACGCCCCGGCGGCGGTGCGGATGACGCTGGAGGAGGCCGGCTTCTCCGGTTTCGCCGCGCTCGCCAACCCCGCGCCCGCCACGGTGCGCCATTCCGGTACGCAGCTTCTCTATCAGCGCAGCGGCACGCTGACAGTGGTCGCGCTGTCCTGGGACTGCGACGGCGTGCCGTTCGAGGTGGAAACCGTCGGGTCGGACGGCGACTCCGCGCCCCTCCCCCCCTTCCTCGACACCGTGCTGGCCCCGGTGCTGGCGCGCATCGCGGCGCTGCCGCCCGCCGACGCCTTCGCCCTGGCCGGCGCCTACCGGCTGACCCGCTCCGTCGCCGAAGCGGTGATGGACGGCCGGGAGCCGGACGCCGCGGCGATCGTCGCCGATCATGAGGCCTGCGTCAGCCCCGGCTTCGTCCGGGAGACCGCCGCCGTTCTGGCGGAGCGCTTCGCCGAAACCAGCCGCACCGCCGTGGCGCGGAGCTGGATCGTCGCGGCGGGGTTGCTCGCCCTGGTCCTGCTGCTGGTGGCCGGGGTGGACGCTCCGGCTCTGCTGACCGGCGCGACGCCGGAACAGCCCGCCCCGGCGGCGCTGCGGCTCGGCTGGGACATCGGGCTTCCCATCGCCGCCGGGCTGGGCCTGTGGGCGCTGGTTCGCGGGGTGGTGCGCGGGGCGCTGGCCGCCGCCTTCGGCGGACCGGTCCGAGCGCCGGATCAGGGATCGTGGCCGCTCGTCCTGCTGTCCGCCGCGGCGGTGATCCATCTCGGCCTGTTGACGTTGTGGAACGGTGGGCCGGGATTCAGCCGACTGAACCATCGGCTGGACGTGGAAGCGATCACCCAGGGCCGTGCGCCGATGCCCGCCCCGCGCGTGCTGACTCCGGAAGAGCGGGTCATGGCCGCCCAGCGCGCGCTGGCCCGGCTGGGGCGCTACGATGGGGCGATCGACGGCAAGATGGGTGAAGGCACCCGGACGGGACTCGCCAGCCTGACCGGACTGGTCGACACGCCACCGGGCGTGGCGCCCGAAGACCCGCTGGAATTGGCGGTGGCCATCGCCGCCGACCGGGTGGCGGTCAACGTCCAAACTCCGGAGCTTCTGGTCGGGACGGGCTGGAGCAACGCCACCCGTCTGCGCATGAAGCACGACGACCAGCCAATGGTCGCCGGGGCCTTCCTTGGAGCGCTGGCCGCATCGGGCACGGAGCGGGCGGCAACGGGTCAGGAGTGGGTTTCAGGAGATGGCTTGCGATCCGGGTTGATCACCGTGACGGGCCGCATCGCCGACACGAAGGATCGTGGGCGCCTGTGCTTCGCGCTGACCCACGTCGTGACCACGCCGGCCGGCCGGGATGCCGGCGCGCCGCTGCGCACCTGCCGGACCGCCGGAAACTGGACCCTGGAGGAATGAGGCCTGGAGGAATGGGAAGGGAGATGGGGGAAGGGCCCGTTGCTCGTGGGCATGAAAAAGGGGCCTGGAAAGGCCCCGATTTTCGTATTCGTCCGGCAATCCGCCGAAGGAAAGATGGTGCGGTCGAGAAGACTCGAACTTCCACAGCATTTCTGCCACAGCGACCTCAACGCTGCGCGTCTACCAATTCCGCCACGACCGCGACTTCATCATTCGAATGGACTGGGCATGAAGGCTCAACCCATTGAATTCTTTTACATTCCTAAGCCGGACGTTACGCGGCGCCGCGTCGGAATGCAACAACTTTCTCATGTTGAGAGCAACCCGACGACAGGCCGCATCGGCCCGCACGCGCACCCTTCCGAGCGCGCCGCGCCCTGTTATCGCATTCCCAGGGGATAAGCAAGCGGCTTGCGTCCGCAGCCCGCTCGCGGCGCCACCGGAAGAAGCGCAACGGGCTCAGGCGTCCAGATGACGGCGCACCGCATCGGCGGCCTGCAGCACGGCGCGGTGGGCCTGATCGACCAGACGGGTCATGGTGGCGAAGGAGTGGGGAAGCCCGTCATGGACGGCGAGGCGATGGGAAACGCCCGCTTCGGCCAACCGCTCTGCCAGACGCAGGGAGTCGTCGCGCAGGCAGTCAAGATCCGCTGCCAGCAGAAGCAGAGGCGGCAGCCCGCGGAGGTCGGCCAGCAATGGGGTGGCGCGGGGATCGTCGGGGGTGGCGGCGGCGCCGAGATACTGTTGCCAGTACCAGCGCATCCGTGCCGTCGTCAGCCCGTACCGCCCGTCACCAAACCGGCGGTGCGATACGGTGTCGAAGTCATGCGCGAACATGCCGTAGAACAGCAGCCCGAAGGACACGCGCGGCTCTCCCGGCGCGCGGGCGGCAAGGGCGAGACCAAGAGCGAGGTTGGCCCCGGCGGAATCGCCGCCCACCGCGATCCGGCCCGGGTCGATCCCATGCACCGCCCCGGCGGCGGCAATCCAGCGCAGGGCCGCCAGCGCTTCCTCATGCTGGTGCGGGAAGCGGCGCTCCGGTGCCAGACTGTAACGCACTGCGCAGACCACGACGCCGCTGTGCAGGGCGAGCATCCTCAGCAGCCGATCGTGGGTGTCCACGCTGTTCACGACGAAGCCGCCGCCGTGGAAATAGACCAGGACGGGCAACCTCGCGGCCCCATGGTCGGCCGGTCGGTAGAGGCGCAACGCCAAAGGGCCGGAGGGACCGGCCGCAGCCACCTCCGTCACATCGACGGCAAGCGGCACGGGGCCGTTCAGAAAGGCGTGATAACGCTCCGCCGCCGCACGGGCGTCGGCGAGTGGAAGGCTCAAGGGATCGGCGGGAGCGGCGCCGAGACGGGCGGCCGCCTCGTTCATCGCGATGACCTGACGGTCCAGGCGCTCCGTCGTGGGCCGCAAGATCGTATCCGGCATGACGTCCTCCTTCTCAACCGGCGCGGCGGCGAACAGCCACGCAGACCGGGAGCAGTGCAGGCAACCGGAGAAGCCTCCGACTGCCAGGCGGAAATCGACACTGAACGCTATGATAGACACCATAAATCTATCATGCAAATGGGTTTATTAAATCTATTATAACGTATATTTTTTGTGTTTTATACGGAGAGACGTTTCCTCACGCCCCGGCGGACGAGGGCCAACGCAGCGTCGGCGCATTGGCTTCGCAGTTCGGGCACCGCGGTCATCTCCCAGAATGGTGCACGGCTGACCGGCCCGAGTGCGAACAGGCGGTCGGACACCGCCCCTCCCTCCCCGACCAACGCCCCCTCCTCCGTCACGTCGAGGCCGAGGCGTAAGGGATCGGGACGGGCCAGACCCTGCTGAAGCAAGGCGTGCATCAACGGATGGCGGATGCGCCCGAAGTCGCACTCGGTGCCGGTCGCGTTGACGATGGCGCCCACCGTGCGTGTCCAGAGCGTGTCTTCGGCGCCCCGCGCGCGGACCGTCGCCTCCACCCCGTCGGAGGTCGGGGTCAACGACTGGAGGCGGCCGGCGCGGATGGTCAGTTGTCCGCTTTCGCGTAGAGCGTCGATGCGTGCGGCCACCTCCGGCGCCATACGGTGGCGGTGCACCTCCCAGTAGGGCCGGGCGTGGCGCAGGAAGCGCTGCCGCTCCTCCAGCGGCAGATGCTTCCAGATCAGCGGGTGGAAGGGCCGCAGGGAGTCGAAGGCGGCGCGCCAGTCCAGTCCCTCCTCCCGTGCGCGGCGGACGTCCGCCTTCAGGGCGATCAGCACATCCAGCACCGTGCCGGGCATCGTCTGGGGATGGACGAAGCTCTTGAAGGGCCGCGTCTCCAGGTGGGTGGTGGGCAGAAGCCCGCGGCGCGACAGCGCCAGGGTCGGACCGCGGTGGCCCTGGTTCTCCAGGGACAGCACCACGTCGACCATCGTCAGCCCGGTGCCGAGGATCAGCACCGGCGTGTCCGGATCGATGGCGGCGACGGCCTCGCGGTTCCAGGGATCGCCGATGAAACGCTCCGACGCGAAGACCTCCGGTGCCGCAATGCGCGGCGGCGAAGGCGGAAAATGCCCGACACAGAGCACCGCCCGATCCACCGCGAGGCTTTCCCCGCTGGTGAGCCGAAGACGAACGCCGCCGTCGGCGGAGCCGTCCACTGCCGCATCGACCACCTCCGCCCGCACCGTGTCGAGCGTCACATGGGCGGGAGCCTCCGCCTGGGCCTCGCGCAGCACGTCCTGGATGTATGCGCCGTAGAGCCGGCGCGACACGAAGGCGTGGCCGCTGGGCGGCACGTCGCCGCCGAGGTCCTTCGCCCACAGCCAGCGCAGGAAGTGGCGGGGGTCGTCGGGATAGGCGCTCATGTTGTAGGCGCGCACGTTCAGCAGATGCGCCGCGCTGTCGGTGGAATAGGCCAACCCGGTGCCCAACGTGCCGGCGCGTTCGATCAGATGGATGCGCGTCGGCTCCTCCGCCTTGCGCAGAAGGTGGGCCGCCAGGATACTGCCGGTGAAGCCGGCGCCGACGATGGCGATGCTGTGCGCGGTGTCGTGGGACGGCATGCTCGTCGTTCCTCTCCCTGTGTCCAGCACCCCGGGGGCGCCTCCGAATTGACATCATTAGAGCACCACGAATCCCTATTTAACAAGTTGGCTTTTGCCGTATCGCATGTGCTTTCATACTCCACCCTCAAGAATAAACTCAAAAATTTTGTTATTAATCCCGACCACCAGGAACCGGACCGCAGAATGACCATGGGCAAGCGTGCACCCTTCGTCGTCGGAATCACCGACCATATGATCCCCCCGCCGGACTTGGAGGCGGCGGTGCTGGACGGCTGTGCCGAGGTGGATTTCCTCGACACCCGCCGCGAAGAGGATCTGGACCCGGAGCGTCTGGCCCGGCTGGACGCGCTGCTGGTGTGGAGCACCCGCATCGGCCCGGCGACGGTAGCGAAGCTGCCGCGCTGCCGAGTCGTCGTGCGGTTCGGGGTCGGTTACGACAAGGTCGACGTGGCGGCGCTGGAGGCCGCGGGCATTCCCTTCTGCAACAACCCAGACTATGGGACGGAGGAGGTGGCCGACCACGCCGTCTCCCTGCTGCTCTCCCTGCAGCGCCGGCTGTGGGAACATGATGCCCGCGCCCGCGGCTACAGCACGACGTGGCAGGCCAACACGCTGACGCCGCTGCGGCGGTCCAGCGCGGCGACGGTCGGCGTCGTCGGCGTGGGGCGGATCGGCACGGCGGTGGTGAACCGGCTCAAGCCCTTTGGCTACCGCATCCTCGGCTACGATCCGCAGCAACCCGCCGGGCACGAGAAGGCGGTCGGCTACCACCGAGTCCGCCGGCTGGACGAGTTGCTCGGCGAATCCGACATCGTGACCTTCCATTGCCCGCTGACGCCGGAGACCCGCGGCCTGATCGACGCGGATTTCCTGGCGAAGCTGAAGCCCGGCGCCCTGCTGGTCAACACGGCGCGCGGCGAGATGTTTGCCGGGCTGGACCCGCTGGAGGCGGCGCTGCGCAGCGGCCAGGTCGCCGCGGTGGGGACGGACGTGCTGCCGACCGAACCGCCCGCCCCTCACCCGCTGCTGGACGCGTGGCGCCGCCGGGAATCCTGGCTGGAAGGTCGTCTCGTGGTCACGCCGCACAACGCCTTTCATTCCGACGAGGCGGCGATCGAGATGCGCCGCAACGCCGCCGAAACCGCCCGCCTGTTCCTGGAGGACGGGGTTCTGCGCAACCGCATCCTGCCCTGACACCACCCGGTCAGGCCCCCAGGAAGGCCGGAACGTCGAGGCCGAGCGCGCCCCCGATCCCGTGTAGGGCGCGCTCGGTGTCGGGGTCGAGCGTGATGCCGCGCTCCGCGGCCAACACCCGGCTCCGCCGCTCCGGCCCGCCGGGCACAAGCACGCCGTCACCGCCAGGGACCGGCGGGGTGTCCTGGATGTGGTCCAGCACCGCGTCGGTCAACGCCTGCCAGCCGCCATTCTCCGCACCGGACACCCGCGCCGGATCGATCAGGAAGGCCAGCGCGTTGTTCACCACCCGACCCGGACGCAGGTTCTCCGGAAGGGCCGGCAGCCCGCCGGCCAGCGCCCCGGCGAGGATCTCGCAGGCAAGCGCCAGCCCGTAACCCTTATGCCCCCCAAAGGGCAGGATGGCGCCGGTCGGGTCGCGGAACATCACGCCGGGGTCGCGCGTCGGCGCGCCCCGCTCGTCGATCAGCAGTCCGTCGGCGACCTCCTTCCCGGAGGCAGCAGCGACCCGGCACTTGTTGGCCGCCACCGCGCTGGTCGCGAAATCCAGCAGGAAGGGCGGATGGCCCGGCGTGGCCGGGACGGCGATGCAGATCGGGTTGGTGCCCAGCCGCGGCCGCCCGCCGCCATGGGGTGCGGCCAGAGGCCGGCTGACCACATTGACGAAGAAGACCCCGATCAAGCCGGCCGCGATGCACTGCTCGCCGTAGGAGCCGACCCGCCCAATGTGATGAGCGTTGCGTAGGGCGAGCACGCAGGCCCCACCGGCCTTGGCCCGCGCGATGGCGAGGTCCGTCGCCTCCCGCGCGATCACCTGCCCATAGCCGACCTCCCCGTCCACCACCAGGAACGGCGCCTCGTCGCGGACGACGCGGGCGTGCCGGTTCGGTTGCAGGTGGCCCAGTTCCAGGCTCTTCGCGTAGACGGCGATCTGGCACACGCCGTGGCTGGCATGGCCGGTAGCGTCGGAGTCCACGAGGTTGGCGGCGACGATGGCCGCCTCCTCCGGGCTGCTGCCGGACCGTTGCAGGATGGCGTCCAGAAGGGCCACCAGACGGTCCGCGGCGTAGGGTCCGCCCATCCTCAGAACACCGAATAGTCGATGGGCTGGTGGCGGTCGAGGGTCCGGTGGACCTGCGGCAGCGGGTACTTCAGCCCGGTCGCGCAGTTGAACAGCACGGCGCGCTCGTCGCGGCCCACCCGCCCGTCGGCCAGCGCCTGCTTGTAGGCGGCGTAGGTGGCGGCGCCCTCCGGGCAGAGCAGGAATCCCTCCTCCCGCGCCGCCTCGTCCAGGGCCGCCTGGATGGCCTCGTCCGGCACGGCGACGGCAAAGCCGCCGCTCTCCCGCACCGCGCGCAGGATCAGGAAGTCGCCGACCGCCTGCGGCACGCGGATGCCGGACGCGATGGTGTGGGCGTCCTGCCAGCGCGGCGCGTGCTCCTCCCCCGCCTCGTACGCGCGGACCATCGGGGCGCAGCCGGCGGCCTGCACCGCGACCATGCGCGGGCGCTTGGACCCGATGAAGCCGATGGCCTCCAGCTCCGCAAAAGCCTTCCACATGCCGATCAGCCCGGTGCCGCCGCCGGTCGGGTAGAAGATGACGTCCGGTACCTCCCAGCCGAGCTGCTCGGCCAGTTCCAGCCCCATGGTCTTCTTGCCCTCGATCCGGTAGGGCTCCTTCAGGGTGGAGACGTCGAACCAGCCGGCCTTGGCCTTGCCCTCTCCCACGATCTTGCCGCAGTCGTCGATCAGCCCGTTGACGCGGTAGACGGTGGCGCCCTGGAGTTCGATCTCCGAGACGTTGACCTCCGGCGTGTCCTCCGGGCAGAAGATGGTCGTTCTGATGCCCGCCCGTGTCGCGTAGGCGGCCAGCGCCGCGCCCGCGTTGCCGTTGGTCGGCATGGCCATGTGCGCGATGCCGAAGGCCTTCGCCATCGACACCGCCATGACCAGTCCGCGCGCCTTGAAGGAGCCGGTGGGCAGCCGCCCCTCGTCCTTCACCAGCAGCTCGGCAGCGCCCAGCTTGGCGGCGAGCTTGGGCAGCGCGACCAGCGGGGTCACCGCCTCGCCCAGGGTGACGATGTCCTGCACCCGGCGCACAGGCAGCAGCTCGCGGTAGCGCCACAGATCCTGCGGGCGTTCGGCCAGCGCGTCCTTGGTCAGCGCGCCGCGCACCCCCTCCAGGTCGTAGCGGACGAGCAGCGGCTTACCGGCCTTGGACAGGTTGTGGACGGTGTCGGCCTCGTACCGCTCCCCGGTGTAGGCGCATTCCAGATGCGTGACGAAGGTCGGGCGCTCGGTGGTCAGGTTGCTGTCGAAAGGCACGGATGGATTTCCTTGCTCAAGAATCCCCTCTCCCGCCCCAGGAGAGGGGTTTTGGTTGCTAGCGGACCATTCCCCATTTGCGGACGGTGTGGGCCTCGATCCAGCGAAAGACGACGTTCTCGACGACGAGGCCGATCAGGATGACGGTGACGAGGCCGGCGAACACCTTGTCGATGTACAGCTCGTTGCGGTTCTGGAAGATGAACCAGCCCAGCCCACCCTTGCCCGACGACACGCCGAACACCAGCTCCGCCGCGATCAGCGTGCGCCAGGCGAAGGCCCAGCCGACCTTCAGCCCGGTCAGGATGGCCGGAAAAGCCGCCGGGATCAGCATGGCGACGACGTAGCGGATGCCGCTCAGCCCGTAATTCCGCCCGGCCATGCGCAGCGTCTCCGACACCGAGGTGAAGCCGGCGTGCGTGTTCAGCGCCAGAGGCCACAGCACCGCGTGGACCAGAACGAAGGTCAGGCTGACCGCGCCCAGCCCGAACCACAGCATGGCGATGGGCAGCAGCGCGATGGCCGGCAAGGGGTTGAACATGGAGGTCAGCGTGGACAGCACGTCGTTGCCGACGCGCGTGGACACCGCGAAGCTGGTCAACAGAATGGCCAGCACCACGGCGATGGCGTAGCCCTTCAGAAGAACCGACAGCGACACCCAGGCCATCGACAGCAGATTCTCCCGCCAGACCGCCTCCCACAGCGCCGCGACGGTGGCGGTGAAGGTGGGAAACATCAGCGGGTTGTTCTGCCACGTCGCGGCGATCTGCCAGAGCAGCGCCACCGCGGCCAGCACGGCGAAGCGGCGGAGCGCGGTGATGTTGCCGATCCGCTCCCACAGGGACAGCGGGCGGGCCACGTCGCCGATGGGGCCGGTGGTGGCGACCGTCCGCTCATACTCCGGGCGGACGGGCGGCACGCGGCGGCCTTGCGGGGCCAGGGACAGGCCGGTCATGACGACAGCCCCTTCACCGTTTCCACCTCGTCGGCGAACAGCATGGTGTGGATGCGCTGGGCGGTGTCCTGGAACGCCGGGCTGCCGACCGCGAAATGATCGTAGCCTTCGCAGTTCAGCTCCGCCTTCACCTGTCCGGGGTGCGGCGACAGCACGAGGATGCGGGAGCCGACAACCAAAGCCTCCTCGATGGAATGGGTGACGAACAGAACGGTGAACCGCAGATCGTCCCAGAGCTGGAGCAGCTCCTCCTGCATCTTGCGGCGGGTCAGCGCGTCCAGCGCCGCGAAGGGCTCGTCCATCAGCAGGATGTCCGGCTCCATCGCCATGGCGCGGGCGATGGCGACGCGCTGCTTCATCCCGCCCGACAGCATGTGCGGATGCACGTCGGCGAACTTGGACAGGTTCACCCGCGCGATGCAGTCCAGCGCCTTCTCCTCGGCCTCCCGACGGGACGCCTTGCCGCTGGCAAGCAGCGGGAACATGACGTTCTGCTTCACCGTCTTCCAGGGCGGAAGCTGGTCGAACTCCTGGAACACCATCATGCGGTCCGGCCCTGGCCCGGTCACCGACCGCCCGTTCAGGCGGATGGCGCCCTCCACCGGCGCCAGGAAGCCGCCCACCGCCTTCAGCAGCGAGGACTTGCCGCAGCCGGACGGCCCCAGCAAAACGTATCGTTCCGCCTGGAAAACCTGGAAATCGACGCGGTAGGTCGCGGTCACCAGATGGCGGCGCGTCTTGTACTGGAGCGTCACGCCGGACACGTCCAGCAACGGGCGTTCGGACACACTGGCGGTCCCCACGCCGTCGGTGTCCAGGCTGGCGGGATGGGTGAAGGCGTTCATCGACTCAGCTCCCGGTTTCGCCGTGCAGGTCTTCGAAGAACAGGTCCTGCCAGGAGGCCGGCTTGTTCTTCATCGCGCCGACCTTGTGCATGAAGTCTGCGAAGGCGCCGACGCGGGCGGGGGCGACGGTGAACCGGTTGTCCGGGTCGTTGAGGATGCTGATGACGAAGGCCTTGTCGAGGTCGCCCCGGTTCTGCGTCAGATAGATGTCCGCCGCCGCGGAATGGTCGGCGTTGATGACGTCCATCGCCTCCTTCAGCGCGCCGAGGAAGGCCCGATAGGTCTTGGGATTCTTTGCGCGGAAGGCTTCCTTCGCCCAGATCAGGTTGAAGGTGTGCGGCCCACCCAGCACGTCGTAGGAGCTGAAGACCTTGTGGATCTTCGGGTCGCGAAGCTGCTGGTACTGGAACGGCGGCCCGGAGATGTGGCCGGTGATCTCCGACGATCCGGACAGCAAGGCGGCGGTGGCATCGGGGTGCGGCAGCGAGACGGTCAGCTTGTCGAACGCGTCGAACGTGCCCTCCCCGAACTCCTTCTCCACGGCCATCTGGAGCACGCGGGCCTGGACGCCGACCTTCACCGCCGGCAGGGCGATCTTGTCCTTGTCGGAGAAGTCCTTGAGCGTCTTGACGTTGGGGTTGGTGGTGGTCAGGAACAGCGGCATGCTGTTCAGGGCGGCGATGGCCTTGACATTGGCGTTGCCCTTGGTGCGGTCCCAGATGGTCAGCAGCGGACCGACGCCCGCCGACCCCAGATCAATGGAATCCGACAGCAGCGCATCGTTCATCGCCGCCCCGCCGGAGAGCTGCACCCACTCCACGGTGACGTCGAGCCCCAGCTCCTTGCCGTGTTTCTCGATCAGCTTCTGGTGGCGCAGCACATGCAACGGCAGATAGCCCAGCCCATACTGTTCGGCGATCCGTATCCGGCCTTCCGCCGCCGCCGGACCGGCCAGCGCTGCGGCGGCGAGCCCCAGCCCGGCCAGGGCGCAAAGCGCGCGGCGGATGACACGTCCAAGGTTGCCCATACGAACCTCCGATCAATTTTCCTAATCTCTAGTAGGAAAATGACATCATGATTTCACTCATGAATCAATCGGGAAAAACGCCATAAAATACAAATTTTTAACGTTAATATGCGGAAAAAACAGACTGCGGAGCCGGCATGCCGTCCTGCCGGCTCCGCCCGGCGACGGCATCAACGGCCCGGTGGGCGCGCTCGCGCGCGGGCGGGCGACCGCTTCGACTTCGTCCAGGCCCGGCACGAGGAGCTGGCCGCCATCATGGCAACCGCGCATGCCAAGTACACCGACATGGTGCGGTTCGCCATCGACCACACGTTCTTCCTGAGTTTGGCGTTCGGGGCACTGACCGGCTGCTGTGGTCGCACTTCTCGGGCGGGCACGGAGAGCGGAAGCACGACCGTGGCGGGACCCAGGCCGGGGGCGCCGCGCACGGGCGGACATGAGCGGGCTTAGCGCATCGGCATAGGTCCAATGGCAAGGGAACCACCGCCGCTCCGCGTCGTTGGCCGGACAGGATTCCAGAGCAGCGCGCCCGCGTCCTGGGAAGCGAAGGCACGACCATGGCCCAGATCTTTCGCCCATCCGCCGATACGTGGCTGCGCCTGTTCCTGTTGCTGGCGGTGCTCGGCGTCTTTGCCGTCTTCCTGGTGATCGGCGGGTTGGTCAATTCGGACTGGTTCACCACCACGGGCATCTTCATGGAGCAGCCGGTGCCGTTCAGCCACGAACACCATGTCTCCGGCCTGGGGCTCGACTGCCGCTACTGCCACACGAGCGTCGAGACCGCGGCCAGCGCCGGTCTGCCGCCGACCGACACCTGCATGACCTGCCATTCGCAGATCTGGACCGGCGCGCCGATGCTGGCGCCGGTCCGCCAAAGCCTCGCCAACGGAACCGCCATCCGCTGGAACCGGGTCAACGATCTGCCGGACTTCGTCTACTTCAACCACTCCGTCCATGTGGCGCGCGGCGTCGGCTGCTCGACCTGCCACGGGCCGGTGCACCGCATGCCGCTGACCTATCAGGCGCGCAGCCTGCAGATGAGCTGGTGCCTGGAGTGCCACCGCGACCCGGCGCCCAACCTGCGCGACCGCTCGGAGGTGTTCGACATGGACTGGCAGCCGCCCCCCGACCAGCGCAAACGCGGCGAGGAGCGCATGGCGGCGCTCGGCATCCACCCCGAACGCCTCGACGACTGCTACGTCTGCCACCGGTGAGGTGAGGTCATGAGCGCACGCCCCCTCCCGCCCGACCTTGCCGAAACTGCCGCGCGGCTGCGCGCCGGCGGCGGCCGGCGCTTCTGGCGGATACTGGAGCAGGTCGCGGAGTCCGCGCCGTTCCACCGCTACCTCGCTGAGGAGTTTCCCGGCTTGGCTCTGCCGGAGACCGGCCGGCGGGAGGTGTTGCGCGCCATGGCGGCGTCCATCCTGCTGGCCGGGCTGACCGGCTGCGGCAAGGAGGAGGCGGTGCCTTACGTCGTGCAGCCGGAACTGGCGGTGCCCGGCAGACCGCGCTTCTACGCCACCGCCGTGCCGTTCGAGGGCTTTGTTCAGCCGGTGCTGGCCGAGACGCACGAAGGCCGCCCCACCCGCCTGGACGGCAACGCCGACCACCCCCTGGCGCGCGGCAGCGTCAACCCGACGGCGCTCGACGCCTACAGCCAGGCGGCGGTGCTCGAATTCTACGACCCCGACCGCTCGCAAACACCCCGCCACCTCGACCGGCCGGCGACCTGGGACGCCTTCGCCGCTGCCGTCGCGGCGCAGCGGGCCGACTGGCAAGCCGATGGCGGGCGCGGCGTGCGGCTGCTGACCGGCGCCATCACCTCGCCGACGCTGCTGCGCCACATCGACGCCCTGCGCCACCAGTTCCCGGAGCTGCGCTGGCATGTCCACGAGGCTATCGGGTCCGAACGGCGCGAGGAGGGCACGCAACTCGCCTTCGGCCGGCCGCTGGCCGTCCATCCGCGTCTCGACCGGGCGGACGTGGTGGTGAGCCTGGGCGACGATCTGCTCGGCACCGGCCCGGCGCAGCTGCGCAACGCCTTCGGCTGGGCGGCTCGGCGGATGCAGGGGCGCCTGCCCGACAACCTGCCGCGCCTGATGGTGGCCGAGGCCACCCCGACAACGACCGGCGCCGTGGCGGCCGAGCGGGTGCCGGTGGAAGCCGCCCGTCTTCCCCTGCTGGTCCATGTGTTGGCCCGCGCGCTGTCCGTGCCCGGCGCCGCGGGCGAGATGACGCTGACCGAACGGGAGCGGGTCTGGGTGGATGAGGCGATCAAGCTGCTGCGTGGACACGGCGACCGCGCCCTGGTGACCGCGGGGACCGAACTGCCGCCGGAGGCGCAGGCCACCACGCACCGCATCAACGCGGCGTTGCGGACGGGCGCGGTCGCCTACACCGCTCCGGTCACGGCAAGCGCCGAGCCCCTTGCCGACCTCGTGCGCGCCATGGATGGCGGAGAGGTGCGCGCTCTGCTCATGCTGGATGTGAACCCCGCCTACACCGCGCCGGCCGACCTGGGCTTCGCCGAGGCGTGCGAGCGCGTGCCGTTCCGCTTGCACGCCGGGCTGCACGCGGACGAGACGGCAGCGCTCTGCCATTGGCACGCGCCGATGGCGCACGCTCTGGAAAGCTGGGGCGACGGGCGGGCGGTGGACGGAACGGCAACCATCCTCCAGCCCACCATCCGCCCGATCTTCGGCGGGCGGTCCCTGGTGGAAATCACCGCCATGCTGGCCGGCGATCCCTTCGCCGGAGCGCAGGCGCTGGTGCGGGACACGTGGCGCGACCGGCTGGCCGACGACACGGCGTGGCGGCGAATGCTGCACCAGGGCTTTGTCGAAGGCACGACGGAAGCGCCGGTGGAGGTGTCCCCCGTGTCCGGGAGCATTGCTGCGCCGCCGGAGCCGGGCAGCGGCCTCGAACTCACGCTGCGGCCCGATCCCTGCCTGTGGGACGGCCGGCGCGCCAATGTCGCGTGGCTCCAGGAGTTGCCGAAGCCGATCTCCAAGATCAGCTGGGACAGCCACGCCGCGGTCAGCCCCGCGCTCGCCCGCCAGCGGGACCTGAAGGACGGCGACATCGTGGAGCTGGGCATCGGCGGACGCACGCTGCGCGCCCCGGTGCTGGTGCAGCCTGGACAGGCGGAGCGTTCGGTCACGCTGTTCCTCGGCAACGGACGGCGCCGCGCCGGGCGGGTGGGCGATGGCGTGGGGGTGGATGCCTATGCGTTGCGCGGCTCCGGTGCGCCGTGGACGGCAACCGGGTTGGAGCTTCGGAAGACCGGCGAACGCCGCCCGCTGGTCACCACCCAGCCGCACCATGAGATCGCCGAGGCCGAGCCGATCCGCGTGGTCACCCCCGACTCTCCGACGCTCAAGCCCATCGAGGAGACGCCGCCCAGCCTCTATCCCGACTGGTCCTATCCACAGAACGCCTGGGCGATGGCCATCGACACCGACCTGTGCATCGGCTGCAACGCCTGCGTCATCGCCTGCCAGGCGGAGAACAACGTGCCCCCGGTCGGACGCGAGCAGGTCGCCATGGGGCGCGAGATGCTGTGGCTGCGCGTCGATTCCTACTACGATGGCGCGCCCGAGGATCCGCGCATCCACTTCCTGCCCGTCCCCTGCATGCATTGCGAGAAGGCGCCATGCGAGGTCGGCTGTCCGGTGAACGCCACCGTGCACAGCCCGGACGGCATCAACGAACAGGTCTACAATCGCTGCATCGGCACGCGCACCTGCTCCAGCTATTGTCCCTACAAGGTGCGGCGCTTCAACTTCTTCGAATACGGCCAGATCGCCGCCGACCAGCAGGGTCTGCAATACAACCCGGACGTCACTGTGCGCGCGCGCGGCGTCATGGAGAAGTGCACCTACTGCGTCCAGCGCATCGCCCGCGCCCGCCAGGACGCCAAGCGCGACGGCCGCGACCCGGCGGCGATCGAGGTGCGCACCGCCTGTCAGGCCGCCTGCCCGACCGGCGTCATCGCGTTCGGCGATAAGAACCGTCCGGGCAGCGCCGTAGCGAAAGCCCGCAAGGACGGCCGTGCCTACGCGCTGCTGGAGGAGATCGGCACCCGCCCGCGCACCACCTACCTCGCCCGCATCGGCCCCGCTCAGAGCCATGGGCGTCGCCGCGTGAAGGAGGCGTGACGCATGGCCGAGGGCAAGTCGCTTCCCGCCGACCTCAGCGACCGCGGCGTTACCGCGCAGATCGCCGGCGCCGTCCTGCACCCGCCGGGCTCGGGTTGGGCGTGGCTGGCCGTGCTGGGGGCAAGCGGCCTTCTGGTGGCGATGCTGCTGGTGTCGATCTTCTGGCTGTTCTTCAAGGGGGTCGGCGTCTGGGGCATCAACATCCCGGTCAACTGGGGCATCGCCATCTCCAACACCGTCTGGTGGATCGGCATCGGGCACGCCGGCACCTTCATCTCGGCGGTGCTGCTGGTGACCGGACAGCATTGGCGCAACTCGCTGAACCGCTTCGCCGAGGCGATGACCCTTCTGGCGGCGACCTGTGCCGCCATGTACCCGGTGCTGCATCTGGGGCGGCCCTTCTACTTCTACTGGGTCATCCCCTACCCCAACGTCATGCATGTCTGGCCGCAGTTCCGCAGCCCGCTGGAATGGGACATGTTCGCCTTCTTCACCTACCTGACGGTCTCGCTGATCTTCTGGTACGTGGGCATGATCCCGGACATGGCGGCGCTGCGGGACACCGCCACCGGCCGGCGGCGGCAGGTGGTGTACGGACTGATGGCGCTGGGCTGGCGCGGCTCGGCGGCGCACTGGGCGCGCTGGCGGCGCGCCTACGTCATCGTCGCGGCCATCGCCGTGCCGCTGGTGGTGTCGGTGCATTCGGGGGTGGCGCTGCTGTTCGCCGTCGGTCCCATTCCCGGCTGGCACAGCACGATCTTCCCGCCCTACTTCGTGCTGGGCGCGGTGTTCTCCGGCTTCGCCGTGGTGGTCATGCTGGCCATCGTGCTGCGCGCGGTCTTCGGCTTCCGCGACCTGATCACCGACCGGCACATGGACCTGCTCGGCCAGTGGCTGCTCGCC
The DNA here is from genome assembly GCF_001315015.1 of Azospirillum brasilense. Lineage (NCBI taxonomy): Bacteria > Pseudomonadati > Pseudomonadota > Alphaproteobacteria > Rhodospirillales > Azospirillaceae > Azospirillum > Azospirillum brasilense. Next base: position 558,111 of record NZ_CP012915.1, on the reverse strand, counting down.
ACCGGGCTGATGACTTCCTACGGCTACGTCATGGACGCCTTCACCGCGTGGTACAGCGCCGAACCGTTCGAGCGCGGTACGCTTCTGGACCGCGTGGCGGGGCCGTACGCGCTGTCCTACTGGTCGGCGGTGGTGCTGAACTTCGTGCCTCTGCAACTGCTATGGCTGCCTTGGCTGCGGCGCACCATGCCCGTGATGTTCGCGGTGGCGCTGGCGGTGACGCTCGGCATGTGGTTCGAGCGCTACATGCTGGTCGAGAGCGCGCTGTCCCGGGACTTCCTGCCCTCCTCCTGGGGGCCGTACGTGCCGAGCCTGTGGGAGTGGATGCTGTTCTTCGGCCTCGTCGGGTTCTTCCTTTTCGCCTTCACGCTGTTCGTGCGCTTCCTGCCTGCGGTGCCCATCGCCGAGGTCAAGGAGGTATTGCACGAGGAACGGGAGGAATAGATGCCCCGGCCGCTCCCCCTTTACGGCCTGATGGCCGAGTTCGACACGCCCGACCAGTTGCTGGCCGCGGTGAAACAGGCGCGGGCCGACGGCTACCGGCGGCTCGACGCCTACACGCCGATGCCCGTGAGCGGGATGGGCGAGGCGCTGGGCACCAACACCTCGCCCATCGCCTGGGCGGCGCTGGCCGGGGGGGTGTTCGGCGGCGGCGGCGGCCTGTTCATGGAATGGTACGCCAACGTCGTCAGCTATCCCCTCAACATTGGCGGACGGCCCGAGGCGGCGTGGCCGGCCTTCGTGCTGCCGGCCTTCGAGCTGACCGTGCTGGGTGCCACGATCTTCGCCGCACTCGCCATGCTGGCGTTGAACCGTCTGCCGCGCCTCAACCACCCGGTGTTCGAGGCTCCCCGCTTTTCCGCCGCCGAGGTGGACCGCTTCTTCCTGTGCATCGAGGCGGCCGACCCCCATTTCCGGCCCGAGCGCACCCGCGCCTTCCTGGAGGCGTGCGGCGCGGTGTCCGTGTCGGAGGTGCCGGGATGAGAGCGGTCCCCGTTCTCCTCGCCCTGATCCTGCTGACCGCCTGCGGCCAGCGCATGACGGAGCAGCCGAACCGCAGGGCGTTCGAGACGGACGAGCGCCTGCCCGACCGCCGCGTCAACCAGCCGCCGCCGGACGGTTCCGTGGCGCGCGACGAACTGGCGGCGGAGCAGGCGCTCGCCACCCGCCCGCGGATGACCGCGGCCCTGCTGGCGCGCGGGCGCGAGCGCTTCGAGATCAACTGCGCGCCCTGCCACGCCCGCACCGGCGAGGGCGACGGCATGATCGTGCAGCGCGGCTTCCCCCACCCGCCCAGCTATTTCGAGCAACGGCTGGTGGACGCGCCGGACCGGCACTTCCTCGACGTGATGACCAACGGCTACGGCGCCATGTACTCCTATGCCGCGCGTGTGGCGCCCGCTGACCGCTGGGCGATCCTGGCCTACATCCGCGCTCTCCAGCTCAGCCGGCGGGTCGCCGCCGCTGATTTGCCAAACGATCTGCGCGCGAAGCTGGAGGGCAGCCCATGACGATCCTCCGTTTCCTGCTGGAATGCTGGCTGGCCGCCACGATGGTGGTGCTGTGGCTGCCGGTCGGCGCGCTGGCGCTGCTGCTGATGGACCGGCTGTTCACCACCGGCTGGAGCCGGCCTCTGGTCGCCGAGCTGACCGCCGTTACCGGCACGCTGCCTTTCGCGGCGCTGGCTGTTCTGCCGGTGCTGCTGGGCGCTGGCTTGGTCTACCCGTGGATACACGAGGTGAAGCCGGAAAAGGCGTTCTGGTTGGCGCCCTGGTTCTTCGCCGGACGGACGGTGGTGTATCTGCTTGTGTGGTGGTTGCTGGCGCGATTGGCGATGCGGCCGAACATGGAGCGGGCGGCCGCCGCCGCCGGGCTGATCGTGCTGGGGCTGACCGTCACCTTCGCGAGCATCGACTGGATGATGTCGCTGGAGCCGGAGTTCGCCTCCTCCGCCTACGGCCTGCTGGTCCTGACGGCGGCGGCTCAGGCGGGGTTCGCGGCGGCGCTGGGCCTGCGCCTGCGCGACGGCCCGCCGCCGGAGCCGGAACAGCTCGGCCACATGGGTTCGCTGCTGCTGACGCTGGTGCTGAGCTGGGGCTACATCGCCTTCATGCAGTACCTCGTGGTGTGGTCCGGGAACAAGCCGCACCTCGTCTCCTGGTACCTGGCGCGCGGCGGGGCGCCGTGGGGATGGTTCGCCTGGGCGCTGGTGTTCCTCAAGGGCGTTCTGCCCTTCGCGGCGCTGCTGTTCCCGCCGGCCCGGCGCAGCCCGCGCGTCCTGGGCGCGTTGTGCCTGCTGATCCTCGCCGGGCACGCGGTGGACATGCTCTGGCTGGTGCTGCCGGCCTTCAAGGAGCACGCGGCCTGGCACCTGCCGCCGGCGCTCCTGTTCGGCGGCGCGCTGGCGCTGATCGGACGTGGCCTGCTGCGCCGGAAGAACCGATGGGTGGAGGCGCCGGGCCATGGCTGACGTGGACGATACCTCCCTGGACCGCAACTCGGTGGACCGCACCTCGCTGGAGCGTGGCCACGAGGTTGCCGACGTCCCGCCGCTCAAGCTGTTCGTGGCCGGGCTGCTGGCGCTGGCGAGCGTGGGCCTGATCCTTCTGCTGGTCTGGGGCATGACGTCGCTGTTCGTCGGCATGACCGACCGGCCGCCGGTCGCGTCCATCGCCCACACCCCTATCGAGCCACCGCCGCCACGGTTGCAAGGGTCGCCGGCCCGCGACCTCCAGGCGTTCCGCGCGGCGGAGGGCAAGGAGCTGCACACGCTCGGCTGGGTGGACCGTGGCGCCGGCCTCGCCCGCATCCCCATCGAGGACGCCATGGCGCTGCTGGCGAAGCGCGGCTGGCCGGAGGAGGGGAAATGATGCGGCTGCCGGCCCTGCTCGCCCTCCTGCTGGCCGTTTTGCCCGCCCTGCCCGCCCTGGCGGCACCGGCGCCGGACTTGTCCGACATCATGGCCTCGCCCCCGCCCGGGGCGCGCATCCCGGCCGGCGCGGTGACGGGCCTGGACGACGCGCTGGGCGGGCCGCCGGTCGTGCTGGCGCTGGCCTACTACACCTGCCCGAATCTGTGCGGGGTGACGCTGGGCGGCATCGCCTCGGCGCTGAAGGAGACCGGCCTGCGCGCGGGCGCCGACTTCCGCCTGGCCGCGCTCTCCATCAACCCGGCCGAGGGTCCGGTCGAGGCGGCGGCGGCCAGGGAGCGGGCGGTGGAGCGGCTCGGCAGCGGCGAGAGCCTGTGGTTCCTCACCGGCGGCGAGCCGGCCGTCCGGCGCGTGGCCGACGCGGTCGGCTTCCGTTATCGCTGGGATAAGGACCTCAAGCAGTTCCTCCACCCCGTGGGCGTCTTCGTGCTCGCCCCGGATGGCCGGGTGTCGCGCTGGATTTCCGGCGCGGGGTTCGACGGCACCGACCTGCGGCTGGCTCTGACCGAGGCCGGAGAGGGCAAGGTGGGCGGCCTGACCGACCGGCTGCGCCTGCTCTGCTACCACTACGACCCCGTGCGCGGGACCTACGACGCCATCGTCCTGAACAGCCTGCGTGTCGCCGGAACGCTGACCGCATTGATCGTGGGCGGCGGGATCGCCTGGGCCGTGCTGCGCGAACGGAGGCGGTCATGACCTCCTGGCTTCCCTTCTGGCCAGCCTCCGCGTCGGCCTACGCCGACCGCGTCGACCTCCTCGTCTGGGCCTTCAGCGCGCTCATCATCGTCCTCGCCGCACCGGTGATCATCGGCATGGTGTGGTTCGCGGCGAAATATCACCGCGGCTCGCCTGCGGACCGCAGCGACGCGCCGACCCGCGGCTTCTGGATCGAAGCGGACTGGACGGTCGTTCCCTTCCTGCTGGCGATGATCTTCTTCGTCTGGGCCGCGCATCTCTACTACATCGTGCGCACGCCGCCGGACGGAGCGATGGAGGTGGCGGTGGTCGCCAAGCAGTGGATGTGGAAGTTCCAGCACCCCGGCGGCCAGCGCGAGATCAACGAACTCCACGTTCCGACCGGCCAGCCGGTCAAGCTGACCATGACCTCGCAGGACGTGATCCACAGCCTGTTCCTGCCCGAACTGCGCTTGAAGATGGACGTGCTGCCCGACCGCTACACGAGCATCTGGTTCCAGGCCGACCGGCCGGGCACCTATGCCCTGCGCTGCACGCAGTTCTGCGGCACCGACCACGCGCTGATGGGCGGCCGCTTCATCGTCCAGGAGCCGAGGGATTACGAAGCGTGGCTGCAAGCCTCGGCGGTGGACGGCACGCTGGCGCAGGAGGGTGAGCGGCTGTTCCGACGCCTGGGATGCTCCGGTTGCCATGGGATGAATTCCGCCGTGCACGCGCCGGACCTCGCGGGGATCTACGGCACGCAGCAGCCGCTTGCCGACGGCCGCTTCGTGCTGGCCGACGACCGTTACATCCGCGACAGCATCCTCATGCCGAAGCGGCAGGTGGTCGCCGGCTACGAGCCGATCATGCCCTCCTTCGCCGGCAAGGTGTCGGAGGAGGAGATCCTGCGGCTGATCGCCTACGTCAAATCCTTGCCGCGCGAGGGGAGCAAGCAGCCATGACCGTCTACGCTCCCCCCGCCGACACTCCGAATGCCGATACTGCCTCCGCCCGCCCCCGCACCTACATCGAGGCGGGCTACACGCTGCGCTCCTGGCTTCTGACCACCGACCACAAGCGCATCGCCATCCTCTACATGGTCTCCATCACCGGTTTCTTCTTCCTCGGCGCGCTGGGTGCGGCGGCGGTGCGGCTGGAGCTGCTGACGCCGAAGCTCGACCTGCTGAGCGCCGACGGCTACAACCGCGCCTTCACGCTGCACGGCGTGGTGATGGTGTGGTTCTTCCTGATCCCGTCGATCCCCACGGTCTTCGGCAACTTCCTGATCCCGCTGATGATCGGCGCGCGCGACCTCGCCTTCCCGCGCCTCAACCTGCTGTCCTGGTACATCTACGTGCTGGGCGGTCTGTTCACCGCTTACGTGCTGGTGGCCGGCGGGGTGGAAACGGGCTGGACGCTCTACACGCCGCTCAGCACCAAGTACGCGCCGGGCCACACCGTCATGGCGGCGGCGGCGATCTTCGTTGTGGGGTTCTCCTCCATCCTGACGGGGCTGAACTTCATCGTCACCATCCACACGCTGCGCGCGCCGGGCATGACGTGGTTCCGGCTGCCGATCTTCGTGTGGTCGCACTACGCCACCAGCGTGATCCTGGTGCTCGCGACACCGGTTCTGGCGATGGCGCTGATCCTGCTGGCGCTGGAGCGGGCGCTGGGCATCGGCGTGTTCGACCCCGACCTCGGCGGCGACCCGCTCCTGTGGCAGCACCTCTTCTGGTTCTACAGCCACCCGGCGGTCTACATCATGATCCTGCCGTCCATGGGCGTGGTGACGGAGCTGGTCACCACCTTCTCCCGGAAGCGCGTGTTCGGCTACGAGTTCGTGGCCTTCGCCTCCATCGCCATCGCCATCATCGGCTTTCTGGTCTGGGGCCATCACATGTTCGTGGCCGGACAGTCCATGTACGCCAGCATGGTCTTTTCTTTTCTCAGTTTTCTTGTCGCCGCACCCTCGGCGGTCAAGGTCTACAATTGGACGGCGACGCTCTACAAAGGCCAGCTCGACCTGAGGGCACCGCTGCTCTACGCCATGGGCTTCATCGGGCTGTTCGTGTTCGGCGGGCTGACCGGGCTGATCCTGGCCAGCCTGGCGCTCGACGTGCACGCGCACGGCACCGCCTTCGTGGTGGCGCATTTCCACTACATCATGGTCGGCGGGGCGGTGTCGGCGTATCTGGGTGCGCTGCACTGCTGGTGGCCGAAGATGACCGGGCGCCTGTATTCCGAGTTCTGGGGCCGCATCTCGGCGCTGCTGATCTTCTTCGGCTTCAACATCACCTTCTTCCCGCAGTACATCCTCGGCTGGCTGGGCATGCCGCGCCGCTACCATTCCTACCCGCCGGAGTTCCAGAGCTGGGAAGTGCTGTCGAGCGCCGGCGCGGTGATGCTCGGCGTCGGCTACCTGCTGCCGCTGGTCTACCTGCTGTGGTCGCTGTTTTACGGGCCGCGTGCGCCCGCCAACCCGTGGGGCGCCACCGGACTGGAATGGCGCGTCCCCTCGCCGCCGCCCAAGCACAATTTCGACGAGATCCCGGTGGTGACCTGGAAGGCCTACGACTACCCGCCGGCCCGGGAGGAGCAAGGATGACGACCGAGCCCTTCGTCCACGCCGGGCAACGCGAGGAGGCCAACCACCTCGGCATGTGGCTGTTCCTCGCCACCGAGGCGATGATGTTCGGCGCGCTGTTCTTCGCGCTGACCGTGGTGCGCTTTCGGATGCCGGAGGGCGTGCGCCTCGCCAGCGGCCACCTGGACAAGCTGCTCGGCACGCTCAACACCGGGGTGCTGCTGACCAGTTCGCTGCTGGTGGCGCTGGCGGTCACCGCGGCGCGGCAGGGGCGGCAGGAGCGCACCGCCGGACTGCTGGCGGGCGCCGCGGGACTGGGCGTCGTCTTCCTGGCCATCAAGGCATACGAGTATGTCACGGAGTTCCGCGAGGGGTTGATGCCCGGCCCGGGATTCCGGCTGGCCGAGCAGCCCGGCGCCGAGCTGTTCTTCAACCTGTACTACGCCGCCACCGGGCTGCACGCGCTGCATCTGACCATCGGCGTGCTGCTGATCCTGGGCCTGTCGGCACGGGTGCTCGGCGGCTATCTGAAGGTGCCGGAGCGCAGCACCAGCGTGGAACTGCCGGGCCTCTACTGGCATGTCGTCGACATCGTCTGGGTGTTTCTCTACCCCACCCTCTATCTGGTCTCGCGGTGATCCCCATGCTTCGAGAGAACGCGACCTCCGTTCTGGTGTGGGCGGCGCTGATGGCGCTGCTGGCGGCGACCGTGGGCGTCTCGTTCCTGCACCTGGGCTCTTGGAACACCGTCCTGAATCTGGGCATCGCCGTCGCCAAAACCGCGCTGATCCTGTGGTTCTACATGCATTTCCGGCGAACCCGACCGCTGGTGCGGCTGGCCGGCGCAGCGGCACCCTTGTGGCTGGCAATCCTGTTCGGCCTGGCGCTCAGCGACTATTTCACGCGGTGAGGAGGACGCGGCGGATCAGCCACCGGTCGATGGGGTGAGAGGTGGCGAGGCCCAGCAGACCGATCCCGCCCCGCCGCACATCCGGGTGGCCGGTGGTGGACAGCATGAACCCTGCGGCCGACACGCTGGCGCTCGCCTCCATCGAGGTCAATCTCGCTCCGGTCGCGGCCGGGCGGTCCATCACCGTGACGTGGCGCGTCAAGCCGGTGTTCGTTCGCCACCGCAAGCCCGAGGAAATCGCGGCCGCCCGTTCGGTGACGGTGAGCGACCTTCCCGACCCGCAGCCGGACGACAAGCGCGTGCAGAAGCCGGAGTGGCTGACCGGACATATTGGAGGTGGAACGTCCCTGGAGAGCCGTCGTTGGCGAAGAGAGAACATCAGCGGACACCGGGACTCCCCGGCCAGGAGAACGACATGAAGACCGACCATTCCGATCACCGCCTCTCCGGAACCGCCGCCCGACGCCCCGACGACGATTGGGTGGGCGCCTATGGCTTCGGTGGGCATCACGGGCCCGGCTACGACCCGCAGCCGAATGAGGAACGCGATGCCTGGGACCGGGCGGCCGACTCCTTCCTCGCCTTCGCCGGTGACGAGGCCGCTGCGCGTCGCTTGCGCAAGGACCGCGTGCTGGCAAGCGGAGGACGCGAACGCGACCGGCACCGTTGAACGGAACGGAGCACCCCGAATCGCTTCCTCAGAGTGGTTCATCGCATGAACGGTCCATGGAACAGACGTCCGATCACGGCAACCCTTCCTTTCCCCGCCACGGTGCCCCCAACGTGGCCTGCCAGGATTGCACTCTGCGACGGTCGCGCCTGTTCAAGCAACTCGACGAGGATGAACTGAGCTATGTGGCCAAGCTACGGGATCGTCAGCTCGTGCGGCCGGCCGGAGCCAAGCTGCTCAGCTCGGGACCGGCCGGCGGCTTCATCTACACGCTCTACTCGGGCTGGGCGTTTCGGTCGATACAGCTGGCGGACGGCTCGCGGCAGATCGTTGAAATCCTGCTGCCGGGCGACGTGTTTGGCGTGCATGTGGCGCTGCTTGGTAACTGGGACTACGAAGTCACCACGCTGACGCGCGTCGTGCTGTGCCGGATAAGAGCACCGTCGCTGGACGATTTGTGCACCCAGGTCCCGGCGCTGAACCGGGCGCTGATCCACACACTGGCCGACGACAAGCGGCGCGCCGACAGCCGGCTCGCCGTGCTGGGCCGCACGCTGGGGCCCCAGCGCATCGCCTACCTCATGCTGGAGTTGGTCGAGCGGCTCGAGGGGGCGGGCGAGTTGAAGAACGAATGCTGCGACTTCCCGCTGCGCCGCCGCCACCTCGCCGACGCCACCGGCCTTTCGGGCACCCACGTCAGCCGCTCACTCGGCGAATTGCGGGAACGGGGGCTCGCCCATGTGGAGGACGGGCGCCTCACCATCCTCGATCGCAAGCAACTGACCAGTTTTGCTGGCTTCACCTCCCTGGGGCAGCGGATCCAGAGGCTGGTTCTCTGAAAGCCATTTATTAAATCGCGCACATATGTGCTGAACTGCGGAACTGATGCCGAACGCTGCCAGTTGGACTTCTGGCGCGCGGCAACGGCTTTCCGCCTGTCGACTGCCAGCCGCTTCGAGCAAGCAGGGGTTCGGCATGCCCACATCCTTCCGCGAGGACTTGCTGACGTGCATCCCGGAGTTGCGGCGCTATGCCTTCAAACTTGCGGGCGAGCACGCGGCCGCTGAGGATCTGGTGCAGGACTGTCTGGAGCGCGCGCTGAGGAACGCTGACAAATTCGAGCCGGGCACCAACCTGGAAGCTTGGCTGATGACGATCCTGAAGCACCTGTTCTTCACCGAATGCCGGTGCCGGCACCGACGCCCGCAGGTCGAACTGGACGAATACGACGGTGTCATCCCGCCGCCGCAGATCGCGCGGGTCGCCCTCGACGAGGTTGGAGAGGCGATCCGCGCCCTTCCGCCCCGGCAGCGCGACCTGATCCAGCTGGTAACCATTGACGGCGTTTCGTACCAGGACGCGGCCAACCACTTGGGTGTGCCGGTGGGAACCATCCGTTCACGGCTTTCCCGCGCTCGTGAGCAGGTCCGTCACAATCTGGAACGGAAGCGCACCGTACGGCCCCCTGCACCGCACGCCGTTCCATCCACTCCCGCTCCCCCGCCGTCCATTGAGGCGTTTTCGCCGGACACAGCCGCTCCCACTCCACGCATGCATCGACCGCGGCCTTCTGCGCTGCCCGTGTTCCTGGCGGCGCAGTGCCGGCGCATCGCGTTGGGTGCCGGACGCATGCCGCGCACCGCCGCGGCCCCTCGCTGGAGACGGCTGCGGCGCGGACCGGCGCGGGAGTGCAACCGCACACGGGGACCGCCGCCGGCTAAAGGCGATCGCCGCCTGTCAAACGGCTTCAGGAGCTGGTCCTTCCGCATCCTCGGTGCAGCGGCGTGACTGGAGCGTGGACGCTCAAGCGGCCGCCCTACAGGACGCGATGACGCAACAGGTCAAACTTCGCGCGACCGCACATGGACCTCTTGATCGTCTTCAGTGAACCGCTCCGGGTTTGTCGGAGGCCATTTGGCTTGAGTTACGCCGCCATGGCGATGTCCTCGACTTGAGCATAGTAGCTCGCTTCGGCCTCGGCAGGTGGAATGTTGCCGATGGGTTCGAGCAAGCGCCGGTGGTTGAACCAGTCGCCCCGTTCGAGAGTGGCGAACTCGACGGCCTCCAGGGTGCGCCATGGTCCCCGTCGGCGGATCACCTCGGTCTTGTAGAGGCCGTTGATGGTCTCGGCCAAGGCGTTATCGTATGAATCACCGACGCTGCCCACGGAGGGCTCCCAAACACCACCGGCCCGGTCATTTTGCACCAATGTCCCCGACCGCCCCACACTTCTGCATGCCCTTTTATATAACGTCAACGCATATGGAGTCGATAGAAGCGCATTTGATTTTATGTGCCTAGCTGAATATCGTTCACTTCCATTTCCTACGGAACGAACGATGCCGAGCACTACCGTAGCGGTCTCACGCTTCTTCTCCGAGTTCCAGCTCAAGGATGCGCCGGACGTCGTGCGTCATGAGGCCAAGCGCATCCTTCTCGACACGTTGGGTTGTCTTGCCGGTGGGCGGGCCTGCGAGATCGCACCGACGTCCGACAAACTGGCGCTCCTGCTCGGACAGCGTCTGGCAACCGGGGGCAGCACGCTCATCGGTCAGGGCGGCACCACGCTGCTTTCCGCGGTCTACGGCAACGCACGCATCGCCAATGCGCTTGATTTCGATGAGACCTTCCCGGTCGGTGTTCATTTTGGTGTGGCCGCGGTCGCGGCCGCTCTGGCGATGGCCGAAGAGCGTGGCGCCTCGGGCGCTGATGTTCTACGCGCTGTCATCGTCGGCTATGAACTGGGCGCGCGGATCGCGACTTACATCGGCCCGATGACTGAGGTGGTGGACGGCGAAGTCAAAGGCTTCTCAAAGGTTTGGGGCGTAGCGGCGCCAGTCGTGCTCGCCGCCATGGGCGCCGCCGCCGCTATCGCGCGATTGGACGAAGGCCAGTTTGCCCAAGCGATAGGACTGGCGGTTTCGAACAGTCCCCTGCCTGCTGGGGCGCTGTGGTCCAACGCGGTCGATCTGCCCAACTGCAAGTATTGTGACGCCGGTTGGTGCGCTGTCGCGGGGGTCTTCGCGGTGCTTTCCATCGAGGCCGGCTCGACGGGGTTTACCGACGCGCTCGATGGCCCGTACGGCCTCGCCCGGATGTGCGGAGTGCAGAACTTCGTTGAGGAAAGCCTGACGGCCGACCTTGGGAAGACTTGGCTGATTCCGAACGCCACGTACAAGCCCTGGCCAACGTGCCGCTTCACTCACTATCCGCTGACGTCGCTCGCTCGTATTCTCCGGCGGGAGACCATCGCCCCGAACGAGATCGAGGAAGTCGTGATCGAGACCGGCCCGATGGCGGCTTCCGCCCGATTCACCAAGCCCCTGCCACGCACCTTCGCCAGCCGCAGTTTCAGCTATCCACATATGGTCGCCATGCTCATCCGTGGCGTTCCGGCCGGGCCGGCATGGCTGGACGCCCAGTTCGTCACCGCCCCGGACACTCTGAGCATCGCGGAAAAGGTCCGCGTCGTCGCGCATGAGCGAGGCAATGACTTCGCCCACACGATGGAGGCCAACCAGATCCGTACCATGCCGGGTGGCGTCCTTGTCCGGACGGCAAGGGGTGAATTCCGCGACGAGGACGATTTCGCTCTTGGTGATCCATGGTCGGAGCACTCCCGACTGAGCGACGCCGACCTCACGGAGAAGTTTCTCGGCATGTGCGGGAGCGGTGCGGCCGACATTGTTGGCCGGGTATTCGACATCGAACACGAACCCTCGGCTCACTCGCTGATGCAGCGGCTGAATGAATGCCTTGAGGAAAACACCCGTGCGGACACCGCTTGATTCGTTGAGCCTTCGCTCATCCAACGTTGCGATCGGCGGCAGCCCGGCGCATCGCAGCGCAAAACCACAGTGTTTTGCTGATCGGGATGGAGGATTTTGGCTTGGATTTGAAGGACCATTCAAGCCGTCCACAGTCCCTTGAGGAAGTAATCATTTCAGAGAAAAGAAAATTTCACGCCGCACATCCGTAATTACAAGATAAAGCAAGCTTTCTTCATAAGAAGAAAATCGAAATAGAGATTTCTTCATGGTATTATGAATAAAAATTCAATCAATGCCGGTTAATTGTCTTAACATTCATTGGCCGAACTGGTTCGGCCAAACGACGATCAAAATCGTACAGAACAGAGGAGAAAAGAATGGACGCGTTGACTCTCAATCGACGGCAGGCGTTGAGCTTGGTCGCTGCAGCCGCCACTCTACCCATAAGTTTCCGCGCGCAGGCCCAGTCAACGACTTCACAATCGCCGGCATCTTTGCTCCGAGCGGCAATCACCGGATATACGGTCATCAATACATTCGATCCGGCCAAGGTCACGCAGTTGCCCGAAAGCTATGTCGTCTGGGCCGTGTTCAACGCGCTCGTCAAGTTTAACGAGAAAATGGAGATCGTTCCGGATCTGGCCGAAAGTTATTCATTTATCGATCCTACAACACTTGAGTTCAAGCTTCGGAAAGGCGTGAAATTCCACGACGGAAGCGATTTGACTTCCGATGACGTGAAGTTCTCGCTTGAGCGCGTGCTGGATGAAAAAACGGCGTCTCCGAACCGCGCCAAGCTTTCGTCCATCAAAACGATTGAAACGCCCGACGCCCACACCGTTCGGATCATCACGCAAGCGCCGTTCGCTCCGCTTCTGACCTATCTGGCCAACACGCGCACGGGAACGCAGATTGTGCCGCGGAAGGCCGTTGAGGCGCTGGGCAGCAAATTCGACCTCAATCCGGTTGGCACCGGCGCATATGTGCTCAAGGAATGGAAGACCGGAAGCGGCGTCAAGTTGGAGGCGTTCCCGGACTACTTCGACGGCGCGCCGAAAATCCAAACCGTGACGATGCCCTTGATCGGTGAGGAATCCAGCGGGCTGACGGCTTTGCAGGGCGGTCAGATCGATCTGACCTCGACGGCGCCGTTCGCTTCAATTCCGAATCTCGTCAAAGATCCGAAGATCAAGGTCTACAAGCAGACCGGCCTGAATGTTCGCTACATCGGGTTGAACGGCCGCAAGGCTCCCTTCGACGATCCGCATTTCCGCCGTGCCCTCGCTATGGCGTTCGACCGCCAGGCGATGGTCCGCTCCGTCGTCTTCGGCGAGGGCAGCCCGGCCACCGGCCTGCTTCCGCCGGCCATCGCCAAGCCCGGCCAGCCGGTGCCGCCGTCGCTGACCTTCAACCCGGCCGCGGCGAAGGCCGAGCTCGCGAAATCGAAATACCCCGCCGATACCGAGATCAAGCTTCTGATCTGGGGGCCGACATGGTGGCGTAAGATTGGCGAATTCTTCGTCATCCAGGTCAACCAAGTTCTCGGCACGAAGATTCAGATCGAAGCGGGAGAGAGCAATGCCGTCTTCGGCCGACTGCGTTCGGGTGACTATCAGGCTGCAGTCTGGGGGTGGCTCGGCTTCATCGATGCCGACGAATATCTGGGTGATTTGCTCGGGAAAGATGGGTCGCGCAACTTCCATGGATACAACAACCCGGCATTCGAGGCACTGCTTGAGAAAGGCCGGAGCGAGGTGGACCCGGCGGTCCGGCGCGATGTGTATCGCGAAGCGGAACTCATGATGCTGGAAGATATGCCGCTGATCCCGTGCTTCAACTCGAACGTTCACAACCTGTCGGTGCCGGGCCTGAAGGGCTTTACGCAGTTGCCCTATTCGAACTACGGCGATCAGTTCGCCAAGCTGCAACTCGGCTGAGGTTGAAATGGCATTCGCACTCCTACGCCATGTCGTGACGCGAAGCGCCGGGGTGATGATGCTGGCCCTGATGGGGGCGGCGGTGGTTTTTTTCGCCATGCGCGCCGCCCCCGGGGATCCGGCTTTGACCGCGCTTGGCGAAGGGGCCTCCACGGAAACAATCGCGGCCTTTCGCGCGCGGTGGAATCTTGACGAGCCTCTGATCGTTCAGTTCGGGTTGTGGGTCGCAAACGCCCTGCGTGGAGATTTCGGGCAGTCGCTGTCGATCGCTTCCGGAACGGACGTGTACGCGCTGTTCGCCAATCGACTGCCCAACACGCTCTTCATCGGTGTCTACGCAATCATCCTGGCGGTGCTGATTTCCCTGGTCGCCGGCACCGCAGCGGCGCTCAACCGGGGAGGAATTATCGACACCGTCGCAACGTCGATCGCGGCGGCCGGCATCTCCATGCCGGATTTCTGGATCGGCTATGTGCTCATCTATGCCTTTGCGCTCGGCCTGGGCTGGTTCCCGGCCTATGGCTTCATCTCACCGCTGGAATCCCCGACGGGGGCGCTGCTCAGCGGGTTCTTGCCATCGCTTGCCATCGCGGCGCCGATGGCGGCTTCCTTTACGCGAATCCTGCGCTCAGCACTGATCGACAACGCACACCGCGATCACGTACGTGTCGCCCTGTCGCTGGGGCACGGCAAGACCTTCATATTCCTGCACCATATCCTGCGCAACGCGCTGATTCCCTTCGTCACCGTCATTGGTCTTCAGGTCCGCTATCTGCTCGGCGGCACCGTGGTCATCGAGCGAATCTTCGGCATCAACGGCGTGGGATCTCTGATGATCGATGCTGCGTTCGGGCGGGACTATCCGATCGTTCAGGCCTGTGCCCTGACGTTTCTGCTGATCGTCCTGCTTGTCAACATCGTCGTCGACCTGATCTGCACCATGCTAAACCCGAGGATGAGATGATCCCTGTGCTGAAGCGGCTTGCCGCAAACAAGACTGCATTGACCGGAGCAATCATTTCGGTTCTGGTCGCGTTCGCCGTCGTCTTCGGCCCGATGATCTCCCCTTACGACGGGGATTCCATGGACGTCATGGCCATGCTGGCGCCGCCGAGCCTCGCCCATCCGTTCGGTACCGACACGATGGGAAGAGACGTCCTTACGCGGGTCCTTTATGGCGCCAGGTTGTCACTGCTGATTTCCATCTCGGGCGTGGGCGTCGCCGCCGTTCTGGGGTCGATGATCGGCCTGTTCATCGCGTATCGGCCGGGGTTCTTCAGCAACGTGCTGATGAAGGCGTCCGATTTGCTGTTCTCGTTCCCCAGCTTTGTCCTTGCGCTCTTCCTGATGGTGGTCCTGGGCTACGGCGTCTTCAATGTCGCGCTTGCGATCGCCTTGATCTACCTGCCGATCTTCGTAAGGCTCGCACGCAATCTCGCGCAGCTCATCGTGATGGAGCCGTGGGTGCAGGCAGCGAAGCTCTTCGGTCAGCCCACCCATTCGATACTGCTGAGGGAGCTGTTGCCCAACGCCCTTTCCCCGCTGCTGGTGCAGGCAACGATCGGCGTCGCCTTCGGCATCGTCATCGAAGCGGGAGTCAGCTTTCTCGGCCTTGGCGTTCAGCCGCCGGCCCCGTCGCTCGGGCTCGTGATGTCGGACGGGCGCGAATACTTCAACACCGCCCCCTGGGTGCTCACCATGACGGGCCTTGCCATTTCAATCGCCCTTCTCGGCCTGAATCTCCTGGGCGACGGCTTGAGGGACCTGACTGATCCGAAACTGAAGGAGCGCCTGTCGTGATGCCGACTCCTCTTCTGCGCGTGCGTGATCTGAGAACCTCCTTCGGTTCGGGTGATCGGAAAACCGAGGTGGTCAAAGGCGTCTCCTTCGATCTGAACAAAGGCGAGGTATTGGGCCTCATTGGCGAGTCCGGATCGGGAAAAACGGTAACGGGGCTCAGCGTTCTTCGACTCCTGCCCGACAACGCTCATGTGGAGGCGGCGGAGTTGACCTACAACGGTCGGTCGCTGTCCGAGGTCGGCGCCAAGGATATGCAACGACTTCGCGGCACCGACTTGGCCATGATCTTCCAGGACCCCGTAGGCTCGTTCAATCCCGCGAAGACCATCGGCTGGCATATCGTGAAGGCTCTGGGCCGGCATTCCGTCGGGTCGTCCGGGGACCTGAAGGAGGTGGCCGCCGACCTTCTGAAGCAGGTCAACATCCGGGAGCCGGAACGGACCATGGCGTCGTATCCGCACCAGTTGTCCGGCGGGATGCTGCAGCGTGTGCTGATCGCAATGGTGTTCGGGCTGAATCCAAAACTCGTGATCGCCGACGAGCCCACGACCAATCTCGACAATCTCGTGGAACGCCAGATCCTGGAACTTATCCGGAGTCAGCAACGGCAACATGACACGGGGGTCCTCTTCGTCACGCACGACTTGACCGTTGCCCGGCATCTCTGCGACCGGGTTGCGGTCATGTACAGCGGCCGCATCGTCGAAATTGGCCCGACGGAGCGAATCCTTGAGCGGCCGGCGCACCCCTACACGGCAGGCTTGCTGGCGACGGCGCGCTCCTTGGAGAACCGTGATGCGACGCTTTATGAGATCAAAGGCGAGCCAGGCGCCACGAGCTGGGAGAAGCGTTGCGCCTTTTCGGCGCGCTGCCCCCAGGTGACCGACCGTTGCACGGCTGCCGAGCCGACCGAGCGCACGGTGGAGTCTGGTCATAGCGTAAGGTGTTTCAATCATGCCGCATAACGTAGTCGACGTGCTGCCGGTGAGCGCCTCTCCGCTTATCCGCATTCGGGACGCCGTTCTCGAGTTCAAAATCGGCAAGGCTTGGGGTGCCAAGCGCGACCTCCGCGTCCTCGACGACATTTCGCTCGATGTGAACGAAGGGGAGATCATCGCCCTTCTCGGGGAATCCGGCTCGGGCAAAACCACGCTTGGGAAGTCGATGCTCGGTCTCCACCCGCTTACCTCCGGGAGCATCAAGATCGCCCCCCCGAAGGCCGCATCGCCACGTCGCCAGAACGCGCACGATCTGCAGATGGTGTTCCAGGACCCTCTGTCCTCGTTCAACCCGCGCTTCACCGTTGGTTCTTCGATCGCATTGCCGCTGCGCTTGCAGTTGAAGCTGTCCGAGGAGACCATTGCTGAACGGGTCGCCGAGTTGCTGAGCCGGGTTGGTCTCAACCCGGGATTTGCCCATCGCTACCCGCATGAGATGTCCGGCGGTCAGTTGCAGCGTGCCGCCATTGCGCGTGCGCTGGCGTTGTCGCCGCGCCTGATCGTCGCCGACGAAGCGGTGTCGAAGCTCGACGTCTCCGTGCGCGCGCAGATCCTCAATCTGATCAAGTCCCTGAACCGTTCGGAGAAGATCGCGTTCGTCTTCATCACGCACGATCTCGGGGTCGCGCAGTTCCTCGCCGACCGCGTCGCGGTGATGTATTTCGGCCGGATCGTCGAACTTGGCCCGGTCGATCAGGTCATGGACAGCCCGCGCCATCCCTACACGACGATGCTGATGAACGCGCGCAAGGGAGAGGCCCCGGTGGCGGACGAGGCCAAGCGGAGTGCGAAGGGCTGCAATTTTGCCAACCGCTGCCCGCGCGCGCTTGGCAAATGCCACGACGTCCGGCCCGAGGTGACCGCGTTCGGCGACGACCACGAATTCCGGTGCTTCAACCCCGTCTAGCGGCCGGCTCCAGCGGCAAAGGAGGACATCCGATGAGAACCGAGGATCGCGCAAACCCATCCGTTGCCGTGGTGGTCGGCGGAACCAAGGGAATGGGACGGGCCGCATCGCTGGCCTTGGCTCGGGACGGTTTCGAGGTCTTTGCCTGCAGCCGGGGCCAAAAGGACGTCGACGCCCTGTGCGAGGAGGGACGCCAGGGAAATCTGCGGATCGGCGGGGCCGTCTGCGACGTCGCGGACGAAGCGGCCCTGAACGGCTTCATCGATGCGGCCGCCCAGAGATACGGTCGCATCGACGCGCTCGTCTTCGCCGCGGGCCGGGCCTACCCCGGCAACGCGCTCGACCTCACGAGCAATGACTGGGATTCCTGTTTCCGGCTCAACCTGCGCGCCCCGTTCCTCGCGGCGAAACGGGCGTTGCCGGTGATGATCGCCGGCGGCGGAGGCTCCCTGGTCTTCGTCTCGACGATCTGGGCCTTCACGACGCCGCGCGACCGTCTGGCCTATATGACGGCGAAGTCTGGATTGACGGCGCTCGTCCGCGGGCTGGCGGTCGATCACGGTGGTCAGGGCATTCGGACCAACGCGGTCGCTCCGGGCTATGTCGACACGGAGTTTCTCCGGCGCTCCATCGAAATGATCCACGGCAGCGCGCAAACGCCGGAGGTTCTGGCGAACGTGCTCAAGGCCCATCCCATGGGACGGATGGTCCGGCCGGAAGAGGTCGCCGAGGCGATATGTTTCCTTGCCAGCGAACGGTCCAGCGGCTTTAACGGCCAGACCTTGATCGTGGATGGCGGGGCGGCGACCAAATTCTCATTGGCTGACG
Organism: Azospirillum brasilense; assembly: GCF_001315015.1. NCBI lineage: Bacteria > Pseudomonadati > Pseudomonadota > Alphaproteobacteria > Rhodospirillales > Azospirillaceae > Azospirillum > Azospirillum brasilense. Next base: position 540,097 of record NZ_CP012915.1, on the reverse strand, counting down.
CCTGGCGACGAAATGAATAAACGCGGCCGCGTTGGCGGAGGCCAGATCGTGACGGATGCCGAGAAGACACCGAAGGGCAGCGCCAGAGACATCGGCTATGGCCAGTTGCGGTTGAGCGTTCGCCAGCTTGAGGCGTTCCGGGCCTTCATGCTCGCCCGCACCACGAATGGCGCGGCCGCGATCCTCGGCATTTCCCAGCCGGCGATCTCGCGATTGATCGAACAGCTCGAACGCTCGCTGCGCTTCGAGCTGTTCGACCGCAAGAACGGCCGTCTCGTCCCGACGCCCGAGGCGGACATCTTTTTCGAAGAGGTCGAACGGACGTTCGTCTCCGTCGACAAGATTTCGGAGATCGCGCGCGATATCCAGGCGGCCCGCATGGGCAGCCTCACCGTCGCGGCCATGCCGGCTCTGGCGCACGCGTTTCTGCCGACGGTCATCGCGCGCTTCGCCATGCGGCACCCCCAGGCCCGCATCTCGGTGCTGGTTTTCCCGTCCACCAAGATCGAGGAGTTGGTCTCGGCCCATCACGTCGATTTCGGCCTGGGCGAGTTCCCCTTTGTCCGCAGCGGCATCAACGCCGCGGAGTTCTGTCACACGCCTTACGTCCTAGCCATGCCGGCCGGGCACCCGTTGGCGGCCTTGCCGCAGGTGTCGGTGACGGATCTGGCGGGCGTGCCCTTCATCTCGCTCAGCAGCAACACGGCGGCCCGGCACGCCATCGACCAGCAATTCCTGATGGCCAACGTGCCCCTCGAGCAGTATTACGACGCTCAGAACTCCGGGGTCATTGCGGGCATGATCGCCCAGGGGCTCGGCGTCGGGCTGATCGATCCCTTCACGGCGCGGGATTTCCGGGGCCGCGGGATCGACGTGCGGCCGTTCGAACCGCAAATTCCCTTTCGTGTGGGCGTCCTCCATCCCGCCCACCGTCCGCTTTCCCGGGTTGGTCGCGAATTCCTCGGAATGCTCCAGGCGATCCGGAAAGAATGGGGAATCCGGTGAGCTGGCCTCCCTCGGGATGCTCTCCCATACACCGCGTTCGCGATCGCATGCATCCGCGCAGCACAGCCGCGACACGCTTGGCGGAACGCTAGGTAAACCATGAATCTCAGTCTCTTCGAAGCCTTTCGCGCGATTATGCAGACTGGCACCGTAAGCGGCGCGGCGGAAATTCTCGGACGCAGCCAGCCGGCGGTCAGCCGTATGATGGACCGTCTGGAGTACGAGATTGGCCTGACCTTGTTTGTCCGCCGCAAAGGTCGGGTATCGCCAACCGCCGCGGCACATCATCTGCTGGACGAGGTGGAACGCGCCTTCGTCTCGCTTTCCTCCCTGCAGGACTTCGCCCGCCGCCTTCAGGAAGGCGATGAGGGCGAGGTGGCCTGCTCCGTCATGCCGGCGCTCGGCATCGATTTCATGCCGCAGGTCATAAGCCGCTTCCACGCCAGCCATCCGCGCACGCGCGTCACTCTGAACGTCCGCATGTCGGCCAATGTCGAGGATTGGGCAGCGACGCAGCAGGTGGATTTCGGCTTGGCGGAGACGCCCTTCAAACGGTCCGGTTTCCGCACCGAGCTGTTCAGCGAAGCTCCCTACGTCGCCGCTGTCCCCGCCGGTCATCCACTGGCGGACCGCGACGATATCCGCGCGCGCGACTTGGCGGAGTTTCCCCTGCTGTCATGGTCACCCTTCGCCGCCGTGAACCGGATGCTGGAGGAAGTGATGCAGAGCGCTGGGGTACGGCCTCAGCCCATCTGCACCACCACCTTCTCCTCTTCCATCTGCGGCATGGTCAGGCGCGGGCTCGGCGTTGGAATCGTGGATCCTTTCACCGCCGCGGCGCAGAAAGGCAACGGCCTTCGCGTGCTGCCCTTTGTGCCGGATATCCCTTGCCGCGTCGCACTGCTGCTGCCTGATACGCGCCGGCCGTCGCCGCTTGCGAGTGCGCTCATCGACTATGCAAAGGAGGAGCGCGATCTCCTGCTGCGGGGGCTTTTTGATGAAGCGTGAATATGCGGTTCACGCATAACGTAGGGAGTTCTTCTCATTTTGCGCAAACCTTTCGCTGCCGCCTAATGGCCTCCTACGCTCCACGTTACCGACAAAGGTCAGAGGCGATGGTACAGACCGCAGTGGCCGGCACACAGGTCAGGCAACAGGAACTGACACGCGATGAGCCGCTGTACGACGCCGTGATCATCGGCGGCGGTATCAATGGCACGGCGGCGGCTCTGGAACTGAGCCGGGCGGGATATTCCGTGTTGTTGTGTGAGAAGGGTGACTTTGCAGGCGGTGCAAGCGGGCGATCCTCCCGGATGCTGCACTGCGGCCTGCGTTACTTCGAAACGCCCAACCCGGTGCGCGATTTCGCCATGCATCCACGGCGCTTTGTCTCGGCGCTGTCCATGGCCAGGGCGGCCATGGAAGCCCGAGCGGATCTTGCGCAGGACGACCGGGTGGCAACGCGGCCGATTACCCTCTGCTTTCCCATCTGGCCGGACAGCCCCGTCCAGCGCTGGCACCTCTCGGCCGGCCTGCGGCTCTTGCAGGCGCTGCATACCAAGGGTCCGCCCCTCGATGCCCGCATCCTTGGCGCGGCCGAAGCACGCAGCCATCCCATGGCGCAGGACTTGCGTGATCTGGATCGCTTGCAAGCCATGGCGGCGTTCCGCGAATACCTGTTCGTCCATCCGGAGCGCCTGTGCCTCGACGCGGCCCTGGATGCGGAAGCCCACGGTGCGAAGATTGTGCTTTTCACAACGGCGCGCATCGGCGACCGGCAGCCGGACGGCACTTGGCGGATCGCATTGGAAACGCCGCACAGCCAGGACCATGTCCGGACGCGTACCGTGATCAACATGGCGGGTACCTGGATGGAGTCGGCGGGCAACATTCCCGGCCGCCTGGTGCGAGGGACCAAGGGCGCCCACATCGTCGTCCGCCTGCCGGAGCGCTACCGGGACCACGGTATCGCGACCATGCATCGCGGCGGCCATCCCTTTTACTGCCTGCCGCTAGGCGACGAGTTTTTCTACTTCGGGCCGACCGAAACCCCCTTCGAGGGCGATGCGACCGACGTGGCGGCTGATCAGGATGACATCGATTTCCTACTGGCCGAAGCCAACCATCTGCTGCCGGGCCTGGGATTGACGCGTGCCGATGTACACCAGACATGGGCGGGCGTGCGACCGCTGACATGGGACCCGCAGCGCCCGATGGGCGCGCGCGAGCGCATTCTGCATGACCTGGAAAGCCGCGGCATGCCGAACGTCTTCGCTATGACCGCCGGCCCTGTCATGAGCCACCGCAGCGCCGGCCGCGAGATTCTGGACAGGGTTCAGGGACGGCTCGGCAGTCGCGAGGCCGTAAATGCGCAGTCCCCTGCGAAGCCTTCGGTATCCGGCTCGGACTCCGTCCTGCCCAACCACGGAGTTGTGCCGAGGCAGGTGCTTCTGGATGCCGTGACTCGTGAACACGCCCGCGACCTCTATGGCGTGCTCGTGCAACGCACCGGCTTGATCTGGAAGGGGCTGCTCAGCCGCGAGGATGCGGCTGCGGTGGCGGATGTGATCGCCGGTCCGCTCGGCTGGTCGGAAGAGGACAAGGCGCGGGAGGTGGATACCTTCCTCGCGCTCCAGGCGCGGCGCTTCGCCCCGCCGACGCCAACGGCCTCGCCAATCCGGCAATAGACCAAGAAAATTGGGAAAAGAGCGAGAACAATGCGATGGGAGAGGGTTCAATGCCTGCTTTCGGAGCTTTCCCGCGCGTTTGCCGACCGCGGCTTCTTCATGGAGGAAGGCCGCAAGTCGAGTTCGGGACACCTGAGCAGTCGTTCGGCAACCCATGGGTCCCGCGCACCAGTGAATTCCCGTTGCCGGGCCATTGACCCGTCCTCGGCTTCTCTTTGATCAACATTCCCGCGCAGAGCGGCGGCGTTCGAGGCCACGAGGCTTCGGAACCGAGACATCCTGCGCCCACACTGAGTGTCACGAGACATGCTCGACCAGGCCAACGCGACCACGATGCAAGACCCTCTGCTCGAAACGCTGACCATCAAGAAGACGGTCTTCCGCAACCGCATCATGAGCACCAGCCACGCCTGCGGTCTGGAAGAGGGAGGGATGCCCACGGAGGCCTACCGTGCCTACCATGTGGAAAAGGCCCGTGGCGGCATCGCTCTGTCCATGTTCGGCGGATCGTCCAACGTCGACCGCGACAGCCCCAATATTTTCCGTCAACTCAATGTCGGCTCCGACGAGATCATCCCCCACCTGCAGCGCTTTTCCGAGGCCATGCACGCCGAGGGGGCGGCACTCATGTGCCAGATCACCCATCTTGGGCGGCGCGCCGACCCCTACGCCCAGGACTGGCTGCCGGCCATCGGGCCGTCCGCCATGCGCGAAACCCTGCACCGCGCGATTCCGCGCGAGATGGACGACTACGACATCGAGCGCGTGATCAAGGCCTACGCCGCTGCGGCCCGCCGCTGCTGGGAAGGCGGCCTCGACGGAATTGAAACTCTCGCGGCCGGTCACATGATCGGCCAATTCCTCTCGCCCAAGACCAACCTACGCACCGACCGCTTCGGCGGCAGCCTGGAAAACCGCATCCGCTTCGGTCTCATGGTCCATGAAGCAATCCGCAAGGCGGTCGGCGACGACTTCCTGGTCGGCATGCGTTTCGTCGTCGACGAAGGAATCGACGGCGCTCTGAAGGCGGAAGACTGCATCGCGGCCGCTGAGATCCTCAAGCGGGAAGGAGCGGTGGATTTCTTCAACGCCATCTACGGTTCTATGGACACGGCGCGCGCCCTGGCAGAAGAGAACATGCCCGGCATGGGCACGCGCATCGCCCCATGGGTGACCGCTGTCGGCGCCTTCCGGCGCGAGATCGGACTTCCGGTGTTCCATGCCGCCCGAATCTCCGACATTGCCACCGCCCGCTATGCCGTCGGCGAAGGGTTGGTGGACATGGCCGGAATGACGCGGGCGCAGATCGCCGACCCCTATCTGGTGACGAAGCTGGCGCGCGGCGAGGAGCATCTGATCCGCCCCTGCGTCGGGGCGACGCACTGCCAATCGCCCTACCGTCCCAGGTGCCTGCACAACGCCGCGACCGGACGCGAGCTTGCCCTGCCCCACGTCATCCGTCCCACCACCGGGCCGCGTCGGCGCGCGGTCGTCGTCGGCGCCGGCCCCGCGGGGCTGGAAGCGGCACGCGTGCTGGCGGAGCGCGGCCATGACGTGTCGGTGTACGAGGCGGGCGCCGAGGCGGGCGGACAGGTGCGCATCGCCGCCGAAGGGAAATGGCGCCGCGACATCATCGGGCTGGTCGACTGGCGGGTGGCGGAACTGGAGCGCCTCGGCGTGACGGTGTCCTACAACGCCTACATGGAAGCCGCGGATGTGCTTGCGCTTGAGCCGGACCTTGTCATCGTGGCGACGGGCGGACTGCCGCAGACGGAGTTCGGCGAAGGGGCGGACTTGGTGGTTCCCTCCTGGGACATCATCGGGCGCCAGGTTCCGCCGGCGGCGGAAGTGCTGATTTTCGACGGCACCGGCCGCCATCCGGCCCCGCTTGCCGCCGAACGGGCGCATACGTCCGGTTCGAAGATCACCTACGTCAGCATCGACGGGTTCCTGGCGCAAGAACTCACCTATGCCGAGCGGACCCGGTGGAAGCAAGAGTTCATCCGCATGGGGATAACGCCCAAGCTGGAGCATCGTTTGGTGAAGGTGTCGCGTGCCGGAAATCGTTTCACGGCAACGGTGCTGGATGAACTAACGCACAATTTGCATGAGATCCAGGCCGACCAAGTCATTGTCGAGATGGGGACGGTGCCCATGGACGACCTGTTCGAAGGGTTGCGGGTCCACGCGGGCAACCGGGGCGTCACCGACATTCCAGCCCTGCTGGAGAACAAGCTGCAACCCATGCGCAACGAAGGGTTTGAGTTGCATCGAATCGGTGACGCCGCTGGGAGTCGGAATGTTCATGCGGCAGTGCTCGATGCACTGCGGCTGGCTCATGTGTGCTAAGGCTTCAAAAAAGCTCAGCGACCACATCCCCCTTGGGGTAATGCAGGAACTATCTGCTTACACATCATCCCAGTTGGTTCGTGGGGATAGGGTATAGTTCCACACTGAGCATAGGTGCACGGAAGCGGGCGGCCGGTCTGTTCGTCCGTTCTGTCGCTGGTTACGCCTTGCGAACCGAGACCGGACGTCCTGTCTTGAGCATGCGGTTTAGGACGGTGACGCCGGTCATGGTCTCGGCTTGCTGGGCGGTCAGAGTCCGGGCGTGCAAGCGGTCACCGAGGATGCCTTTCTAGGTGTTCACGTTACCGCCATCATTTCCTCACGAGGGGGCAATCACTTTGCGAGAGCGGCCGAAAGGCCTCCTCCGCGGGGATCGTGGCGCGCAGGGTGTAGTAGTCCCAGGGGTATTTGGACTCCGCGGGATTCTTCACCTGCATCAGATACATCTCGCGCATGAAGCGGCCATCCTCGCGCACCCAGCCGTCCTTCACGAACACATCGTTGATCCGCATGCTCTTCAGCTTTTCCATGACCGGGCCGGCCTCGTCGGTGCCGGCGGCCTCGATGGCCTTCAGGTAGGCGAGCGTGGAGGAATAGACGCCGGCCTGCCCCATGTTCGGCATGATCTTCACCCGCTCGTGGAAGCGCCGGGAGAAGGCGCGGGTCTCGTCGTCGCGGTCCCAGTAGAAGGCGGTGGTCAGGTACATCCCCTGCGTCGCCTCCAGCCCGAGGGCGTGGACATCGGTGTCGAACAGCAGGAGGCCGGCGAGTTGCTGGCCGCTCTGGGTCAGGCCGAATTCGGAGGCGGCCTTGATGGCGTTGCGCGCGTCCATCCCGGTGGTGGCGAGGCCGACAATCTTGGCACCCGACGCCTGCGCCTGCGTCACATAGGAGGCGAAATCGAGGTTGTTCAGCGGGAAGCGCACCGCGCCCAGGACCTTGCCGCCATTCTCCTGGACGATCTTCGCCGTGTTCTCCTCCAGCCCGTGGCCGAAGGCGAAATCGACGGTGAGGAAGTACCAGGTGTCGCCGCCCTGCTTGATCGTCTGCGCCCCGGTGCCCTTGGCCAGCGCGTAGGCGTCGTAGGCGTAGTGGATGGTGTTGGGCGTGCATTTGTCGCCGGTCAGGCGGGTGACGGACGGGCCGTTGAAGATGGCGACGCGGTTCTTGTCGCGGACGATGTCCGCCACCGCCAGCGCCAAGCCGGAGTTCGCCACGTCCTGGATGAGGTCGACGTTCTGCGCGTCGATCCACTCGCGCACGATGGCCGACCCGACGTCCACCTTGTTCTGATGGTCCGCCGTCAGCACTTCGACGGGCTTGCCCAGCACCTTTCCGCCGAAATCCTCCACCGCCATCTGCGCGGCGGCGATGGAGCCGCGGCCGCTCTGGTCGGAGAAGGCCCCGGACAGGTCGGTGATGACCCCGATCCGGACGACGTCGTTCGAGATCTTCGCACCCTGCTGCGCCGCCGCCGGCAGCATGGTGGCGAGCAGCAGCGCGGTCCCGGACAGCAGCGCGGTGCCCAACTGACGCTTCATCGCTTCCTCCCTGTTTTGCGTCGTCCCGGCGAGCCTTCACCGAAACCCGTTGCCATACCGTCCCGCCCCATGGTCGATTCCACAACGGCGCACGATCCGGGGCATGGGTAAAATGGGGAAAAACGGTCGGTTCGACGTACAAATCGTTTCCGCGCTCCGTCCCTTGGCGGAAACGTCCGATGAGCGGCTGTTCTGCCCAGCCTTAGGCGGGCATCCGGTGGACCGCGCCGAGTATCTGGCCCTGCTTCCCGTCCAGGACAGCAACGGGCGGCTGCTCGCCGCCTTGGCCGAATTGCCGGATGGCGTGCCGGATGGTGTGTGCGTCGGCGTGCTGGCCGTCGACCCGTTCCGGCCGGTGGGTCCGTTCCTGAAGACCCTGCGGCGGTTCGGGGTGCGCGCGGTCGCCAACCTCCCCACCACCGCGCTGTTCGACGGGGAAACCGGCGAGACGCTGCGCGGCGTCGGGCTCGGTGCGGAGCGGGAGGTGTCGTTTCTGGAGCAGGCCGCACGTGCGGGATTCGCCGTCACCGGCTTCGCTGCCGACGCCGACATCGGCCGGCGCCTGCGGGCGGCGGGCGCGGGGCGCCTCGTCGTGCATCCGGGTGCCGCGACCGGCGATCCGTCACGCGACGCCGAGGCGGTCGCGAACGCCGCTGCGGTGGCCGCCGAACTGCGCAGAGAGGGCGGCGGTCCCGTCCTCCTCTATCGGCCGGCCGGCTTCGAAAACCATCATGACGTCATGAGGCGGGCGGCCGACGGGCTGGTGCTTCCGCCCGGCGCCGGTCATTCCAACAGGCCGTAGTGCCGCATCTTGTTGTAGAGCGTCTTGCGCGACAGGCCGAGGAAGCGGGCCGTCTCCCCCCGGCGAAAACGGTGCCGCCGCAGGCCGTCGAGAATCCAGTCCCGTTCCGACTGATTGGGCGACCGGTCTCCGGGCGCGTCGGGGCGTGGGCGGCCCGTGCGCTTGCCGTCCAGGACGGGCAGAGACTCCGCCTCGATGACGTCGCCGCTGCCGTCCAGCGCCTGCTCGACGATGGCGCGCAATTCGCGGAGGTTGCCCGGCCAGTCATGGGCGATGAGCAGCCGGAACGCCCGTGGCGACAGGCGCACGGGACCCGCCGACGGGCGCAGCGCCGCCGCGAAATGCTCGACCAGCAGCGGAATGTCGTCCAGCCGCTCGCTCAGCGGCGGCAGATCGATGTCGCGTCGGGCGAGGCGACGGGCCAAGTCGGGCACGAGCGTCCCGGCGCCGGCCGCAGCCTCCAGGCCCGCCGTTCCGATCAGGATGATTCGCGCGTTGGAGCGCAGGCTGTCCTGGCCGCCTTGGCGGCGGAAACTGCCGCACTCCAGGAAGGCGGCAAGCTCGGACTGCGTGCCGGGCGTCAGGCCCTCCGCGTTCTCGATCACCAGCGTCGTCCCGTTGGCGGCCTCGACCCAGCCGAGGCGGCGGCGTCCGCCGTCCGCCGGCTCCGCCCCGAACAGCCACCCGCCGTCCAGATGGCGGGCATCGACGGTCATCGGGGGACGCTGGCGCTGCGGCCCGCGCCCGTGCAGCAGGTTGGCCACCAGCGACCGCCCGCTGCCGTCCGGCCCGGCGACCCATACCGGCCCGCCGTCGGCGCCGAGATGCTCCAGCCGCGCCCGCGCCTCCACCAGCGCGTCGGTGCGGCCGACCAGCCCCATCCCCTGGCCGGTCTGGTCGAGGCGGCGTTCCAGCCGGTCGATGCGCCGCTGCAGGGTGGAGACCAGCTTGAAGGCGGCGGTCATCTCCTCCATCGAGCTTTCCGAGGGCAGACGGTCGATGGTCGAGCCGCCGATGTAGCCGTCGGCCCGCGCCTCGCGACAGGCTTCGTGCATGTGCTGGGGAGTGGTGATCGGCCCACCCTCGATCACACACAGCGCGCCGGGGTCGGCGGTGCGGATCGCCTTGATGTGGCCGCGGGCGCGGTTGCCGACCTGCAGCACCGACTCCCCGCTGGGCACGCCCACGGCGCCGCCGGCGTTCCAGCCGATGTTGAAGCAATAGACGTCCACCCCCGCCCGGGCGAGCGCCAGCGCCTCCTCCCGGCGGCGGAAATAGCCGACGGTCGCCAGCCCGCCCGCCCGCGCCGCCTCCAGCAGGCGGACCTCCCGCGCGAAGCCCAGGCCGGTGCGCTCCAGCGCCTCGCGGAAGCGCCCGTCGACATGCGACACGGTGGGGAAATTCACCACCCCGGCGAAGCCCCAGCCGCGCAGCCGCTCCATGAAAGGGGAAAACTCCTCCTCCGCGAGGCCCCAGGCGCAGGCGCCGAAGAAGACCGGGATCGTCGTCGCGTCGACGATCTCCGAGCAGGCGAAGTCGGCGACGAAGGCGTTGCTGTCGCGCAGCGCCAGCATGGTGGCGATGGACGACGCCCCCATGGTGCGGAAGCGTCCCGCGGCGAGCGCCAGCAGGAAGTCGGCGCCGCCGCGCGCCGCGGCGCGGGCGGCGAGGCCGGTGCCGATGGCGGCGCCGACCAGCAGCGTGTGCCGGCCCGCGCAGGCCCGCCGCAGATCGTCCAGCAGCTGAGTCCGGTCATGGGTCATGCCAACCACTATACCCAAGATTACCCGCTCCGCCGCAACGCTCCGGTTGGCACCCCCGGCGGGCGGCCTACACTTCCGGAAAAGACCAAGGGAGGAGGCCCGGCCATGGCGGATGCGGAGCGAGGCGCGGCGACGGTCTATGTCGTCGGTTGCTACGACACCAAGGGAATCGAGTTGGACTATGTGCGGGGGCTGATCGCGGCGGAGGGGCTGCGCACGGTGACGGTCGATGTGGGCACCCGCCCGCCCGCCGTCCCGGCCGACGTCTCGGCGCGGGACGTCGCCTCCTGCTACCCCGACGGGGCGGAAGCGGTGCTGGGCACCGACGACCGCGGGCTGGCCGTGTCGCGCATGGCCGACGCGTTCCTGCGCTTCGTCGAGCGACGTTCCGACGTCGCCGGGATGATCGGGCTGGGCGGTTCCGGCGGTACGGCGATCATCGCGCCGGGCATGCGGGCGCTTCCCGTGGGGACGCCCAAGCTGATCGTGTCCACGGTCGCGTCGGGCAACGTCGCGTCCTACGTCGGCGAGACGGACCTCTGCATGATGGCCTCGGTCACCGACGTCGCCGGGCTGAACCGGATTTCGCGCCGCGTGCTGGGCAACGCCGCCCACGCGATGGCCGGCATGGTGGCGCGCGCGATCCCCGAGACGGACACCAAGCCGGCGCTGGGCCTCACCATGTTCGGCGTGACGACGCCCTGCGTCACGCAGCTGTCCCAGGCGCTCGACCCCACCTACGACTGCCTGGTCTTCCACGCCACCGGCACCGGCGGGCGGGCGATGGAGAAGCTCGTCGCCTCGGGCCTGCTGGCGGGCGTGCTGGACGTGACGACCACCGAGGTCTGCGACCTGCTGATGGGTGGCGTCTTCAGCGCCGGAGAGGAGCGGCTGGACGCCATCGCGCGGGCCGGCATCCCCTATGTCGGGTCCTGCGGCGCGCTGGACATGGTGAATTTCGGCCCGCGCGAGACTGTGCCCGACCGCTACCGCGACCGGCTGTTCTATGTGCACAACCCGCAGGTCACGCTGATGCGCACCACCGCGGAGGAAAACCGGGCGATGGGCGCCTGGATCGGCCGCAAGCTGAACGCCTTCACCGGGCCGGTGCGCTTCCTCATCCCCGAAGGGGGCGTGTCGGTTCTCGACGCGCCGGGCCAGCCCTTCCACGATCCCGAGGCGGACGCCGCGCTGTTCGATGCGCTGGAGCGCACCGTCGAGCAGACGGACGCGCGCCGGCTGATCCGCCTTCCCCACAACATCAACGACCCCGCCTTCGCCGCCGCGCTCGTCCAGGCCTTCCGGGACATCGCCGCGACCGGCCACGGCACGACGCCATAAGGAGCCTTCGACGATGCCCCGCATTCCCCGTCAACAGATCCTCGACCGGTTTCGCGGCATGATCGCCCGCGGCGAACCCATCGTCGGCGGCGGCGCCGGAACCGGGTTGTCCGCCAAATGCGAGGAGGCGGGCGGGATCGACCTGATCGTCATCTACAACTCCGGCCGCTACCGCATGGCCGGGCGCGGCTCGCTCGCCGGGCTGCTCGCCTACGGCAACGCCAACGAGATCGTCGTCGACATGGCGCGCGAGGTGCTGCCGGTGGTCCGGCATACGCCAGTGCTGGCCGGAGTCAACGGCACCGATCCCTTCATGATCCAGGACCAGTTCCTGCGCCGGCTGGCCGATCTGGGCTTCTCGGGCGTGCAGAACTTCCCGACCGTCGGGCTGATCGACGGCGTTTTCCGGGCCAACCTGGAGGAGACCGGCATGGGCTACGGGCTGGAGGTGGACATGATCCGCGCCGCCCATGAGCTGGACCTGCTGACCACGCCCTACGTCTTCTCGGAAGGAGAGGCGGTGGCGATGGCCGAGGCCGGGGCCGACGTCATCGTCTGCCACCTCGGCCTGACCACCGGCGGCAGCATCGGAGCGGAAACGGCGCTGTCGCTGAAGGACTGCGTGCCGAAGATCGATGCCTGGGCGGAGGCGGCCCTGCGGGTGCGCAAGGACGTGATCGTGCTGTGCCACGGCGGCCCGATCTCCACGCCGGAGGACGCCTCCTTCGTCCTCGGCGCATCCGCCGTCTGTCATGGCTTCTATGGGGCGTCCAGCATGGAGCGCCTGCCCACGGAAACCGCGCTGACCGAACAGACGCGCCGTTTCAAGGCCATCACCAAGCAACGCTGAGGGGGAAACGCATGGCACGGGTCTATGTCAGCACCGTCATCGACGCACCCGTCGGGGAGGTCTGGGACAAGGCGCGGGATTTCAACGGCCACCACGCCTGGCATCCCATCATCGCGGACAGCCACATCGAGGACGGGCTGCGCAGCGACACGGTCGGCTGCGTCCGCAACTTCGGGCTTACGCCCGGCGGCCGGCTGCGCGAGCAGTTGGTATGCTTCAGCGACCGCGAGCGCTCCTACACCTACACGATCCTCGAATCCCCGCTGCCGCTCACCGACTACGTCGCGACCTTCCGCCTGACCGAGGTGACGGAGGGAAACCGGACCTTCGGGGAGTGGTGGGCCGACTTTGACTGTCGGCCCGAGGATCTGCCCGCGCTGCGCGAGCAGGTGGGGCGAAACACGTTCGCCGCGGGATTCCAGGCGTTGGCGGCGCTTTGCGGCGCCGGTGTCACAGCCCCTGCTGCAACTCTGGCACCGCCTTGAACAGGTCGGCGAGGCCCTCGGCCAAATCCTCGATCCGGATCAGCGCCTCACGGGCGTCGCCGTGCCACAGCCGCCATTTGATGCGCTCCAGGCGGATCTGGATCGCCTCCGCCTCCTCGGCGTTGTGATGCGCCAAGCCCTTGGTGTACTGCCCGAGCACCGTGAGCGGCATCGTAACATGAAACCGGTCAAGGTCATGCTCGGCGCTGGATCCATAGCCGTCCACCGGGCATGGAGATTGTCGCCGCCGTCGGTCAGGAAGACGAGATCCTTCAGCAGGTCGGCGGTCAGCCCGTAGGACACCAGAGACGCCCACTTGCTCTCCAGGTAGAGCAATTCCGGGGCCATGTGCTCGGTGGAGACATGGCGTCGGCCAGCATCGTCATCCGTTCCGTGGCGTCCGGCACCGCCGTGGCCCGGCCCTTGACCGCCTGCGCCAGCTATGGGGAAGCGCTCCGGCGGGTCGGCCTCACGCCTCAGACACCACGTGCCGGGACACTGCCTCCGCTGCTTCAGAGCTGTCGGCTCTGTCGCAGCATTTTCGCAGTAGCGGAGAGCGGGTAAAATCCGACCTATTTCACCAACGATGTCGGACGTGCAGCTGGACCATTTTTATCTGGTCTTTACACATCGCTGCACCGCTCGAAGGCCGCAACGGCTGGGCTCCCAGCCCATCCAGGCCAAAAGACAACGCCATGTTTTCATCTCTCCTTTCTTTACTGGAACGGTGAAGAGGAGTTGCTGTTAAGACCCCAGTGGCCCAGCCGGAGATGACGTCATGGCGAACGATCGAGGTCCCAAAAAGTTCGGTGTTTATGAAGCCGCAAGCGCAGGTGGTCTCAATTGGACATGGATCATCGTCGGGCTGATTGTGTTCGCGATCCTCCTGTACTTTTTCTTGCGCTAGGGTGCGCCATGGCCAGCGACCGCGAAGAGGTCGTTCCGCTTCATGAGGAAACCGCCTCGGTTGGCAAACGCGAGGTCGAGCGCGGTCGTGTGCGGGTGACCACCAGAGTCACCGAACATGAGGAACTCGTCCGGCAGGAGCTGAAGCGCGAGGATGTCGAGGTCGTTCGGGTACCGGTGAACCGTGCCATCGATGTCCGTCCGGACATCCGCCAGGATGGCACCACAACCATCATCCCGGTGGTTGAGGAGATGCTGGTGGTCGAACGGCGGCTGGTTTTGCGGGAAGAGATCCATCTGCGCAAGACCACGAGCACCGTCCAAGCCGAGCAGCCGATCACTCTCCGTTCGGAAGAAGCCATCGTCGAAGTCATCGACGAACCTGGGGTGCGGGATGCCAGGACCGACCAACCCAACGAGGACTAGGCTCATGAACAAGACCATCATTGCCCTTTACGATACGCGCGCCGACGCCGAAGCGGCCCTGCGGGATCTCGAGGCCGAGGGCTTCGACCGCAGCGTCGGTGAGATCGTCTCGCACAGCGACGCCGGTGGCGGTGGCGGTGGCGGCTTCCTGTCCCGCCTGAGCAATTGGAACGTCCCGGACACCGATGCTCACGTCTATGCCGAGGGGATGCGGCGTGGCGGCACGCTTCTGAAGCTGCGGCTGGACGATGAGGATGTGGACCGGGCCATCGCGGTTCTGGAGCGCGGCACCGTTGTCGATATCGAACACCGGGGCGAGGCGTACCGTTCGTCCGGATGGACGGGTTACGACGAGACGGCCGCGCCATATGACGAAGCGTCGGCTGCCGAGGAGCGGGCACGCTATGCGGTTGGCGGGGCGGGAAGCACTGCCCAGCTCGGCAACGCGGCCGAAGCATTCCGCAGCGTGAACACGACCGACGCCACGACGGACGCCACGATGAACACTGGGGTTGGCAGCGGTCGCGAAGAGGTGGTTCCGGTCACCGAAGAGGAATTGTCCATCGGCAAGCGCGCCGTGGAGCGCGGGGTCGTGCGCGTGCGCACCTATGTGATCGAAACTCCGGTCGAGGAGCAGGTTCGTCTGCGCGACGAGACGGTCTCGGTTGAACGCCGTCCCATCATGCGTGAGGTTGGAGACGTTCCGGCCGACGCGTTCCGTGAACGCACCATTGAGGTGAGCGAAACCGACGAGGAGGCGGTGGTCCAGAAACGCGCGGTGATCAAGGAAGAGGTCGTCATCCGCAAGGACGTCGAGGAACGCGCCCAGACCGTGTCGGATACGGTTCGCCGTACTGAGGTTGAGGTCGAGGACAGCCGAACCGGAACGTCGCGCGGTGGGGTGGAGAACACCGTGCGCCGGGACGACATCGAGCGGTAACGCTCACAGCGGCACCTCACAAAGACAAAGGGGCGGCCGTCGCCGCCCCTTGTTCAGCACACGGACCGGCCACAAAGGCGCAGCGCGTACGGAACGCCCAACGAATTTGGCCACCACTCCGTTGGGAATGAATGGGCGTCCGGCTGTTAAGAGCCAACCGTCCCCATTTCCCCTGACGAATGTGCCATGCCTGATTCTGCATCTTTGATGCAATTCGACCGAGCCGCTTTCCGGTTGGACCGGTCAATGACCTGCGCCGCCCCAGCCGAAGGCGCTCTGGCAATTGAGCTTGCCAGATGCGCCACCAGTTCACAGGCGGCGCCATTGGTCGTAACCCGCAGCGACACCCGGGCTGTCCGGCTGGCCAGGGCGATCCGGGACGCCGTGCCGGACCTTGATGTCGTCCTTATTCCAGGTTGGGACATCCCCCTTGGCGAGCGGGACCAGCCATTGCGGACTGTGCTTGGGCAACGCGCCGCTGCCATTGCCGCCTTGTCCCGACCGGCCAAAGGCGCCGGGCGGCTGGTTCTGGCGACCGCCGAGGCGGCGCTGCAACGTCTTCCGCCGCCCGACGCCTGGCCTGACGTCGCGTTGGTCATCGAGACGGGCACACTCTATGACGAGGAGACGTGGCGGAAGCGCCTGATTGCCGGCGGCTACATCCTCGACGAGCGGATCGACGAACCGGGGGAGGCCGCATTCCGCGGTTCCGTGGTGGAGATCTTTCCGGGCAACGCCGACCGTCCGGTACGCTGCGACATCGTCGATGGCCGGGTCGCACGCATACGGACCTTCGATCCGGCAAGCCAGCGCTCGACGGGCGACTGCAACCGGATCACCGTTCATCCGGTGACCGAAATCCCGGCGGCACCGGAGATCGTCGCACGGTTGATCCAAGGGCTGGAGAGCCGCAGAGACCCGATTGCCGCAGGGCTTGCGGAGGAACTCGCCGCCGGACGACGCCCCTACGCTTTCGAGCGCCTGCTGCCCCTGGCCTACGACCGCTTGCCGAGCGTGCTTGAGCTTCTTGCCGACAGTCCAGTCGTCATTGACGAGGGGGTTGGCGACCGGCTGGAAGCGCGGTTCGACGACTTGGAGGAAGCCGACGCATCCGCCATGCACCTCGACCGCAACGCGTGGGAGACAGGGTTGCGGGGACGCGCGGTTCTGACCCTGGAGCCTGGCGGGCAAGCCTCGTCCAGCGAGCCGCCGGCGGTGTCCGAACGCACCCTCCCCCGCCTCGCCGGAGAGAGGATCGCCGCGGGCGAATCCGTGATCATCGCTGCCGCGAACGCCGCCGACGCGGCCAGGATGGCGGAGCGGGTGGCGGCGGCGACCGGCCGGCCGGTGCCAGTGCTCGACCGGTGGCCGGTGGATGGGCCTCCCGCGACACCGGCAGCCCTGGTGCTTCGGGTGGCGGCGGGCTTCACGTTCGACGGGGTTACGGTGCTCGCCCAACGCCCCCGACCGGAAGGCGGAGCCGGCCCGGCCGCCCCGCTGGCACCCGTCGACCTGTCGTGCAACGATCTTGCGGTCCATCTCGACTACGGGATCGGTGCGGTGCGCGGGCTCGACACGGTTGAGGCCGGAGGCCAGCCGGAAGACGTTCTGGTGATGGAGTATGCCCGCGAGAATCGGCTCCTGGTGCCGGCGGCCGATCTCGACCGCGTGTGGCGCTACGGCAGCAGCGACGCCCGGGTGGCGCTCGATGGGCTCAAGGGCGGGAATTGGATCACCCGCCGTGCGGAGTTGGAGCGCGAGATCGGCCGAACCGCGAAAAGCCTCGTGCGCCAAGCCAAGCGCCGAACCCGCACGAAAGCCCCCGTGATCGCGCCGCCAGCCGGACCGATGCGGCGCGTCGCCGCCCGCTTCCCCTACGAGGAGACCGCAGGCCAGCGGCGCGCCATCAGCGCCGTGATGGCCGAACTCGCCAGCGGGCGCCCCATGGACCATCTGGTCTGCGCCGACGTCGGCTACGGCAAGACCGAAGTGGCGCTGCGCGCCGCGGCGGCGGTCGCCTTCACCGGCCGGCAGGTTGCCGTTCTTGCTCCGACCAGCGTGCTCGCCCGCCAGCACTTGGAGGTGTTCCGACGGCGGCTGGCCGGCTTGGGCCTGCGCATTGAGCCGTTGACCGGCGGCATGGCGGCGTCGGCCGCAAAAACCGTGCGCGAAGGCCTCGCCGACGGATCTGTGGCGATCGCGGTCGGCACCCATGCCCTCTTGTCGAAGACGGTGCGCTTCGCCGACCTGGCGTTGGTCGTCGTCGACGAGGAGCAGCGCTTCGGCACCGTGCAGAAGCGGGCATTGGCCCGGCTTTCGATCGGCGTCCACTGTCTGGCGCTCAGCGCCACGCCGGTTCCGCGGACGCTGCAGGGGGCGCTGGCGGGGCTGCGCGGAGTCAGCGTCATCGATACCCCCCCGGTGCGGCGGCGCCCGGTGCGCACGCGGGTCGCCCCCTATGCCCCTTCGGTTCTCCGGTCCGCCTTGATGCGCGAAAAGGCGCGGGGCGGACAGAGCTTCTGTGTCGCTCCGCGGATCGCCGATCTGCCTGCGCTGGAGGCCGAGGTGCGCGCGCTCGCTCCCGGTCTGTCGGTCGCCGTCGCGCACGGCCGTCTCCCCGTTGCCGAACTCGATCAGGTCATGGTCGACGTGGCGGAAGGAACGGTCGACGTGCTGGTCTCAACCCCCATCATCGAGACCGGCATCGACATTCCCCGCGCCAACACCATCGTGATCCGCCGCCCCGACCTGTTCGGGCTTGGGCAGCTCCACCAGCTCCGCGGCCGGGTCGGGCGCGGGGGAACGCAGGCCTACGCCTATCTGCTGACCGATCCGGACACTCCGCTCGGCGAGCGAACCGAGCGGCGGCTGGGCTCGCTTGAGGCGATCGAAAGCCTGGGCGGCGGCTTCGCCCTCAGTTTGCTCGATCTCGACCAGCGCGGGGCGGGCGATCTGCTGGGAACCGATCAGAGCGGCCATCTGCGCTTGGTCGGAACCGAGCTGTACCAGCATCTGCTGGCCCGCGCGCTGGCCGGCGCCGAGACGGACGATTCCCCCGAACTGCGCCTCGGCGTGCCGCAGACCATTCCCGCCGCCTACCTTCCGGAGGAGGAGTTGCGCATCGGCCTGCACCGCCGCCTCTCGCGTCTGCGCGACGAAGCGGCGGTCGAGCCGTTGCGCGAAGAGATCGAGGACCGCTTCGGGCCGTTGCCGGAGGAGGTCGAGCTGTTGCTGGCGGTCGCCGCCCTCCGCGCGCGCTGCCGGCGGCTGGGCGTCGCCGCCCTGGCCGCCGGACCCTCGGGTGTATCGCTGACCCTGAACGACACGCCCTGCCGTGCCGTGCGCGAAGCAGCGCTGGAGCGTCTGTGGACCGGGCAGGTGCGCCGGACGGACGACCGCCTTGTCTTTGCGCTGGGCGCCGACGGACCGTCGGAGATCCTGGACAATGCGCGTGCCCTGCTCGATCAGCTTCCGCCTGTCGGCACGGCCTGAGCGGACAGTCGCTCCACATGGCCACCTTGTGGCGCGACACGCGGCGATCCCCGTTATGATGGCCGGGAGTGTCATTCGATGGATGGCCCATGCCGAAGCTTCGCACCCGCCATGACCGTGGTGACGACCGCGCCGACCTACCTGTTCTGGCGTTGTGCCCCGCCGGAGCTGTGAATCCCCCGTGATTTCCTGCTGGCACTGGATGGACGCGGCGGCCGGACCGTCGCGGTGGGTCCGCATGGATCGACCACCCCCGGTGCGGCCCTGGACAAGCTGGGCGTGGACGTTGTCGTGCGGGGTGAATGCGAGGAGATCGTAAAACGCCTTGCCGACCGGCTGGACGACGTTCCGGCGCTGGCCTTCCGCGGCGGCGGCGGAACCGTCGTCACCGGCGGCCCGCACGCTGGCCGCTTCGTCGATCTGCCGGCGCTGTCCTGGCCCGCCGAATGGCTGAACCGCCATCACCACCATCACCACCGCTACGGCACCGACCCGCTCGGTGCGGGGGCCGAGGTCGAAGCGTCGCGCGGCTGTCCCTACCGCTGTTCCTTCTGCGCCAAGATCGACTTCCGCGACCGGTACCGACGCCGCGACACCGCCATCGTGCTGGAGAAGATCGACTGGCTGGCGGCCACCCACTGCCACTGGGTCACGCCGTGAACCCGCGTGGCGGTCTCGTCCGAGGCGATGATGGAAGCCCTCAAGAGTTTGGCCTTGATCGCCGCGCAGGCCGTGTCGAACGCCGTGCCCATGCGGCGGAACGCGTTGGCGATGGCGCCCTCGGAGATGGTCACCCCGAACAGCTCCTGGAGCATGCGCGCCAGCCGCTCGAAGCCGACATGATGGCTGTGGTGGAGGTAGGCGAGCAGGGAGCGGATGCCGGGTCCGAACGGCGTCCCCGGCGGCATGGCGACGGGCGGCCCGGCCCGGTGGCGCCGCCCGCACTGCCCGCAGCGGCCACCGAACAGCTCGACCCGCGTCACCACCGGGCGGACCTCGGGCAGGTCGATGTGGTCGTAGCGGTGCCGGCACCGCTGCACCGACGCTGACAACGCCGTGCGGCAATGCGGGCACGCGTCGGCCAAGCGTCGCTCCGTGCGATCCGGTTCCTCGGTCAGAGGGCGGGACACCCCACGACGGGACGGCTGCGGCTTGCGCCGCCGCTTCGTCTTTCGGGCCGGGCGCCCGAGGCCATCCTGCGAGGGCGGAAGATGGGAGTTCGCCGAGGTCTTCTTCGGCTTGCCGACCAACGCTTTCAGTTCGGCAATCCGCGCCGCTAGGCGCTCGATCAGCGCCGCCTGCTCGGCCAGCGGGGCGTCCTTCTCGGCCTCACTCAGGCGATAGCGCGGCGGAACCGTCATCCCGCTGTTGATTCACCTCCGGCCCCGCAACGCAACACCGGACCGCCAGCCCACCGCCAATACGCAAGCCGGCCAAGAGCATCACGCGCTCAGCCAGCCCGGTGAGCAATCACCCGCACGTTGCCCGGAACACCAGCAACCGCCGCTCGGCGATCGACGGCCGGACCACCCGCCACCCCGGCTACGCCGTCAGCCTGCGGGTCCGCAAGCGGATCGAAGAGGTCTTTGGCTGGATCAAGGGAGCCGGCTTGCGCAAGACGCGCCATCGCGGAGCAGCCCGTGTCGGTTGGATGTTCACCCTGACCGCCACCGCTTACAACCTGATCCGCCTGCCCAAGTTGCTGGCCGCGGCATAATCGCGCCCGCAATCCGCCTGAACGGCGGTTCCGGGAGCCTCGGAGCGAGGAAAAACGCTCCGTCCCGACCAGACCGCCCGCTGAAACCCGCATTTTCAGCCTCAGCGGAGGCAAGAAGCCGGAATATGCTCGTTTTTCCGCGCCCTGCTAAGTCCACCAAAGCTCGAAATTCAAGCGCTCGTCACTGTTTCTGAGGATATTCACAAGCGCCCAACTCTCCATAAACCTAAGGTGGATATGGCAACGCAATATTTCACGCAGCCACCCCCGCGCCTCGCTCTATAACGCCCTTATGAAAGACTCGGAGCGACGCTCGCTGTTCCGACACCGAGCTTAGCGCGAGCGATAGTGTTGAGCGCCTCAGTGTCAGCAAATTGATAACCACCCTCAATGAGTTTTGTCGTGTAATGCTTGTTGTATAGGAAGGCGGCAATAATCCCTGCAATACCCCATGTCACAACAGATAAAATAATTAAGACCAAGCCAATAACCCAATCTCCGCGAAACAATGCAGGGAAGCCGCCGAAAAATAACGTCGTCCAACTAAAGCCGACAAACCCCTTTTTCGTAAGACCGGTTTGCGGATGCTTCATCATAACCACGGTAGCCATCTGAAATTCCTCGCGTTCTTGTGAGATAAGGTGGAATGCAAACCCAGCCGCCCTGGCAGGTGTCATTCAGACTACTCTTTCACAAACGCAAACACAAGCCACGGTGGGAATAAGATCATTACAAAATACGAATATGATAGAAAATTCCTGATTATAAGTCATTATTGGATTATCTTAATAGATAATGTATACCCTAGATTGCTGGACGCCGCACACCGCAAAGAGTTGGACTATTAAATGAAAAAGTCTAGATTTTTAATAAAAATCAAAAAATCACAAAATCGTTTTCCGCTAACGTAAAGAAACTTTGATTGTTCATTCGGAAAAAACACGCAGTCTGTTAATTGCTAACCTTAACCCCATCTGGCAATGCAACTAATAACTTCCACCCACTGGCGCATAAGTCACAATCATTATTGTAATTATTTAATATATTAATACATATGATTGACAAGTCACATAATTAATTGCATGATCGCTTCTATAACATTTTATGTATGTATTGGATGATTTTTATATTTTTGCGGACTTTTCAAGAAATATCAAATGCCTAATATGGATATTACGTGCGAATTCCACGTCATTACGACCAGTTTCTCCAAACTTATTCTTTGCCATCGCACCGAGCCTGAAACTGGTTGGCGTTGTCGTCAGCGGCACTTTCCCCACTCTAAACATGGCCGACAAGCGGCTTTGACGCGCTTCCACAGCGGTATCATGGCGTTGCTGTTGGATTTACCGCATTCAGGGCTTACTTAAGCGATCCACCCTTCATGGCACGAACTCCCTTGAACGACACGCCACGCCGCTCCGGCAGCTTTCCCGACAAGGACATGGTCCTCTCCTTCATCCGATCCAGCACGACACCGGTCGGCAAGCGCGAACTCGCGCGCGCCTTCAAGCTGTCTGGCAGCGACGATCGCGAGCGACTGAAGGCACTTCTCAAGGAGTTGGAGGCCGACGGTTCCGTGGAGCGTGGGCGCAACAAGCGCGTCGCCCCGCCGCAGTCGCTGCCGGAGGTCGCCGTGCTGGAGGTGACCGGCACCGATGCGGACGGCGAGGTTACCGCCCGCCCGGTCACCTGGACCGGCGAGGGCAACCCGCCGCGCATCTTCCTGATGCCTGAGCGGAAGGGCCACCCGACACTGGGGACGGGCGACCGGGTGCTGGCGAAGCTGAACCGCATCAACGACCGGCTTTACGAAGCGCGCACCATCCGGCGGTTGGACGGCACGGTGGGACGCGTCCTCGGCGTTTATTACCCCGCCGCGGACGGCGGGCGCATCGTCCCCACAGACAAGCGCAACAAGACCGAACTGCTGGTCCTGCCGGCCAACCGCAACGACGCCGAGCCGGGCGAACTGGTGCTGGCCGACCTGCTGCCCGCCGCCCGGCTGGGGCTGCCGCAGGCCCGCGTGGCGGAGCGGCTGGGCCACACCGCGGAGCCGCGCGCCGTCAGCCTGATCGCCATCCACACCCACGGGTTGCCCACCGACTTCCCGCCCGCCGCCCTGCGCGAGGCATCGCACGCCGCCGTGCCCTCCCTGACCGGACGGACCGACCTGCGGCACATTCCGCTGGTGACCATCGACGGCGCCGACGCCCGCGATTTCGACGACGCGGTATGGGCGGAGCCGGACCCCGACCCGGCGAACCAGGGCGGCTGGCACCTCCTCGTCGCCATCGCCGACGTGGCCTTCTACGTGCGCCCGAACTCGGCGCTGGACCGCACGGCCTTCGAGCGCGGCAACTCCGTCTATTTCCCCGACCGCGTCGTGCCGATGCTGCCCGAAGCGCTGTCCAACGACCTCTGCTCGCTGCGCCCGCAGGAGGATCGCGCCTGTGTCGCGGCGCATCTGTGGATCGACCGCTACGGCGCGCTCCTGCGGCATCGCTTTGTGCGCGGCCTGATGCGCTCCGCCGCGCGCCTGACCTACGAGCAGGTACAAGCCGCCCGCGATGGAGTGCCGGACGAGGCGACGGCACCGCTTTTGGAGACGGTCATCGCCCCCCTCTACGGCGCCTTCGCCTGTCTGTGGGCGGCCCGGCAGCGGCGCGGCACGCTGGAACTCGACCTGCCGGAACGGCGTGTGAGGCTGGACGAGCGCGGGCGGGTGGCGGAAATCGCGCCGCGCGAACGCCTCGACAGCCACCGGCTGATTGAGGAATTCATGATCTGCGCCAACGTCGCGGCGGCGGACAGTCTGGAGCGGGCGGGCATGCCCGGCCTGTTCCGCGTGCACGACCAGCCGTCGCTCGACAAGCAGGAGACGCTGCGGGAATTCCTGACCGGCATCGGCTACTCGCTGCCGCGGGTGCCCCGGCTGACCCCGGCCCATTTCACCGCGGTCCTCGACCGCGCCGCCGGCACGGCGGAATCGCAACTGGTCAGCGAGGTGATCCTGCGCAGCCAGTCGCAGGCCGAATACAGCCCGGAGAACATCGGCCATTTTGGCCTGTCGCTCGACCGCTACGCTCATTTCACCTCGCCGATCCGCCGCTACGCCGACCTGATCGTCCATCGCGCATTGATCCGCGCCCACGGTCTGGGGCCGGGTGGGCTGGACGACGCGGCCATGGCCGGGCTGACCGACATCGGCGAGCACATCTCGATGACCGAACGCCGCGCCGCCACCGCCGAGCGCGACGCCATCGACCGCTTCACCGCCGCCTTCCTGGCCGACCGTGTGGGCGCCCTCTTCACCGGGCGGATTTCCGGGGTCACCCGCTTCGGCCTGTTCATCCGGCTGGACGAGAACGGGGCGGACGGGCTGATACCCGCCAGCACTCTGCCCGACGACCAGTATGAGCATGACGAGCGCGCCCACGCCCTGGTCGGGCAACGTACGGGGCGCAGCTACCGGCTGGGCGCCGCGGTGAAGGTGGTTCTGATGGAGGCCGATCCGTTGACCGGAAGCACCCTGTTCGCCCTGCCCCGCGCCGAGGGCGCTTCCGCCGGGGATTTCGTTGGCAGCACCGATCATCCGTTGCAATCCAGCCACCCTGACCGCCCCCCGCGAAGCGCCCGTTTCGCGGGCCGCGCAACCCAGAAGCAACGGAAGCGTGGCCGCTGAGTCACAGTGGTGGACATTCCACGACAAAGAGTCTTGCCCCCGTCTTTTGTCCCGCCGGCCCTCATTTCTGAAGTGCTATTCCTTATCCATTCGAATCCGGCGGGCGACCGTCCGGGTCCGCCTGTGGGAAAGGAGGCCGCGTACGGCGCGCCATGGGCATACGGAAACGAGGATTTTCGCCGCGCGGGCGTCTGTCGGTCCCGCTCGCGGCCGCCATGCTCGCGATTGGTCTCGGAAGCCTCGGCGGGACGCTGCCCCGTCCGGCCGAAGCTGCCGCGACCGAAGCCGCCTTCATCAGCGAGCAGGTCTTTGCCGTCGCATACGGCAAGATCGCCGAGGTGTATCTCCAGCAGGTCGATTTCGGCCGCCTCGGGCTGGACGGCCTGAAGGGCCTTGCGACCATCGACCCGACCGCCCGCTCCGAGCGCCAGGGCAACACCGTCCGCCTGTACGTGTCCGGGAGCCTGATCGGCGAGTACGCCGCGCCGTCGCTGTCCGACGCCGCCGGCTGGGCCGCCTTGACCACCAAGGCGGTGGAACGCGCTCGTCTTTATTCTCCCACTCTCTATCAGGCGGTACCGGAGCGGGTCTATCAGGTCGTCCTCGACGCCGTGATGACGGACCTGGATGGCTATTCCCGCTACACCGGCACGCAGCGCGCCACCAGCGAACGCGCCCAGCGCGAAGGCTATGGCGGGATCGGTCTGTCGCTGGAGGCGGCGAACGGGCGCACACTGATCCGCAACGTGCTGCCGCGCAGCCCGGCCGACCGCGCCGGCATCCGCAGCGGCGACCAACTTCTCGCCATCGACGGCGACCTGACCGCCCGTCTGAACGAGTCGGACATGCGCGACCGTCTGCGCGGCCCGACCGGGACGATGGTCCTGCTGACCGTGGCGCGCGACAACAACCCGCCGCGCCGCGCCCCCATCCGGCGCGAGCGCGTGGTCCCCAACACGGTGAACGCCAGCGTGTCCGAGCAGGTCGGCGTGCTGAAGGTGGACCGCTTCAACGCCGCCACCGCGTCCAACCTGCGCGACGCCGTGCTGTCGACGCGGCAGAGCCTGGGCAAGGGCCTGCGCGGGTTCGTGCTCGACCTGCGCGGCAACCCCGGCGGCCTGCTCGACCAAGCCGTCGCCGTGGCCGACCTGTTCATCGCCCAGGGCAAGATCATCACGACCGAGGGCCGCCACCCCGACAGCCGCCAGCGCTTCGAGGCCGGCCCCGACGATATCGCCGAGGGCATGCCGCTGGTGGTTCTGGTGGACGGGCGCTCCGCCTCCTCCGCCGAGGTTGTGGCGGCGGCACTCCAGGACTCGGGCCGCGCGGTGGTGGTGGGCGCCTCCTCCTACGGGAAGGGCAGCGTCCAGACGGTCACCCGCTTGCCCAACGACGGTGAGCTGTTCCTGACCTGGAGCCGCATCTACACGCCCGCCGGCTATACCCTGCACCGCCAGGGCGTGCAGCCGACGGTCTGCACCAGCCGCACCGGCCAGGACGATCCCGTCGCCCTGCTGTCCGATCTGCGCGACGGCCGGGCGCGCCCGATGACCCAGTTCGCCGGCTGGCGCGCCCGTGCCGCCGACGACGAGGAGGCGCTGGCCCGCCTGCGCGAGGCCTGCCCGTGGAAGGAGCATGAACCGGAGCTGGACCTGAAGGTGGCGCTGCGCCTTCTCGCCGAACCGGCGCTTTATCAGCGCGCGGTCGCCCTGTCCTCCACCAACACCGTCGCGGAGCGCTGAGTCGTTTTCCGCCCCGAATTGCGGGCGAAAAAAGGACTCCGATCGGCCCTTCCGGCCACTTTACAAAGGCTTGACATCGCGGCTGTAGCGGGTATCTTCCCCCGCTACGACGCCGCCCCGCCGGGCTGGCGGGTCACGGATTTTTAGTCGGGATTGAGATCATGGCGAAGCAGAACACCGTCCTCATCAAGCTGGTGAGCACGGCCGACACCGGCTTCTTCTACGTGAAGAAGAAGAACCCGAAGAAGACCACCGAGAAGCTGTCGTTCCGCAAGTACGACCCGGTGGCGCGCAAGCATGTCGAGTTCAAGGAAGCCAAGATCAAGTAAGGTTTCCCGGACTGCCGGAATCAGAAAGGCCGCCTTCCGGCGGCCTTTTGCTTGTCTGAAGGATGATGGTTTTGGGGGGCGCCGGGGCCCCGTCGTCAGAGGGCAATCGTCAGGGAGCCATCAGGGCACTGGCGGGAGGGTCGGCGACAGTGCAGTTGCGCCCGGCGCGCTTGGCCTCGTACAGAGCCTCGTCGGCACGGCGGATCAGCCCTTCGGCGGTGTCACCCAGCCGGCCACCGACCGCCACGCCGATGGACACCGTGACCGGGATCTCGCCCACGTCGGCGGACACTTTGAACAGCGTGTCGGCAATCCGGGTGCGCAGCCGCTCCGCCACTGTCAGAGCCGCGTCGGCATCGGTGTCGGGCAGGATGACCACGAACTCCTCGCCGCCCAGTCGCGCCACCAGATCGAAGGTGCGCAAGTTGCGGCTGGCGCGGCTGGACACCTCCTTCAGCACCTCATCCCCCACAATGTGGCCATAGCTGTCGTTGACGACCTTGAAATGGTCGATGTCGAACAGCAGGATCGCCACCGGCTTGTGGTTGTCGATCGCCCGCTCCAGCAGCCGCGGCAGATGGGCATTGATGTAACGGCGGTTGAAGACGCCCGTGAGGCTGTCGGTGAGCGCCATGGACAGGCTCTGCTCGTAGTTCGCGCGCAGCCGTTCCTGATAGCGCTTGCGCCGGATCTGGGTGCGGGCACGGGCCAGCAGCTCGTTCCGGTCGATGGGCTTGCTGATGTAGTCGTTGGCGCCGAGTTCCAACCCCTTGGCGACGCGGTTCAGATCACCCTCTTCCACCATCAGCAGGATCGGCACCTGCCGGGTTCGCTCGTGCGAGCGGAGTTGGGAGCATAGGCGCAGGCCATCCTCGTTCATCAGCGTCAGGCTGATGACCACCAGATCCAGGTCGTCGCCCAGCGCGCGTTCCAACGCCGCGGCGCAGGTGTCGGCACTCATCACGTGACCATGGTCGCGCTTCAGCGTCTCCGCAACCCTGCCCAGATCAAGAAGCGAGTCCTCCAGCACCAGAACGCGGGCTCCCTCGAAGGATTCGCTGTTCAGCGTGCCGGTTGGCTCCAGCACCCCCAGTTGGCCGGAGGTCGTCTCGCGCAACCGCCACTCGTCCATCATCATCTTCAGGCGGACGAGCGACCGCACCCGCGCGAACAGAGCGATGTCGTTGACCGGCTTGGTCAGGAAATCATCGGCTCCGGCCTCCAGCCCGCGCACACGGTCGGCGCCGTCCGACAGGGCTGTGACCATCACCACCGGGATGTGCATGGTCGCGGGATTGGAACGGATCTTCTCGCACACCTCGAACCCGTCCATGCCGGGCATCATGACGTCGAGCAGAACGATGTCTGGCGACTCCCGCCGGACCATCTCCAGCGCTTCGGGGCCATTGCTGGCGGTGATGACGTTGAAATACTCGCGCGTCAGCTTCGCCGCGAGCAGCTTCACGTTCGGAAGGACATCGTCGACGACGAGGACGCGAGCGGACATGGAACGTGCGACCGATCCCGTAACAGGTTAGCGGAGGAACTTTTGAACAGATTCGAGGAACTTCGTCACCGAGATCGGCTTGGCGATGTAGTCTTCGCAGCCACCCTCACGGATCTTTTCCTCGTCCCCCTTCATCGCAAAGGCGGTCACTGCGATGATCGGAATGGACTTGAGCGCCGGATCATCCTTGATCCAGCGTGTGACTTCCAGCCCCGACACTTCCGGCAATTGGATGTCCATGAGGATCAGGTCCGGATGGTGCTCCCGCGCCATGGCCAAGGCATCCATGCCGCTGCGGGTCTGAAGCGTCGCGTAGCCGTGCGCCTCCAGCAGATCGTGGAAGAGCTTCATGTTCAGCTCGTTGTCCTCGACGATCAGGACACGCTTCACGGTTCGGTCGTCCATCGGCGCCTTCTTGGGGCTGTTCGGTTCCGCGAGCATCGTGCCACCCGCGCTCCTGCTTGCAGCGACCACACCCGGAGAGACCGGTATAGCCCGTTCACTGTCCCGCCGCGACGGTTAAATTGTCGTTAGCGATGCCGCCCACGGCCCGCGGCATCCCGTGAAGTTCCAAGGATTCCACCCATTCCGTCATGCGATCACCCGGTCCGGCGGGAAATGCAGGTCGATGCGTGTGCCCTGCCCCGGCGCGCTGGACAGGGCCAGCCGCCCGCCATGGGCCTCCACCAGGGAGCGCACGATGGGCAGACCCAAACCGGTTCCGGCGCCGCTGCGAATGCGGTCGCCCGGCACTTGCCGGAAGGGTTCCAGCACGGTGAGGCGGTGCTCCTCCGGAATGCCGACTCCGCTGTCGACCACGGTGATGCGCAGACCGGCTCCGGACATCTCCTCCGTGCGCGTCACGTCGATGGCGACGCGCCCACCTTTCGGGGTGAATTTGATGGCGTTGGACAGCAGATTCAGCAGTATCTGCCGCAACGATCGGCGGTCCGCGCGCAGGCGCGGCAGCGGCCGGGGGAACGAGGCGTCGAAGGCCAGCCCTGCCGACGCCAGTGACAATTCCTGAAGAGCGTACACCTCGCCTACGACGACCGCGACGTCCACATCCTCGTCGTGCAGCGCGACATGCCCCGCCTCAATCTTCGAGAGATCCAGCACGTCGTTGATGAGTTCCAGAAGATGTGAACCCGAGGCACGGATGTTGCCGATGCAGTCGCGCTGCCGGTCGGTCAGCGGTCCGGTGCCTGGATGCAGCAGGAAATCCGCGTAGCCGATGATGGCGTTCAGCGGGGTGCGAAGCTCATGGCTCATTCCGGTCAGGAAGTCCGATTTGGCCCGGTTCACCTCCGCCTGCCGCGCGGCCTGAGCGACGCGGCGTTCCCGCTCCACGGCGCGTTCGGCGGTATCCAGCATCAGGCTGAGCGCGTCGGCGGCCATGGCGACCAGCATCCGCGTGGACAGCGGCACCCCGTAGGGCCGCCGATGATGGCCAGAGATCACTCCCCACGGCTTGCCGCCGTGGGCGACCGGGACGGTCAGAGCCGCCCCCGCTCCCATCCGCCGCAGGAAATCCAACCGGGCCGGCGCAGGGCTGCGCAACTGCGCATGGGCCAGATCAGGTGGCGGCACCGTCGTGTCGGCGTGCAGCAGGGGAACTGGTTCCGCCGCATGGTCAGGGATCACGCGCACCCGTGGGCTCCCGTCCGGGGTGCCATCGAAGGCGATCGCCGGCAGGGCGGCACCAGGGAGAAGGTCCGGGGCGGCATGGTCCCAGTCCGGCGCTTGGTCCTTCGCCACCACCTCGCCGTTGCCGAAGGCATCGAAACGGCAGACGATCACTTGGTCAAGGCCGGTCATACGGCGAACGGCGTGGGCGGTGTGGGCGGCGATGGCCTCCAGTCCCGCGGCGTCGCGGAGACCGGCGATCCCCGGCATCAGGCCAAGTAGCGGTGCCGTGGCGGCGTTGTTCTCCGTCCCGGCGTGTGGCCGCTCGACCTCCAGAATTGCCCGTCCGCCATGCTCGTGCAGGAAGGCCGGAAGCGGCTCTCCTCCCGGCGGTGTCACGGCCGCATGCAACCCCAACGCCCGGAGGTCCGGCGGCAAGGCGCGCAGTTCCGTCAGCAACGCCGCAAGCTCGGGCAGTTCCAGCACGTCGATGCTGCGGCCCAACAACCGCTCCGGAGCCAAGCCGAGGAATTCCGCCGTGTTGGCGCTGCAAGCAAGGATCGTCGTACCATCGCTGCGCAACGCCACCAGGGCGCCATGCGGCTGTATCGCGTCGGCGACAGCGCGGGTGGATGATTGCTCAGTCGGGGATTGGGGCAATGGGGGATTCGGACGATCCGAAGACGTGTTCAGAGCAGACACCTTTGCGACGGAAAGGTGCAGATGCTGCGGCGGGATCACCGTCCGGTCAAGCGCGGCTTGGGGGGTGCGACAGGCTGACCAATCCGGGTTCCGCGCGGCGCGGCCCGGCTCAGCCGGTGGCCCGACGGTTCGCCGCGGAACGCGCGCCGGGCCGCGCGGCCTTGTGTCCCGACGAGTGCGGGCGACGCCCGGCCTTGTTGCTGTACATGTGGGAATCGGCGAGACGGATCACCTCCTCCTCCCGGTCGTCGGCCCCATAGGGCTGCACCCCGAAGGAAAAGCGGATCGGAAGGTCCGCGTTGTTCCATTGTACGCCGCGCCGACAGGCCGCCGTGGCGATCTGCCGGGCGCGGACAGCGCCGCAGGCTGCGTCGGTGTTCGCCAGCAGCAGGGCGAACTCGTCCCCACCCAGGCGGGCTACCACATCCTCCTCGCGAACCGCACCGACGAGCAGCCGGGCGACCTGCCGCAGATAGGCGTCGCCGGCCATATGGCCGTGGGTGTCGTTGATCCGCTTGAAGCCGTCCAGATCGATGATGACCAGCACCCCGCCGCCCTTGCCGTTTCCCTTGGCCCTCTGCCGCCGCGCGGCGGCGATCTCACGCCGGAAATGGCTGAAGAAGCCGCGGCGGTTCAGCAGACCGGTCAGTTCGTCCGTCATGGACAGGCTTTCCAGGTAGGCGATCCGTTCACGCTGTTCGGCAATGGTGGCGCGGGCCTCGGCAAGCTGGCTTTCCAGGGCCGAAGCCTCCAAGGTCACCGGCGCCGCCGCATGGGCGATGCGGGAGCCACGCAATGGGGACATTCGCAGCAGACGGTCGTGGGTCCCACGGTCGAAAGGCAGTCCGTCGTGATGTTCGGCGGCAATGACGTCCGGGTCCTGGGTGGTCACGACGGCGCTCATGGGCTTTCTCCACATGATCGGCACTGGCTGCGCCGTATTCACAGCAATCGCCGTGCCACATAAGGATTCCAGAAGCCTAGGCCTTTCGTCCCGGCAACTTCTGCCGGGCAAGGCCGCGCCTGGGCAGATTCTGCCCAGAGAACGGCCCGTTGCGGAAAATTTTATCTATTTTTGATTTATTTTTTATTTTGAACGGCTTTCGAACAAATGGCCTGTCCGGGATCGGACAGGTCCGCTCGCACCATCATCACACCACACAGTCCGGCGGTGCCGTCCCGGCGAAGAAAGCGTCCAGATTGTCCAGCGCCTTGAAGCCCATGGCATTGCGGGTCTCCACCGTGGCGCTGCCCAGGTGAGGCAGCAGAAAGGCGTTCTCCAGCCCGCGGTAGCCGGCGTGCAGATTCGGCTCGTTCTCGAACACGTCCAGCCCAGCGGCAGCCAACCGTCCAGAGGCCAGGGCGGCG
Source organism: Azospirillum brasilense (assembly GCF_001315015.1). NCBI lineage: Bacteria > Pseudomonadati > Pseudomonadota > Alphaproteobacteria > Rhodospirillales > Azospirillaceae > Azospirillum > Azospirillum brasilense. The sequence goes on along the minus strand of NZ_CP012915.1, from coordinate 508,834 downwards.
ATCAGGGCCTCGTCGTCAACGACGGAGCCGCGGGCGGTGTTGACGACGATGGCCCCTGGCGGCAGGCGCCCGATGCGATCCGCGTTCAGCCAATGGGTGGTTTCCGGAGTCGCCGGGAAATGCAGCGACAGCACGTCGCAAACCGCCAGCATCGCCTCGGGATCGGCGTGATAGACGGCCCCAGCCTCCTGGTCGGAGGGCAAACGGCGCCGGTTGGAATAGTGGATGGTCATGCCGAAGGCCCGCGCCCGCTGCGCCACCGCCTGCCCGATTCGGCCCATGCCGATGATGCCCAGCCGCTTTCCGCCCAGATGGGTGCCGAGAAGCTGGGTGGGCGTCCAACCGGTCCAGGTTCCGGCGCGGATCATCCGCTCCCCTTCCGACGCGCGACGCGCCGCGCCCAGCATCAGCAGCAGCGCGATGTCAGCGGTCGCGTCGGTCAGCACGTCCGGGGTGTTGGTGACGATCAGGCCGCGCGCCTTGGCCGCGTTCAGGTCGATGTGGTCGGTGCCGACCGAGAAGGTGGCGACGATCCGGACAGCCTCGGGCAGGGCCGCGATGGCCGCGGCGTCCAGCCGGTCACCGGCGGTGCAGAGGATGCCCTGGGCACCGGCCTCCCCCGCCAGGGCCGCGATGTCGGCGCCGGACAGCGCGCGGTCCTGCTGGTTGAGCCGGGCGTCGAAATCGCGCGCGGCGCGGGTCTCCACCGCGTCGGGCAGGCGCCGGGTCACCAGAAGTACGGGCCGTGATGCGGGAGAGTCGCTGCGCATGAATCAGTCCTCAGCCTTCCGTTTATTCGGGGGGTCGGGCCTTCCGCTCCGACGCCGAAACACCCATAATCCATCCGACGCTGCCAATCACCTGTGGATGTCGCTTTGCAGAACCGCCGCTCCGCCGCCCGCCTCGCCCTTTGCGCGACCCTCGGCGCGTTCCTGGTGTCCCTGACCGCTCTTCCCGCCGCCGGCCCGGCCCAGGCGGCCCCCGCCAACGCGGCCGGCGCGGCGGTGGGAGCGGCGGCCGGTGCCGCGGCGGGCATCCTGCCGCACCGCGCCGTCTACAAGATGTCGCTGCTGTCCGCCCGCAACAGCTCCAAGGTCAGCGACGTTCGGGGCCGCATGCTGTTCGAATGGGCCGACGCCTGTGACGGCTGGACGACGGAGCAGCGCTTCCAGCTCCGTTTCGTCTACGCCGAAGGCGACGAGATGGCGATGACCACCAACTACACGACGTGGGAGGCCAAGGACGGCCAGCGTTACCGCTTCAACGTCCGCAAGCTGATCAATGGGGAGGAGGACGAGGAGGTGCGCGGCGACGCCCGGCTGGCCAAGGACGGCACCGGCAGCGCCGCCTTCTCGAAGCCGGAGCCCCAGGACATGGAACTGCCCCCCAACACCATGTTTCCGACGGCCCATACTCTGGCGGTGCTCGACCACGCCAGCGCGGGCGAGACCTTCTTCAACCGGGTTGTCTTCGACGGCGCCGATTCGGAAGGGGCGACCGAAGTGTCCACGGTCATCGGCGCGGCGGCGCCGATCAAGGAGGACGGTGCCGACCCGCTGCTGAAGGGCAAGAAGGCATGGCCGGTGCGCATGGCCTTCTTCCCGCTGAAAAGCGACTCGGCCCAGCCGGAGTATGAGATGAGCCTGCGCCTGCTGCAGAACGGCGTCGCCGAATCCATGCAGATCGACTACGGGGACTTCACAGTGAACGCCATTTTGGAGAAGGTGGAGGCGCTGCCGAAATCGGGCTGCTGACGGCCAAGTGCAAAGGTCACAGCCCATGGCGCATTTCGTTACAATTGATTCTGCCATGTTTTGAGGAAACTGGCCTAGGCTGTGCATGGTGCGCGCCACGCCGCCGCGGATTTATGTCACGCACCGACAGCAGGATGAGGGTTTTCCTATGGCCAAGAAGCAGGTTTTGGTTGGACAGGTGTTCCAGACCGTTGGCGCGACCAACGGGCGGTCCTGGCGCGTGCGGGAGACCGTAACCCTGTTCGGCATCCCGCATGCCCGCGTGGTCAGCACGGAGGACGAGGGCGACGCGAAGACGCTGAGCTGCCTCGTCCTGGTCGATTCCAACTATTACCGCATGATCGGCTCGGCCCCCGTCGGCACCGTCGCGGCCTGACGCTTTTCCGGTCCTCCGAACAAGAAAGCCCCCCGGCCTCGCGGACGGGGGGCTTTCTTATTGGCCGCCCTTTCCCTCCCCATCGAAACGGGAAGGGAAAGAATAGCTTGAACCGTCAGGTGGCGGCCTTCGGCGTCTCGGCGGCGACCTTCGGCTTCGGCAGATCCAGCTTCAGGTGCAGTTCGCGCAGGCGTGCCTGATCCACCGGGGCCGGGGCCTGCATCAGCAGATCTTCCGCGCGCTGGTTGAGCGGGAAAGCGATGACCTCGCGGATGTTCGGCTCGTCGGCCAGCAGCATCACGATGCGGTCGATGCCCGGAGCCGAGCCGCCGTGCGGCGGGGCGCCCAGCTTGAAGGCGCTGAGCATGCCGCCAAAGCGGGCTTCCAGCTCCTCCGGCGGGTAGCCGGCGATCTCGAACGCCTTGTACATCAGCTCCGGCAGATGGTTCCGGATGGCACCCGACGACAGCTCCACGCCGTTGCAGACGATGTCGTACTGGTACGCCTTGATGTCCAGAGGGTTCATCGTGTTCAGCGCCTCCAGGCCGCCCTGCGGCATGGAGAAGGGGTTGTGGCTGAAGATGACCTTGTTGGTCTCCTCGTCCAGCTCGTACATCGGGAAGTCGACGATCCAGCAGAAGCGGAAGGCGTTCTTCTCGATCAGGTCCAGTTCCTCGCCGATCTTCGTGCGGGCGAAGCCGGCCAGCTTGGCCGCCGGGCCGGGCTGGTCGCAGACGAAGAAGACCGCGTCGCCGTCCTCCACGCCCGCCGCCGCGCGCAGCTCAGCCTGGGCGGCCTCCGGCACGAACTTGGCGATCGGGCCCTTGCCGCCCGCCGCCTCGAAGATGATGTAGCCGAGGCCCGGAGCGCCGAGACCGCGCGCCCAGTCGTTCAGCTTGTCGAAGAAGCTGCGCGGCTTGTCGGACACCTTCGGGGCGCGGATGGCACGGACCACGCCGCCCTTCTCCAGCGTCTGCTTGAAGGCGCGGAACTCCACGTCGTCGCGCTTGAAGACGGCGGTGACGTCGGTGATCTCCAGCGGGTTGCGCAGGTCCGGCTTGTCGTTGCCGTACTTCAGCATCGACTCCGCGAAGGAGATGCGGCGGAAGGGCGGCTTGTCGATGGCCGGCGGCGTTTCGCGGCGGAAGCCGCCGAACTCGTCGAAGATACCGTGCAGCACCGGCTCGATGGCGGCGAACACGTCCTCCTGGGTGACGAAGGACATCTCGAAGTCGAGCTGGTAGAACTCCCCCGGCGAACGGTCGGCGCGGGCGTCCTCGTCGCGGAAGCAGGGGGCGATCTGGAAGTAGCGGTCGAACCCGGCGACCATCAGCAGCTGCTTGAACTGCTGCGGCGCCTGGGGCAGCGCGTAGAACTTGCCCGGATGGTTGCGGCTGGGCACCAGATAGTCGCGGGCACCCTCCGGCGAGGAGGCGGTCAGGATCGGTGTCTGGAACTCGGTGAAGCCCTGGTCGATCATGCGGCGGCGCGCCGACGCGATGACGCGCGAGCGCAGCAGGATGTTCTCGTGGATGCGCTCGCGGCGCAGGTCGAGGAAGCGGTAGCGCAGGCGCACGTCCTCGCCGGCATCCGTATCCTGGTTGACCTGCAGCGGAATCTGCTCCGCCTCGCCCTGCACCGACAGCTCGGCGATCTGCACCTCGATGCGGCCGGTCGGCAGGCGGTCGTTGATGGTCTCCGCCGTGCGCTTGACCACCTTGCCGGTCACGGTGATGACCGATTCCAGCTTCAGCCGCTCCGCCGCCTGGAAGGCCGGGTTGGAGGTGTCGACCACGCACTGCGTCAGGCCGTAATGGTCGCGCAGGTCGATGAACAGGAGCTGTCCATGGTCGCGCTTGCGGTTGATCCAGCCCGACAGGCGGACAATCTGACCGGCGTTCTCTTCGCGAAGCTGGCCGCAGGTGTGCGTGCGGTAGGGGTGCATGGGTCGAAACACCTTGGAAAAGGTCGGAATCCTGCGCGGAAAGGCGGCCCGACACACCACACCGACAGCGCGGGAATGTCAAGTCGCCATCCGCGTCCGCTGCACGCTGGGAGAGTTGCCGAAGGGCGAGCTTTCACGCGGTCGCGCGCTCGTGTATGAAGCCCGCATGACACTCATCACGACCACCGAAGACCTTGACGCCTTCTGCCGCTCGCTGGCCGGGGTGGACTACATCACCGTCGACACCGAATTCCTGCGCGAGAAGACCTATTGGCCGCAGCTCTGCCTCGTGCAGGTCGGCGGGCCGAACGGCGCGGTCGCCATCGACCCGCTGGCCGAAGGCATCGACCTTGCGCCGCTGTTCCGCGTGATGGTGGACCCGGCGATCCTCAAGGTGTTCCACGCCGCCCGGCAGGACGTGGAAATCTTCTGGCACCTGTCCGGCCAGATCCCCCACCCGCTGTTCGACACGCAGGTCGCCGCCATGGTCTGCGGCTTCGGCGAGAGCGTGGGGTACGAGACGCTGGTCACCAAGCTGGCCGGGGCGCGCATCGACAAGTCCAGCCGCTTCACCGACTGGTCGCACCGCCCGCTGACCGAGCGGCAGCTGACCTACGCCCTGTCCGACGTGATCCACCTGCGCCCGGCCTATGAGAAGCTGAAGCGCCGCCTCGTCCGCTCCGGCCGCGCCCACTGGCTGGAGGAGGAGATGGCCGTCCTGACCGATCCGGCCACCTACCAGACGGACCCGGACAGTTCCTGGCTGCGGCTGAAGGTGCGGACCAACAAGCCGCGCTTCATGGCCGTGCTGAAGGAGCTGGCGGCGTGGCGGGAGCGCGAGGCGCAGCGCCGCGACCTGCCCCGCTCCCGCGTGCTGCGGGACGAGGCGCTGCTGGAGATTGCCGCCCACGCCCCGACCAGCGTGGATGACCTCGCCCGCACCCGCGGCATGGGCCGCGGCTTCGCGGAAGGCCGCCAGGGCGCCGAGGTGCTATCCTGCGTCCAGAAGGGGCTGGATTTGCCGGAGTCCGAGCTACCACGCGTCGAGCCGCGCGAGGAGCCGCCGCCCGGACTGCAACCCATCGTTGAGTTGCTGCGCGTACTTCTGAAGATGAAGTGCGAAGAAAACAACGTGGCGTCCAAGCTGATCGCCTCCGCTGCCGATCTGGAGGCCATCGCCGCGGACGACGAGGCCCAAGTACCGGCGATGCAGGGCTGGCGCCGTGAATTGTTCGGCGAGGACGCGCTGGCGCTGAAGCACGGCCGCATTGGGTTGGCGGTGCTGGACCGCCGTGTCCGCATCGTTCCGGCCGGCAATGGAGAGGGGTCATAAACGGCCCCATCCAGAATCGTTCCAGAGTGGCGCAAGAGTCGGTTCGGGACGTTACAGGTTCGGGCAGCTTCGCGACGTTTAGCCAAAATTATGAAACATTTCATCGCAATTAACAGCGCTTTAAGGCATTGTTAAAAAAGGTCAGGGCTAATAAGTCACGGGCTCCGTATCCATGCCGTGTATCGGTGCGGTTTGGTTCGCGGATGGAATTCTCGCCTATAAGGTGCGCACACGCCCTATGCGCACACCCGGGGGATTTCGCGTATGAGCAAGTTCGGCGGCAAACCACCCATGGGACGCGACCGCGTCCGCCTCTCCACGACGGAGAAGCAGGCTGCCGTCGCCGCCGCGAAGGACCAGAAGCCCGAATTTGACAACGACAAACTGCTGAATCTGCTCCGCTCCGCGAAGTCCGAACTGCAGGGCATGCGCCTGATCCACATGCACCTGTCGTTGCTGCGGGACAAGGACCCCTCCAGCCAGATGATCGTCCGCACGATCATCCAGGAACTGGCGAGCAAGGCCTCCTATCTGCAATCCTTCAACATTTCCAACGGCGACGTCATCATCCTCTACAAGGGGCTGAAGCTGACCGGCGTCACCGACGTGTGCCAGAAGGTCGAGCAGATCTTCCTGGCGAAAACGACGCTGACCGGAGCGAATCCCTACAAGGAGTTCTCGCTCTACTCGATCATGGAACTGGCGTTGAACTTCATCAACGTCATCCGTTTCATCGAAGAATTGCAGGCCAACGAGACCGGCGATCATTCCAACGAGACGAAGCCGCCGATCACGCTGGAGGAGATGGCGAAGCTCGAACGCTCCATGCAGATGTTCGACCTGTCGCCTTTCCTCTTCAACCAGGCCATTGCCAACATCGGCCGCAACGCCGAAGAGGACATGGCCTATTTCGAACTCTACATTTCGATCAAGCTGCTTCAGGAGCGGCTCTGCCCGGACTACGACATCACGGCCAACAAGTGGCTGTTCAACTATTTCACGGCCAACCTCGACCAATCGGTGCTGCGGGCGCTGAACCACGGCCTCAGCTTCATGCGGGGCCGGCGCATCGGCATCAACATCAACCTGTCCACGGTCATCTCCACCGGCTTCGTGAAGTTCGACGAGCGGCTTCCGCTCGATTTCCGCGGGCAGGTGGTGCTGGAAATCTCCAAGGGCGACCTGATCGAGAATCTGTCGCTGTTCAACGAGGTCGTGGAATTCGCCCAGGATCGCCGTTACCAGATCGCGGTGGACGGGCTGAACCCCTTCTGGGTGACGAACTTCGATCTGGAATACCTGAACGCCGACTATGCGAAGATCTTCTGGTCCAACGACATGCTGGAGATGGACCCGACCTTCGAGAAGTATTTCATGGAGCGGATCCAGGAGCAGGACCGTTGCAAGTTCATCCTGGCGCGCTGCGACAGCGTGTCGAGCCTCGTCTATGCCAATAAGGTCGGCATCACGATGGTGCAGGGCCGCGCCGTGGACAACATCCTGCGCAAGGGCGTGAGCGTCCGCGAAGCCATCGCCCACGCCAAGGTGGCGTGAGGGCTTTCCCCGTTTGATCCCCTCTCCCGCCCTGGGAGAGGGGTAAAAAACCTTTACTCCGCCGCCTGGGGCCTAGCCGGCGGCACAATCTCGCCTTTGCGGTTCAGCGCCTTCGCCAGCGCGTCCAGGCGCCGCTGCACCGTCTCGCCGGCCGGCACGCTGAAATCGTCCGGCAGGGTCAGCACCAGCCGCTCCCCCGACACCTTCAGCGCCGTGCGCTGCAGCAGCGCGGTGGCCCCGCCGGTCAGCGTGTGGGCCAGCCGCAGCGCCAGCCCCAGAACCAGCGCCTTGCGCGCCTGGGCGTCGCTGAGCAGTGACCGCGGCCCCGCGGTGACCGCGTTGGGCGTGCCCGGACCGTCGATGGAGCCGGCGTAACGCGCATAGACGGCCAGCGCCAGGAAGGCCCGCTCGTCGTGGTCGATGCCGGGGAACGGGTAGCGCAGGATGCGCAGGCAGGCGTGCTCCGCCCGGTAATCGGGATGCTCGGCCCAGCCCACGTCGCTCAACAGGCAGGCGGCCTGCCGCAGCCTCAAGGCCGCGTCGTCCTCTCCGGCGAAGAGATTGCCGGTCCAGGACACCAACAGGGCCGGATCGCCGATGCGGACGAAGCGCTGCGCCCAGTCCTCGACCGCGGCGATCAGCGGGTCCTGCCGCTGCCCCTCCGGGTCGAGCAGCGCGTAGAGGTGACCTTCCCGCAACCCGAAGGCCGAGAACACCACGCTGGACGGCTGGACCATCCGCAACAGCCGCTCGAACACCAGCGCCGCGTAGGGCAGCGTGTCGATGCGGCGGCGGGAGCCGGACATCTTCTCCAGCGAGGAGCGGCTCTGCTTGGCGATCAGCGCGGCGAAGTCCCGCGCCTCGGCGAAGGGCACCGTGTAATGGTGAATGATGTGCAGCGGGTGCTTCACATGCTCCATGTGCAGCTTGGCCAGCGCCCGCCAGCCGCCGCCCACCGGGAAGAAGGGCTTGCCGCGCATCTGGGCCAGCCAGTCCAGCTTCTCCAGATGCTGGTCGATGGCGCGGACCAGCCCGTTCGGCTTGGCGGGGTTCAGCTCCATCAGGCGCAACGGCCCCAGCGGCATCGTCAGATGCTCGCCGATCACGCCGCGCTCCAGCCGCACCAGTTCCAGGCTGCCGCCGCCGAGGTCGCCGACCAGCCCGTCCGCGGCGGGGGTGCCGGACAGCACGCCCATGGCGGACAGCCGCGCCTCCTCCTCGCCGGTGATGACGCTGACGTCGAGGCCGGTGCGGTCCTTCACCCGCTGGATGAAGGCCGGGCCGTCCGTGGCGTCGCGCACCGCCGCTGTGGCGATGACATCCAACCGCCCGACGCGCATGCCCGCGACCAGCAGGGCGAAGCGTTCCAGGGCCTCCAGGCCCTGGATCACGCCGTCCGGGTTCAGGCAGCCGGTCTTCTCCACCCCGCGGCCGAGCCCGCACAGGACCTTCTCGTTGAAGACCGGCAGAGGCGATCGCTTCAGAGCGTCATAGACGACGAGCCGGATCGAGTTGGACCCGATGTCGATGACGGCGATCCGCTCGCCCTTCTCGACGGCCTTGGTGGCGACCGTGTGTTCCTGCGCCGGCGTCATAAGCAACCGATGTCCTCAATCAGATGACCGTACGCAGCTTCAACCGCGGCGGCGTCTTTTTGCTGCTGAGCGCGCTGCCGCGCCCCGACAGGCTGGGGTTCGTCATGAAGTAGTTATGGGCGCTGAACGCGTCCGGACCAGCCTCCACGCGATGATAAACGCCATCGGGGCCGAGTTTCCAGGTGTTCGCCTCATCCTTCAGGTTGGCGACCATGATCTGGTCCAGCACCTGCTCGTGCACCGTCGGGTTCTCGATGGGCACCAGCGTCTCGATCCGGCGGTCCAGGTTGCGCGTCATCCAGTCGGCGGAGGAGATGTAGAGCTTGGCTTGCGGGCTGGGCAGCGCGTGGCCGTTGGCGAAGCAGATGACGCGCCCATGCTCCAGAAAGCGCCCGACGATGCTGCGCACCCGGATGTTCTCCGACAGGCCTTTGACGCCGGGGCGCAGGCAGCAGATGCCGCGGATCACCATGTCGATCTGCACGCCTTTCTGCGACGCCTTGTAAAGCTGGTCGATGATCTCCGAATCGACCAGCGAATTCAGCTTCACCCAGATGTGGGCGGGTTTGCCGGCGGCGGCGTTGGCGACCTCCGCGTCGATCAGCTGGCCCAGCTTCTGGCGCAGCGTGATCGGGGCGATGGCGATCTTCTCCAACAGCTTCGGCGTGGCGTAGCCGGTCATGTAGTTGAACATCACCGCCGCGTCGTGGCAGAGCGCCGGGTCGCAGGTGAAGAAGGACAGGTCGGTGTAGACCTTGGCCGTGATCGGGTGGTAGTTGCCGGTCCCGAAATGGACGTAGCTGCGCAACGCCTTGTTCTCGCGCCGCACCACCAGCGACACCTTGGCGTGCGTCTTCAGATCGACGAAGCCGTAGACGACCTGGGCGCCGGCGCGCTCCAGGTCGCGCGCCCAGCGGATGTTGGCCTCCTCGTCGAAGCGGGCCTTCAGTTCGACCAGAGCGGTGACCGATTTGCCGGCCTCCGCCGCCTCGATCAGCGCGGCGACGATCGGGCTGTCCTTGCTGGTGCGGTAGAGCGTCTGCTTGATGGCGACCACCTGCGGGTCGCGCGCTGCCTGCCGGATGAACTGCACCACCACGTCGAAGCTCTCGTACGGATGGTGGACGACGATGTCCTTGTCGCGGATGGCCGCGAAGCAGTCGCCGCCGAAGTCGCGGATGCGCTCCGGGAAGCGGGCGTTGAAGGGGCGGAAGACCAGATCGGGCCGCTCGTCGACGATGAGCTGGCGGGTGTCCGACAGGCCGATCAGCCCATCAAGGACGAACACATCGTCGTTCGACACGCGCAGTTCGTGGCGCAGGAACTCGCGCAGGTCGGCGGCCATGCCGGCGTCGGTGGCCAGCCGTATGACGCTGCCGCGGCGGCGGCGCTTCAGCGCGCTTTCGAAGGTGCGGACCAGATCCTCCGCCTCCTCCTCGATCTCCATCTCGCTGTCGCGCAGGACGCGGAAGACGCCGTGGGCCTTCACCTGGAACGGCGGGAAAAGCCGGTCGATGAACAGCATCACCAGCTTTTCCAGCTGGATGAAGCGGATCTCCGATCCCGGCAGGCGGATGAAGCGGTCGAGTTGGGCCGGCAGCGGGACCAGCGCGTCGAGGTGCCGCCCCTTCACCGGCTCGTGCAGTTGCAGCGCCAGCGAGAAGCCCAGGTTGGGCAGGAAGGGGAACGGGTGCGCCGGGTCCACGGCGATGGGCGTCAGGATGGGGAAGATGTCGTCGAGGAACTTGGCCTCCAGCCAGTCCTTCTCCCCCTCGGTCAGGTCCTCGGCGCCGACCACCATGATGCCGGCCTCGCGCAGGTCCTGCTTCAGGCTGCGCCACATGGTCTGCTGCGCGTTCATCAACTCGACGATGCGCTGGTTCACCGCGGTCAGCTGCTGGGCCGGGGTCAGGTTCTCGGCGCTGGGGGTCTTCACCCCCGCGGCCACCTGCCCCTTCAGGCCGGCGACGCGGACCATGTAGAATTCGTCGAGGTTGCTGGACGAAATCGACAGGAACCTCAGCCGTTCGAGCAGCGGGTGGTTCGGGTTGGACGCCTCATCCAGGACGCGCTGGTTGAAGGCCAGCCACGACAGTTCGCGGTTGATGAAGCGCTCCGGCGCGTCCGCTTCGATGCAGGTGGCTTCCAAGTCCTGAAGTTCGGTCACAGCAGCCTCGGGCTTTTGCGTGATGGGTGGTGCCGCTACAGTCCGGTCAGGCCGAACTGCCCCGCCGCGGTCGACGGGCCAGGCAACCTACCCCAACTACGTTACGGTTTTGGGTCAGACAGCATAATACTGCCGTCACGATAATACCGCTGCGAAAACAGTCGCACCCCCCGCGCATCCCGCCGGGCCGCGATCCGGACAGGAAGGGACCGCCTCGATGAAGACCCTGTATCTCATGCGCCACGGCAAGTCCGCGTGGGACGATCCCTCCCTGGACGACCACGACCGCCCGCTGGCGCCGCGGGGCAGGAAAGCGGCCCGGCTGGTCGGCCACGAACTGAAGGACCGCGGCGCGCGCATCGGGCTGGTGCTGTGCTCCACCGCCCGGCGCGCGGCGGACACCGCCGACCGCCTGCTGGAGGTGATGGACGCGCCGGACATCCCGGTGGAGCGCGAGCGGGGCCTCTACCTGTGCGGCGCCGGGGTCCTTCTGGAACGGCTGCGCGACGCGCCCGACTCCGTGTCGTCGCTGATGCTGGTCGCCCACAACCCGGACCTCCACGACCTCGCCCGCGAGCTGACCGGCAGCGGCGAGGAGCGGCACCGCGCGGCGCTGGCGGAGAAGTTTCCGACCGGTGCCTGCGCCGTCATTCTGTTCGAAGCGGCCCGCTGGGCCGACCTGGACAGCGGGGCGGGACGGCTGGCCGATTTCATCCTGCCACGGAAACTCTCTTAACGCCCTTTTGCCAAATGGGGTATTTCAACCCTGACCAGAGCAGGCCCGGAACCGAGCAGGAGTCGCCCCCCGTGTCCTCCGCGCCCCAGAACAACACGCCCCCAGGCGCACCCGCCGCGGTGTCCGCCACGGTGTCCGCTACGCGCGAGGTGGAGATGAAGCTCCATCTCGATCCGCGCGATCTTCCCCGCGTTGCGGACCTTCCCGCGCTGAAGGAGAAGGCGGAGGGCGCGCCGGTCGTCCGCAACCTGCGCACCGTCTATTACGACACGCCGGACCGGCGGCTGTTTCTGGGGGGCGTGGCCTTGCGGGTGAGGCAGGACGGCGACCGCTTCGTGCAGACGCTGAAGACCATCAACGCCGCCACCCCCGGCGATTCGGCCGCGGTGGCCATCCGCAAGAAATGGGACTGGGCCATCCCCACGGCCGCCCCCGACATGACGCCCCTCGACGCCGAGGGCGTGGCCGCCCTGGTGCCGGAGGACGCGCGGGCGGCGCTGGTTCCGCAGTTCACGACGGAGTTCCGGCGCACCACCCTGCTCGTCCGCCCGGACGCCCTGACCTCCATCGAGGTGGCGGTGGACGACGGCCAGATCACCGCCGGCAACGCCTGCGCCCGGATCAGCGAGGTCGAGCTTGAGCTGAAGTCGGGCCGCATCGGGCGCTTGTTCGACCTCGCGCTGACGCTGCAACGCCGCGTGCCGGTACGCATCGGGACGGAGAGCAAGGCGGAGATCGGCGACCGTCTCGTCACCGGCCGCCTGCCCGCCCCCGTCCTGCCGGAGCCGCTGGGCCTCACCCCGGTCTCCACGGTGGCCGAGGCCTACCGCCACATCGTGCGGCACGGGCTTCGCCTGCTGCTCGCCAACGAAGCCTGCGCCCTGGCCGGCGGCGATGTGGAGGGGCTGCACCAGATGCGCGTCGCTCTGCGCCGCCTGCGCACCGCCATCCGTCTGTTCCGCCCCCTGGCCGGGGTGCCGGACGCCTGCCGCGCCGGAAACGACATCCGCCGGGTCTCCCGCCAGCTCGGCCCGGCGCGCGACTGGGACGTGCTGCTGTCCCACGGGATCGCGCCGTTCGCGGCGACGGAGAAGGCTGCCGCCGACGCAATCGCCGCGCTGACCGCCGCGGTGCGGGAAGCCCGGCGCGGACCGGCGTTGGCGGCCGTCGAGGCGATCCAGTCGCCGCGCTGCACCGGGCTGATCCTGGCGCTCGGCGCCTGGCTGGAGGACGGTGCATGGCAGTCCGGCGCCGCGCCGGAGGTCCGCGCCCAGTTCGACCGCCCGATGGCCGAGCTGTCCGGCCCCTGGCTAACCGCCCAGCACGCCAAGGCCCTGAAGGCGGGCCGCGACCTGGATAAAGCCGACGCCGCGGCGCGCGACCGGCTGCGCCGCCGCCTGCGCAAGCTGCGTCACACGGCGGAGTTCTTCCGCGGCCTCCACGCCGAAACCGCGACGGTGCCCTTCATCGCGGCGCTCGACGCCCTGCTGGCCGCGCTGGACGCGGAGCACGACGTCGCGGTGGCCGGCAGCCTGTTGCGCCGCCTGTCGGCGGACCGGCCGGAGCACCGGCCCGCCGCCGAGGCGACCGCCCGCTGGCTCGCCAAGCAGGCCGACAAGCGCCGCAAGGCGCTGCCGGGGCTGTGGAAGGCGTTCCGCGACGGGCCAGTGTTCTGGTGAAGGTCTTGCCCCCTCCCTAACCCTCCCCCTCTACGAGGTGGAGGGGACTGCCGCCGCCTCGCGAAAGGCACCCTCTCCCGCGCAAGCGGGGGAGGGCCGGGGTGGGGGCAAGGCCCTCAACGGCAAGCGCCCTATAGCGTCCCCGCGTAGGCACCGCCGTCCAGCAGGACGTTCTGCCCGGTCATGAAGCCGGCATGGGCGGAGCAGAGGAAGGCGCAGGCCGCACCGAACTCTGCCGGATCGCCGAAGCGGCCCGACGGGTTGCCGGCGCGGCGGAGGTCCATCTCCTCGTCCAGGCTGCGGTTGTTGGCCTTGGCCCCGCCTTCCATGGTGGCCCGCAGGCGGTCGGTCTCGAAGGGGCCGGGCAGCAGGTTGTTGATCGTCACGTTGTGGCGCACGGTCTGGCGCGACAGCCCAGCGACGAAGCCGGTCAGCCCCGCCCGCGCCCCGTTGGACAGGCCGAGGATGGGGATCGGCGCCTTCACCGCCGCCGAGGTGACGTTGACGATCCGGCCGAATCGGCGGTCGATCATGCCGTCCACCGTCGCCTTGATGAGGAAGATCGGAGCCAGCATGTTGGCCTCGACGGCGCGGACCCAGTCGTCGCGCTCCCAATCGCGGAAATCGCCCGGCGGCGGGCCGCCCGCGTTGTTGACCAGGATGTCCGGCTCCGGACAGGCGGCCAGAGCGGCGGCGCGCCCCTCCTCCGTCGCGATGTCGCCGACGGCGGTGGTCACGGTGGCGCCGGTCTCCTTGCGGATCTCCTCGGCGGCGGCCTCCAGCCGATCGCGGCCGCGGGCGGTGATGGTGACCGCCACCCCCTCGCGCGCCAGCGCCAGGGCGCAGGCCTTACCCAGTCCCTTGCTGGCTGCGCACACGATGGCGCGGCGTCCGGCGATTCCCAGATCCATCCTCGTCTCCTCCCTTCCCGGCCTCCAGACCGGCCAGCACCTCGCGGGCCAGCGGCACGGTCAGGGGACGGTGCGCGGCCAGCGAGGCGCGGTCAAGCGCCGCGACCACCCGCCCCGCCGCCTCCAGCGACCGCTCCATCCGCGTCAGCAGGTAGGTGATGAGGTCCATGCCCGGCCGCAACTGGCGGTCGGCGAACAGCTTGACCAGCACGGCGGCGAGCAGGGCGTCGTCCGGCGCCTCCACCCCCACCGCGGGGGCCGCCTTGATGCGGGAGCGCAGGTCGGCCAGCTTCATCCGCCAGCGTGACGGCGGGCGCCGCGACAGCAGGAGCAGATGCCCGCCCGAGTCGCGGGCGAGGTTGTAGAGGTGGAACAGCGCCTCCTCCCGCGCCGGCGCGCCGGCCACCCGGTCCGCGTCCTCGACCACCACGGCGTTGGCGCGGGCCAGCAGGGCGTGCGGGTCGATCTGGTCGAGCGCCTCACCCAGGGCGATGGGGGCGTGACTGCGCGCCCGCCAGACATGGCCCAGATGCGTCTTGCCGCAACCGTCCGGCCCGTACAGCGTCAGGGCCGGCGCCGGCCAGGACGGCCAGCGGTCGAGCCAAGCCACCGCCTCGGCGTTGCTGGGCGCCACGAGGAAATCCTCGCAACCCATGGCGGCGCGGTGTCCGAGGTCGAGCGGTATCTGAGCCGCTAAGGTCATGGGACGGGCGTCATGAGGCGGGGGTCATCAGGAGGGGGTACCGCGGTAGTAGGGGCTCTCAAGATAGCGCCCCAACGCGAAGCGTGTCAGCACCCCGATCACCGCCGCCACCGGAACCGCCAGCAGAACCCCGACGAAACCGAACAGCGACCCGCCGGCCAGCAGGGCGAAGATCACCCAGACCGCGTGCAGCCCAACCTTCTCGCCCACCAGCTTCGGCGTCAGGACATTGCCCTCCACCGCCTGCCCGAACAGGAATATCGCGATGACGATGGCGATTCGCCACGGGTCGTCGAACTGCAGCAGGGCCAGCCCGGTGCTCGACACGAATCCGAACAGCGAGCCGACATAGGGGATGAAGGACAGGAGCCCGGCCATCAGCCCGATCACCAGCCCGAAATCCAGCCCGGCCAGCGACAGCGCCACCGCGTAGAACACCCCGAGCACGAGGCAGACCAGCGCCTGCCCGCGGACGAATCCGGCCAGCGTCTCGTCGACCTCACGCGCCTGCTCCCGGATGGTCGTGGCGTGGTGCAGGGGCAGCCAGCCGTTCACCTTGGCAACCAGGATGTCCCAGTCGCGCATCAGGTAGAAGGCGACGATGGGGGTGATGAACATCACCGACAGCACGTCGAACAGCGCCAGCCCGCCGGACAGGATGTGCTTCAGCACCCGGCCGACCCAGCCGACCACGTCCCCGGCGTAGTTGCCGGCAGCACCGCGCAGCCGCTCCACATCCTCCGGCGACAGGCGGTGGACCAGCCGGTCGAGCATCGGCATCAGCCGGTCGCGCGCGGCGTTGGCGTAGTTGGGCAACACCTCGATCAGGTGGGACACCTGCGACTGCACCAGCGGCAGCAGCAGCAGGACCATCAGCACCAGCACCAGGACGAAGGACAGCAGCACCAGCGTCGTCGCCAGCCAGCGCGGCAGGCGCCAGCGCTCCACCCGGTCGACCACCGGATCGAGCAGATAGGCCACCGCCAGCCCGACCACGAAGGGCAGCAGCATGCCGGACAGCAGCCACAGGGCCAGAACGAAGAGGCCAAGCCCGATCAACCAGAAGCGGATCTGCTTGCCCGCCGTCACGGCACCCCTCCGTGCCGGCTGAACAGAAGGCCGCCACGGTAGACGTAGGCGAGCCCCGACAGCACCGTCGTCGCGGCGCAGACCCAGATCAGCAGCGGCACCAGCTCCCATCCGAACAGGTGGAACTCCGGCAGCCCCAGCCCCGCCGGGGCCAGCACCGCCGCCGCCAGGGCGAGCTGCACCGCCGTGTTGATCTTGCTGACGTAGAGCGGCTGCATCGCCAGCGACTCCTTCAGCGTGTAGAGCAGCATCACCCCGCCGACAATCATGAGGTCGCGGAACACCACCAGGATGACCAGCCACAGCGGCAGCACGCCGATGTGGCCCAGCGAGACGTAGACGCTGACCAGCAGCGCCTTGTCGGCGATCGGGTCGAGATAGGCGCCGAGCACGGTGCGGGCGCGGAACATGCGCGCCACGGCGCCGTCCACGGCGTCGGACACCCCCGCCCCGACGAACAGCCAGAAGGCGACCCCCAGCTCCCCGGCCAGGATAAAATAGACGGCGACCGGCACCACCAGGATGCGGCCGAAGGTGATGATGTTCGGGATGCTCACCGCGGTGCCTTCTGCCGTTGTCCCTTACGCCGCCGCCCCTTCCGGGGTCGGTCCCGGCCCGTCTGTAACGCCGTTGGACGGCCTTCCGTCACGCCCTCCGCGTCACGGACGGGCCGTGCCAGCCGGCAGCGTCCCCAGAATGCGCGGTGGAGCCCCCGGCGCGGCCTGCGGCGCACCGACCGGGGCCGGCGTCACGCTGGGATAGGCCGACGGCGGGGCGGCGGCCGGGGAAAAGCTGGACGGAGTGGTGGCCGAAACGGGCGCAGGCGAAACGGTGGCGGGCTGCGCCAGGGACGACGCCCCGGCACCCTTCGCCAGCACCTGGAGCTGCCATTCCGGCGTGGGCGCGACCGGCGGGAGCGGCTGGCCCGGAACGGGCACCGGAACCGGTGCCGCGACCGCCCCGGTGCGGGCGAGGCCGAGGTCGCGCCGGGCAAGCGCCTGGCGCAGCCGCTCCACGTCGCCGCGGTGGGTCAGCGCGACCAGCGCCTCGTAGCGGCTGATCGACAGCACGTCGGTCCGGGTCACGGCGTTGACCATGCCCAGCCGCTTGCGCGTCTCCACCCAGTCGTTGAGGCTGGCCAGCGGCACGCGCACCAGCGTCGACTGCTCCGGCCCGCTCGCCACGGTGTTGTCGCGGCGGTAGGATTCGTCGATGGCGGCCGACACGAAGGTCGTCGCGCGGGTCAGGAAGTCGCCAGCCCGGTCGGCCATGTCGGCCTTCACGTTGACCGTCTGCTGGTCCCGCGCGCCGTCGGGGGTGTAATGGGTCACCTCGACCGCCAGCGGACGGCCGAGATCCAGACCGCCCGCCGGCAGATCGGTCTTGGCGACGATCACGCCCCCGGCGTTGTAGCGCTGGGCGATGCGGGCCAGCGCCTCGGGATCGCCGGACAGCGCCTCGTTCACGCCGATGGCGGAGATGTCGGCCAGCTCGCCGTCCGGAACGACCAGCGGCACCAGCGAGGCACCGGTTTGCCGGCCCTCCCAGGCCTCGCGCCAGTCGGTGCGGTCCTCCCACAGGACGGGGCGCCCGTCCACGACGGTGACCGGCAGGATGACGTAAGGCCGGGCCGGCGGCTCGACATACTGCTGGCCGCCGCCGGCCAGCGTCTCGCGCACGGAATTGGGACGGAAGCGCACGGTGATGCTGCCGACATAGCGGGTGGCCGACACCTTCTCGTCGTCGATCTCGAAGCCCTGGACCAGCCGGGCGAGTTCGATGTCCGACACCCGCGGCACACTGGTGGCGGTGGGGACGAGGCGCTTGTACAGCTCCGCCCACGCCTTCACCTGCGCGTCGCGGATCGCCTGATCGCGGGCGGCGTTGGCGTTGGCGGCGCTGACGTCCACCTTCACGCCCGACACGGTGAAGGGGTCCGCCGCCGGAACCGCCGCAGGCGCCGCTCCCGGAGTTCCCCCCGGAACGGCGGTGGGGGCCGCCACCGCGGGTGGAGCGGCGCCGGTCACCTGCGCTTCCACGGGGCCGGCCTGGACGGCCAGGGCCACGGTGATGGCGGCGAAGCCCGCAAACAGCGGCGCATGGCGGCGGTGGAGCATTGCAAAGCCTTCCGATTCGAGTATGTTCGGCCCGTTCCCTATTGACCCGGCCCAAATTGACCCGGTTCAGGTGGCCCAGGTATATAGCTCAGCCCAAGCGAGGATACCATCAGCACCCAGTCTAATAACACGTCCGACGCCTACAAGCAGGCCGGCGTGGACATTGATGCGGGCAACGCGCTCGTTGACGCGATCAAGCCGCTCGCCCGTTCCACCGCGCGCCCGGGCTCCGACGCCGGGCTGGGCGGGTTCGGCGCCCTGTTCGACCTGCGCGCGGCCGGGTATCACGACCCGCTGCTCGTCGCCACCACGGACGGCGTCGGCACCAAGCTGAAGGTCGCCATCCTGGCGAACCGTCACGACACGGTGGGCATCGACCTCGTGGCGATGTGCGTGAACGACCTCGTCGTCCAGGGCGCGGAGCCGCTGCTGTTCCTCGATTACTACGCCACAGGCAAGCTGGACGTCGCCGCGGGCCGCGCCATCGTCGCCGGCATCGCGGAAGGCTGCCGCCAGGCCGGCTGCGCGCTGGTCGGCGGCGAGACGGCGGAGATGCCGGGCATGTACGCCGAGGGCGACTACGACCTCGCCGGCTTCTCGGTCGGTGCCGTCGAGCGCAAGGACGCCCTGACCGGCGCCACCGTGCAGGACGGCGACGTCGTGCTCGGCCTCGCCTCCTCCGGCGTGCACTCCAACGGCTACTCGCTGGTTCGCAAGCTGGTCGAGACGTCCGGCCTCGGCTACGACTCGCCCTGCCCCTGGGACACCTCGAAGACGCTGGGCGAGGCGCTGTTGACCCCGACCCGCATCTATGTGAAGAGCACGCTGGCCGCGGTGCGCGCCGGCACGGTGCGGGCGATGGCCCACATCACCGGCGGCGGCCTGATCGAGAACATCCCGCGCGTCCTGCCGGACGGGCTGGGCGTCACGCTCGACGCGTCCACGTGGCCGCTGCCTCCGGTCTTCCACTGGCTGATGAAGACGGGCGGGCTGACCCCGCTGGACATGGCGCGCACCTTCAACACCGGCCTCGGCATGGTCGTCGTGGTCCCGGCGGACAAGGCGCAGCAGGCGGCCGAGATCCTGGCCCAGGGCGGCGAGACGGTCTTCACCGTCGGCACCGTCCACGCGGTCAAGGACGGCGACGCCCGCGTCACCGTCACCGGCATGGACACGGCATGGTCGGCCTGACGCCCACCGCTCTGAAGGTTGGAGTCCTGATTTCCGGGCGCGGCAGCAATCTGCAGGCGTTGATCGACGCCTGCACCGCCCCGGACTTTCCGGCGGACATCGCGCTGGTGCTCTCCAACAAGGCCGACGCCTACGGGTTGGAGCGCGCCGCCGCCGCCGGGGTCCCGGTCGCCGTGGTCAGCCATCGCGACTTCCCCGGCGACAAGCGCGCCTTCGAAGAGGCCATGGACGCGCGCCTGCGCGAGGCGGGGGTCGAGCTGGTCTGTCTGGCGGGCTTCATGCGGCTGCTGTCGCCCTGGTTCGTCGAGCGCTGGCACGACCGGATGATCAACATCCACCCGTCGCTCCTGCCCTCCTTCAAGGGGCTGGACACGCACCAGCGGGCGCTGGACGCCGGGGTGCGCTTCCATGGCTGCACCGTCCATTACGTGCGCACGGAGATGGACGAGGGGCCGATCATCGCCCAGGCCGCGGTCCCGGTGCTGCCCGGCGACGACGCCGACCGGCTGTCCGCCCGCGTGCTGGAGGCCGAACACCGGCTCTACCCCCAGGCGCTGCGCCTGATCGCCGAGGGCCGCGCCCGTGTCGAGGATGGCCGGGTGACCCTGTCGGGCCCGGCGGCGGACCTGCCGACGCTCATCAACCCGCCGGCCTGAGCGCCCCAAAGGCGCCCATCGGCCAAGCGGGACCCTTGCCGCAACCGTCCGCACTCCCCACATTCTCCGCCGGAACCATAACAGGGGAGGCAGAGGGCGATGGCGGTTACGGAACACGGCCACAATCCGGTCAGCGAGGATGTCGTCCGCCGTCACGAGGCGGGCTGGCACGCCTTCACCCGCTTTATGACGCTGGCGACCGCAGGCGTGATCGCCGTGCTGGTCTTCATGGCGATTTTCCTGGCCTGACGGCTGTTTCCAGCCTTCGGCCAGTTCGCTGTGCGGGGCGCTTACGCCCCGTCCGGCAGACGGCCGAGCAACAGGTCGCGCATTTCGCCGACCAGCGCGTCCACCTGCTGCTCCCACGTCTCGGTGCCGCCCTGGATGGCCTGCATGACGTGGGTCGCGAGGTGGATCAGCGCGGCGCGCACGCAATCCTCCGCCGGGAAATCCAGCCCCACCGTGTCCTGAAGGAACTGGCCGAGCTGGTCGGCTGAATTCCAGGGGTGGACAACCACCGTGTCGAAGCCGCTGGTCCCCAGGAACACGGCGTTCAGGGCGGTGGCCTGCGCGTTGATCGCGTCGATGGCCGCGTCCTGCTCGACGTCGCCGCGCAGCACCTCCTGGAAGGCCGCCAGGCACTGGTCGACGTAGCCGCGCACCAGCAGTTCCACCACGCCCGGATCGCTCAGGTCGTTCCTGCCCTTCACGAGGGGCGGCAGCGGTTCCAGCAGGGCCGCGACGATCGGCTTGACGTCCGGATTTTCCATGG
The DNA here is from genome assembly GCF_001315015.1 of Azospirillum brasilense. NCBI lineage: Bacteria > Pseudomonadati > Pseudomonadota > Alphaproteobacteria > Rhodospirillales > Azospirillaceae > Azospirillum > Azospirillum brasilense. Next base: position 488,256 of record NZ_CP012915.1, on the reverse strand, counting down.
CGGGGGTACTCCTAGCGGTAGAATCCCCGAATACTCGACTTCGCCACGCCTGTCCACGACGCCGTGACCCGGCGCGGGCGACAAGTTGCGGGCAGAAGCTCTGGAATCGAAAAGGGCCGCCCCGATCGGGACGGCCCTTCGCGCAAGGCTGCGAAGCGGAAGACCCGCGATCAGCCCACCAGCTCGATGCCGGCGAAGAAGAAGGCGATCTCCTGCGCGGCGGTCTCCGGAGCGTCGGAACCGTGCACCGAGTTGGCCTCGATCGACTCGGCGAACTCCTTGCGGATGGTGCCCTCGGCGGCGTTGGCCGGGTTGGTGGCGCCCATGATCTCGCGGTTGCGGGCGATGGCGTTCTCGCCTTCCAGAACCTGGAGCACGACCGGGCCGGAGATCATGAAGGAGACGAGGTCGTTGAAGAACGGACGCTCGCGATGCACGCCGTAGAACTGCTCGGCCTGGGCCTTGGACAGCTGGACGCGCTTCTGCGCGACGATGCGCAGGCCGCCGTCCTCGAACTTGGCGTTGATCTTGCCGGTCAGGTTGCGGCGGGTGGCATCGGGCTTGATGATCGAGAGGGTGCGTTCGACGGCCATGGCGGTGGGCTCCTGCTGGAAATGCGTTATGGGCGCCGCTGGTTTGGCCGGGGCGCCGATTGCGCGGGGTTATATAGCCGCTTTTCGGCCACGGCAACCGCTTCGTGAGGCCGCTTCGCCCGCCTTCGCGCGGCTGCCATGAAGGGTTGCCCCGCGGGTCCCGCTTCAAATTGCGGTTTCCCCGTGGTAAACCGGCGCCGATATGCTGCACATCAACGACCTGACGTTCCGCTACGGCGGACGTGTGCTGTTCGACCGCGCCACCGCGGTCGTGTCGAAGGGCCACCGCGTGGCGCTGGTCGGCCGCAACGGCACCGGAAAATCCACCCTCCTCAAGCTCATCGCCGGCCAGCTCCAGACGGACGCCGGAGCCATCGGCGTGCCCACCGGCACGAAGATCGGCATGGTGGCGCAGGAGGCCCCGAGCGGCGCCACCACCCTGATCGACGCCGTCCTGGCCGCCGACACGGAGCGCACCGCCCTGCTGGCCGAGGCCGAGACGGCCACCGACCCCATGCGCATCGGCGAGATCCACGCCCGGCTGGCCGACATCGAGGCGCATTCGGCGCCGTCGCGCGCCGCCCAGGTGCTGTCCGGACTGGGCTTCGACGCCGACGCGCAGTCTCGGCCCTGCTCCGACTTCTCGGGCGGTTGGCGGATGCGCGTGGCGCTGGCCGGCGTGCTGTTCGCCCGGCCCGACCTGCTGCTCCTCGACGAGCCGACCAACCACCTCGATCTGGAGGCGACCATCTGGCTTGAGGGGTACCTCAAGAACTACCCCCACACGATCCTGCTGGTCAGCCACGACCGCGACCTCTTGAACTCGGTCCCCACGACGACCATCCATGTGGACCAGGGCCGGCTGGTGACCTACGCCGGCAACTACGACCAGTTCCTCAAGCAGCGCCGCGCCAACATGGAGCGGCTGCAGGCCATGGCGACCAAGCAGGAGGCCAAGCGCAAGCACATGATGGCCTTCGTCGAACGCTTCCGCTACAAGGCGACCAAGGCCCGGCAGGCGCAGAGCCGCCTGAAGGCCCTGGAGAAGCTGGAGACCATCACGCTGATGGAGGACGACGCCGAGGTCGTCTTCAACTTCCCCCAGCCGGACGAGATGGCCCCGCCGCTGATCGCGCTGGACGGGGTGACCATCGGCTACGGCGACCGCGCCATCCTGCGCCGCGTCAACCTGCGCATCGACATGGACGACCGCATCGCCCTGCTCGGCGCCAACGGCAACGGCAAGTCCACGCTGGTGAAGCTGCTGGCCGGGCGGCTGGAGGCGATGGCCGGCGAGGTGAAGCGCCCGACCAAGCTGCGCGTCGGCTATTTCGCCCAGCATCAGCAGGACGAGCTGGACCTGTCGCTGACCCCCATCCAGCAGACCCAGCGCATCATGCCGCTGGCGCCGGAGGAGAAGGTGCGCGCCCATCTCGGCCGCTTCGGCTTCCAGCAGAGCAAGGCGGAAACCCGCATCTCCGACCTGTCCGGCGGCGAGAAGGCCCGGCTGCTGCTGGCGCTGATGAGCCGCGAGACGCCGCACATCCTGATGCTGGACGAGCCGACCAACCACCTCGATGTGGACAGCCGCGAGGCGCTGATCGAGGCGATCAACGGGTTCGAGGGCGCCGTCATCCTCATCAGCCACGACCCGCACCTGATCGAGCTGACCGCCGACCGGCTGCTGCTGGTGGCCGACGGCACGGTGCAGCCCTACGACGGCGACCTCGACGACTACCGGCGCTTCCTGCTCGACCGCGCGCGGGCCGAGCGCGCCGCCGCCAAGGGCGGCGAGACGGCGGATGCCGGGGCCAGCCGCAAGGACCAGCGCCGCGCCGCGGCGGAGGCCCGCGCCACGCTCGCCCCGCTGAAGAAGAAGGCCACCGACGCGGAGTCGCAGGTCAACAAGCTGACCGAGGAGAAGCGCAAGATCGAGGCGAAGCTGGCCGATCCCGCCCTCTACAGCGGTCCCAGCGACAAGCTGCAGAAGCTCCAGATCGACCTCGGCGTGGTGGACAAGAAGCTGTCCGCCGCCGAGGAGGCATGGCTTGAGCATCTCGAAGCCTATGAATCGGCGGCGGCGGAGGCCGGCGTATGAGCGTGCCGCGCAACGTGGCCTTCACCGGAGGCGCCTCGCTCCCCGCGACCGTCGCCCGCCGTGGGCGGCAGGACCATGGGGAGGAGCGGACCTCCGACGTCCTGGCCGCCTTCCGCGCCAACCTGCCGGACGGACGGGTGTCGCTGGGCGACCTGATCCAGGCGCTGGGCGACCGCTCGCTGGGCACCATCCTGCTGGCCCTGTCGCTGCCCACCATCGCGCCGGTGCCGCTGGGCGTGTCCTGCCTGTTCGACCTGCCGATCCTGCTCTTTTCCGCCCAGATGGCCTTCGGCAAGCGCGGCGCCGCCCTGCCCGGCTGGATTCTGCGCCGCTCGGTCAGCCGCTCCCTCGCCGCCCGCATGATCGACAAGGCGATGCCGCGCCTGACCGCCATCGAGAAGATGCTGAAGCCGCGCCACAGCCGCTTCGCCAGCATCGACGGGGAGCGCTGGTTCGGCGTGCTGGTGCTGCTTCTGTCGCTGACCTGCGTGGTGCCCCTGCCGCTGACCGGCTGGCTGCCCGGCTTCGCCCTGGTCCTGCTGTCCCTTGGCCTGATCGAGCGCGACGGGGCCGCCGTCGCGGTCAGCCTCGCCCTCACCGTGGCCGCCCTGGTCTTCTTCGCGCTGGTCGCCAGCAGCCTGTCCTACGCCGGCCAGACCCTGCTGGCCGCCACGTCATATCCCGCGTTTATGGCATAGCTCCCGCCGCTTCGGCCGGTTGCGGGGGAACCCGGGATGCGACATAAGTGCGCTCTGGGATTGTTAGGTTCGGGACCCCCTGAGGCTCCAGCTTGTTTAGCCCCGGGGTAAAACGCTCAACAGCCAACGGCGAAAGGCCGATCATGACACCAACGGAAATCACCGTCGCGGAGAAGCAGAAAAGCGGCAAGACGCCGCCGGCCGCGTGGCTTTTCTTCCAGCGTTGGTTGGCAAATCCCCTTTCCATGGGTTCCGTTACACCATCCTCGGGCGCGCTTTGCCGGCTGATCGGGGAGCAGGTGCTGTGCGGGCCGGATCAGGTCGTCGTGGAGTTCGGCGGCGGCACCGGCGCCATCACCAAGGCCCTGCTTCAGCGCGGCATTCCGGGCAACCGCATCTTCACCTTCGAGATCGACGACCACCTGTCGCGCTTCCTGCGCGGCCATTATCCGGACGTCAACGTCGTCCATGACGACTGCCGGAAGGCCGCCGACATCCTCGGTCCGGAGCTGGTCGGCAAGGTCGGCACGGTGGTCATCGGCATCCCCATGCTGAACCTGCCGATGCGCGCCCAGAAGGAGGTCGTCGAGGCCTGCTTCCGCATCCTGCCCGAGGGTGGGCGCTTCGTTCTCTACACCTACGGCCTCGTGTCGCCGCTGAACCAGCGCGCTCTGGGCGTCAAGGGCAAGCGGCTGGGCTTCACCCCGCTGAACGTCCCGCCCGCCTCCGTCTGGGGCTATTGGAAGGCCAAGCCTTAATCCCCCGTCACTCCTTGCCCATCACCCTTTACGGGGCGCCTGCCGCAGCAGGACATCCGTCAATCCCACCGGCAGAGCCGCCAGCAGCCACACGGTGGCGGCCATCGGCCAAGGAAAGGCGATGCGCGCCTTGTTGCGGGCAAGCCCGCTCTTGATGACCTGGGCGGCGCGGTCCGTCTCCATCAGGAAGGGCATGGGGAAGCGGTTCACCGCGGTCATCCGGCTTTTCACGAAGCCTGGACAGATCACCGTCACGCCGATCCCCTGCCCCGCCAGATCGCCGCGCAGCGACTCGCCGTAGACCCGCACCGCCGCCTTGCTGGCGCAATAGGCGGGCGCGCCGGGCATGCCGCGGAAGCCGGCCAGCGAAGCCATCAGGGCGATCTGCCCGCGCCGCCGCGCCTGCATGCCGGGCAGCAGCGGGTGGACGCTGTTCAGCACGCCGTCCACATTCACCTGGAAGATGCGCCGCGCCTGCTCGGCGCTCTCCACGCCGCCCCCGGTGCCGGCGGAGATTCCGGCGTTGGCGATGACCAGATCGACCGGCGCGCGGACGTCCAGCGCGCTCAGCCACTCTGCCATCGCCGCGCGGTCGGCCGCGTCGACCAGTGCCGTTTCCACCGCCGCCCCGGCGGCGCGGCAGCGCTCCGCCACCGCCTCCAGCCTTGCGGAGTCGCGCCCGCTCAGGGCCAGAGCGACGCCGGGAGCCGCGTAGGCTCGGGCCAGCTCCTCCCCGATGCCGCTGGACGCCCCGGTGATGACGATCGAGCGCGGATCGCGCATGCCCCTTTCCCCCTTGTCCCTGACGTGTCCCTGACGCTTGTTGCCTTGGCCGCCCGACGCTATAACGTGAGCCTCCCGATCCCACAAATACTCGTCGAGGCCGCTTTGCCCGCCCAACGCTCCGCCGTATCCAGCATGACCGGTTTCGCACGCGTGGACGGGCATGCCGACGGCTACAGTTGGACCTTCGAGGTGAAGAGCGTCAACGGGCGCAACCTCGACATCCGCTGCCGCCAGCCCGCCGGCTTCGACACGCTGGAGGCCGCCGCCCGGGCCGAGATCCCCAAGCGGCTGTCCCGCGGCAGCGTCAACCTGAACCTGACCGTCACCCGCAGCCAGTCGGTGTCGCAGCTCCGCATCAACCGCGAGCTTCTCGCCCAGGTGCTGGAGCTGGCGCGCGAGATCGAAGGCGCCGGGGCCGCCCCGCCGCGGCTCGATTCGCTGCTCGCCGTCCGCGGCATCATCGAGCCGGTGGAGGAGGACGAGGGCGAGGCGCGGGAGCGGGTGGAGGCCGCGCTGAAGGCCGACCTCGGCCGGCTGATCGGCGCGCTGGTCACCGCCCGCCTGTCGGAGGGGGCGCGTCTGGTCACCGTCCTGAACGGCCATCTCGACGAGATCGAGCGGCTGATCACCGCCGCCGCCGCCTGCGCCAGCACCCAGCCCGAGGCCTTGCGGGAGCGTCTGCGCAGCCAGGTCGCCGCCCTGCTCGACGCCGCCCCGGCCCTGCCGGAGGAGCGGCTCGCCCAGGAGGCGGCCATCCTGATCGCCAAGGCCGACGTGCGCGAGGAGATGGACCGCCTGCGCGCCCACATCCAGGCCGCCCGCGACATGCTGGCGGAGGGGGGCGCCATCGGCCGCCGCTTCGACTTCCTGTGCCAGGAATTCAACCGCGAAGCCAACACCCTGTGCTCCAAGTCCGCCGACGTGGAGCTGACCCGCATCGGCCTGTCGCTGAAAGCCTCCATCGAGCAGCTTCGCGAGCAGGTCCAGAACATCGAGTGATGCTGAAGACTATGAACGCGAAAATCGCCCGGCGTGGCCTGATGCTCGTGCTGTCCTCCCCCTCCGGGGCGGGCAAGACCACCATTTCGCGCCGCCTGCTGGACCGCGACCCCGGCATCACCCTGTCGGTGTCCGTCACCACCCGGCCGATGCGCCCCGGCGAGCAGCCGGGCGTCCATTACTACTTCGTCGACATGCCGGAGTTCGACCGCATGGCCGGCCAGGGTGAGTTGCTGGAGCACGCTCGCGTGTTCGGCAACTGCTACGGCACGCCGCGCCACACCGTTGAGACAGCGCTGAGCGCCGGACGGGACGTGCTGTTCGACATCGACTGGCAGGGCATGCAGCAGTTGGCGGCCAACGCCCGCGCCGATCTGGTCAGTGTCTTCGTGCTGCCGCCCTCGGGCACCGAGCTGGAGCGCCGCCTGCACTCCCGCGGCCAGGATTCGGCTGAGGTGATCGCCCAGCGCATGGCCAAGGCGTCGGACGAGATCAGCCACTGGGGCGAGTATGATTACGTGATCGTCAACAACGACGTGGACGAGAGCGTGCAGGCGGTCCAGGCCATCCTGCGCGCCGAGCGGCTGCGCCGGACGCGGCAGGTCGGGATGCCGGCGTTTGTGGAGAGCGTGCAAGCGGCGCTGTAAGGCGGCGTACGGCCCCCACCCTTCCCACGCTCCGCGTGGGCCCCTTCCCTCCCCCGCTTCGCAGGAGAGGGAGATTTGTCCCCTCCCCTGCGAAGCGGGGGAGGGTTAGGGAGGGGGCAAGGACCTACCTCCCCCGATACGCCCGCGCCAGCGCCGCGAACCCCGCCACATCCACCTCCTCCGCCCGCGCGGTCGGCTCGATGCCGGCGGCGGCCAACAGCGCCTCCGCATTTCCCAAGCTCTTCAGGCTCTGGCGCAGCATCTTGCGGCGCTGGCCGAAGGCGGCGGCGGTCACCTGCTCCAGCGCCTTCCACTCCACCGGCTCCGGGTTGGCGCGCGGGGTCAGGTGGACGATGGTGGACTCCACCTTGGGCGGCGGGGTAAAGGCCTTGGCCGGCAGGTTGAACAGCACCCGCGCGTCCGACCGCCATTGCGTGATCACCGACAGGCGGCCATAGGCCTTGCTGCCCGGCTTGGCGACCAGACGGTCCGCGACCTCCTTCTGGAACATCAGTGTCAGGCTGACGAACTCCTCGATCCGCACCAGCCAGCCGATCAGCAGCGGCGTCGCCACGTTGTAGGGCAGGTTCGCCACGATGGCCCGCGGAGCCGGGGCGATTTGAATGGGATCGACCTCCAGCGCGTCGCCCTCAACGATGGACAGCCGCCCGTCCGCCGCCTGGATCACGTCCTGCAACGCCTCGATGAAGCGGTGGTCGCGCTCGATGGCGATGACCTGCTTCGCCTTGGTCGCCAGAAGCGCGCGGGTCAGCCCGCCCGGACCGGGGCCAATCTCCACGACCGTCACGCCGGTCATGTCGCCCGCCGAGCGGGCGATGCGCCCCGTCAGGTTGAGGTCGAGCAGGAAGTTCTGCCCCAGCGCCTTGCGGGCGTCCAGCCCGAAGCGGGCGATCACCTCGCGCAGCGGCGGCAGGGCCTGCGGGTCGAAAGCGGTGGGCATGGGGCCAGACATGGGGGCGGGATCGGGCGTGGCGTCGGTCATGGCCGCACTTATAGGACGGCGCGGGCCCGCCGTCATCTGCCGCGCGTCGTTCCTACCCTTCGCTCTTGAGCGCGATGTTCTCCGGCGTGGCGTCGAGACGGCCCGTGCAGGTGATGCGTCGCCCGTCGTCGAAAGCCTGGGACGGCTTCGGCCCGACGGTCACCTGCAGAACCACGCGGTCGGCCATCTGGTCGCCGAGGTCCTGGGGCCGGTCGCCGCCCTGGGAGTCGTGGCTGAACACGCTCTCCAGATACCAGGCCGCCCCACCCGCCCCCTGCGGACCGCCGCGGACCAGCGCGCCGGCCAGACGGGTGTAGAGGTCCTTGCACACCTCCTCGGTCCGGTTGCGCGGCAGATCGACGAAGTTGGCGTAGGCGACGATCCGCCGGTCCTGGAAGCGGTAGAAGACGCCGCTGCGCGACACCTCCGTCCGCAGATCGCGGGACAGCCCGTCCACCGTGTCGTGCAGGTCACCGCGCAGCCGGGTCATCCCCCAGTCGAGCAGGGTCACCGGCTCCCGCGCCAGCCAGTCCAGAGCGTCACGGGCCTGAACCGGTCCTGAGACGAAGGACAACAACAGGACGAGCGCGGCGAAACCCCTCATGGCGTCGGGCCTCCGGACCATCGTTGCGGCGCAACCGTACCGGCGATGCTAAGCCAGGAGCACGGCCATCGCCAGCCGGATTCCGGGCCGCATGCCGCACCCAAGCCGGGGTACCCCCCGTCAGCCCTCCAACAGGAAGTCGCGCACCGCGGCGATCTGGTCCCCGGTCATCAGCGCCGGGGCGTGGCCGGTGTGGGCGAACTCCACCAGGCGGGCCTTGGGGCCACGGCGGGTCATCTCCTCCGCCGTCTCCGCCGGAAGGATGTCCGAGGTGGCGCCGCGCAGCACCAGCACCGGGCAGCGGATGCGGTCCCAGACGGCCCACAGGTCCACGTCCTCCATCGGCTGCGCCTTGAAGGCTTCGGCAATGGCCGGGTCGTAGGCGAGGCCGTAGCAGCCGTCCGGGCGCAGACGGGCGCTGTGCTCGGCCATGTGGCGCCACGCCTCGTCGGAAAGCCGCCCGAAGCCCATCAGGACGAAGCGCAGGTAGGACTCCACCGCCGCCAGATCCTCGAACACCGGGTCCTTGCCGACGTAATCGGCGATGCGCTGCAAGCCCGCCTTCGGGATGAAGGGGCCGATGTCGTTGACCACCAGACGGCGGATCGGGCTGTCCGGCTGGGCGGCCAGCAGCATCCCGATCAGCCCGCCCATGGAGGTGCCGACCCAATCCACCGACTCCCCCCCCAGCCGGGCGATCAGCGCCGCCATGTCCGCGCAGTATTGCGGATAGCCGTAGAGCGTCGGGTTGGCCAGCCGGCCGCTCTTGCCGCGCCCCACCACATCCGGGCAGGCGACACGGTAACGGTCGGCCAGATCGAGCGCCAGCGCGTCGAAGTCGCGGCCGTTGCGGGTCAGACCATGCACGCAGACGACGGTGCGGGCCGCGTCCTCGCGCCCCCACTGGGTGTAGGCGACGCGGTGGAAGCCCACCGCGCTGAGGCCGAGAAAGCTGCGTTCGGACATCGGCACGGGTGGCCCCTCCCCTGTTGGTTCGTTCTCAGCCCTTGCCGGGCTTTGCCAGCTCCGCCGCCTGCCGGACGACCATGGGCGACGGGTCCGCCACCGCGGCGTCGAAGGGATGCCGCGGCGCGTCGTACAAGCGGCGGATGGAGCGCACGTAGTTCCGCGTCTCCTCGTAGGGCGGAACGCCCCGGTAGCGGTCCACGGCCCGCTCCCCCGCGTTGTAGCCGGCAAGGGCCAGCGTAACGTCCCCCTGGAAATAGGCCAAGAGCCAGCGCAGGTAGCGCACGCCGCCGCGGATGTTCTGGGCGGGGTCGAAGACGTCGGACACGCCGAACCGCTCCGCCGTGTCGGGGATGAGTTGCATCAGCCCCGCCGCCTCCTTGGGCGACACCGCGTCGGAACGGAAGGCGCTCTCCACCCGGATCACCGCCATGACCAGCGCCGGGTCCAGCCCGTACTGGGGCGCTGTCTTGTGGACCAGCGCGATGATCTCCGGCGGCGGGGGCGACGCCTCGCGCAGGGGGGCCGCGCCAGGGCGGCACCAGGGACGGACATGGCCCATGCGGCCCGGCACATAGGCGACCAGCCGCCGCGCCTCCTTGTGGCCGCGCGACGCCGCAGCGCGCAGCCACGCCGTGCCGACCCGCTGGTCGCGCTTCACCCCGACGCCGAACAGGAAGCGCCGCGCCATGCGGTAGGACGCCTCCGGATCGCCCTTCTCCGCCGCCTCGCAGTCGGCCATGCGCGACTCGCGCGAGGAGACGGAGCCGGACTTGCCCGCTGCGAGGGCGGCGGGGGCCGCCAAGGCGACGAAAAGGGCGAAGGTCAGGGGGAGGAAACGCACGGGTTGGCCTTGGAACGGTCTGCAAAACCGCATTGATATGAGGCTGCCCGCTGGACACGGCAAGCGCAGGGCAGGGTTACCCTCTTTTCGACACAGCGCGCAGGCGGCCGCGCAGAGATCGCGCCCAGCCGCGGACCACCGCCAGCGCCGGGCGAATCGCCTCGCGCACCCGCCCCACCATCCGCTTGACTGCCTGCCAGGGCGGCAGAGCGGTCAGCCAGGCCAGCCAGCGCATCACCCGCACGTAGCACCAGGCGAAGGCCGGGATGGTCAGCAGCTTATCCTTGCCGATGTGGAACAGCCGCTCCACCAGCGTAACCTTGACCAGTTCCACACCACCGAGCAGGAGCGCGCCCTGAATGGGATGCCCGGTCCCCATCAAATACAGGCCGACGGGCTTCAGCGGCTCCAGCACCACCAGCGGAATCACGAACAGCGCCAGAGTCGGATAAGGGCCGAGCCGGCGGATGCGCGCCGCCAGCCGTTCGGCGAAGCGCTGCCGCCCGATCCAGGCGGCCAGCGGGCGCACCGCTTCCAGCGCCACCGCGTCGATCAGGAAATAGACCAGCGCCGCGACGGTCAGCAGGGGGCGTAGCACGAAGCGGCGCAACAGCCCCACCAGCCTCCGCCCCAAGCTCCGGTCCAAAGTCCGAGAGGAGGAACTTCCGTTCGAGGTAGCCATTAGGTCTTTCGTCGGGCGTACAGGGGCGTTTCGCCGGCTTGGGTTCGTCGCGGATTTCCACTATCTAACGTTTTTGCCATTGCGCGTCCGTCCCCTCGTCCACTCTCGGTGCGCCCCATCGTGCTCGGCCATTACGATCCATACCTCGTTGCGCTGTCCGTTGTCGTCGCCTCTTTCGGCGGCTATGTGGCTCTGGACCTCGCCTCCCACGCGCGGGATGCCGGGCGGGGACGGAACGGCTGGCTGGGCGCCGCGGCGCTCGCGCTCGGGGCGGGGATCTGGTCGATGCACTTCATCGGCATGATGGCGATGCGCATGCCCGTGCCGGTGTCCTACGACATCCTGCTGACCGCGTTATCCTTTTTCCTGGCGGTCGGCGTGTCGGGGACCGGCCTCTTCGCCGTCGCCCATGGCGGGGGCGGCCGGACGACCCTGGCGGCGGCGGGTCTGCTGACCGGTTTCGGGATCGTCGCCATGCATTACGTCGGCATGGCCGGCATGCGGCTGCCGGTGCCGCTGATCTACGACACGCTTCTGGTTGCCGCGTCGGTGGTCATCGCCGTCGCCGCCTCCACCGCCGCGCTCTGGCTCGCCTTCCGCACGGCCAGCCCCCTGCAGCGCCTGTCTGGCGCGCTGGTGCTCGGCGCCGCGGTGGTCAGCATGCACTACGTCGGCATGGCCGCCGCCAGCGCTGCCGAGAACGCCGCCGGGAACGCCGCCGGGAACGCCATGGGCCACGCCATCGGTGTGGGGGCCGTCCCGGCCGGCGACGATCTCGGCCTCGTGCTGTCCACCCCGTCCCTGGCGGTGGGGACCGGGGTGGGGACACTGCTGATCCTTTCGCTGGGGCTGCTCTCCGTCCTGATCGACCGGCGCCGCTCGGCGGAGCGCGCGGCGGGGCAGGAGGCGCGCTACCGCGCCGTCGTCGACACCGCCGTGGACCCCATCGTGGTGATCGACGAGACCGGCACCATTCAGTCCTTCAACCGGGCGGCCGAGACGACTTTCGGCTACGGCGCGGAAGAGGCCATCGGCGCGAACGTCCGCATCCTGATGGCCGAGCCGCACCGCTCCGCCCATGACGGCTACATGGCGCATTTCCGCGAAACCGGCGAGCGGCGGATCATCGGCATCGGACGCGAGGTGGAGGGCCGGCGCAAGGACGGCTCCCTCTTCCCGCTGGAGCTGTCGGTGGCCGAATGGCATGACGGGCGGCAGCGCCTGTTCACCGGCATCATGCGCGACATCACCGCCCGCAAGGCGGCGGAGGACGCCCTGCACCGCGCCAAGGCGGAAGCCGAGCGTGCCCGCGAGGAGGCCTTGGCCGCCCGCGACAAGGCCGAACGCGCGGACATGGCGAAGACCAAGTTCCTCGCCGCGGCCAGCCACGACTTGCGCCAGCCCGTGCAGTCGCTGTTCTTCTTCGCCCACGCCCTCTCTGACCGGCTCGACGGCCATCCCGCCTCCCCCCTGCTGGCGAGCATGAGCGAGTCGTTGAACGGCCTGCGCACGCTGCTGGACAGCCTGCTGGACGTGTCGCGGCTCGATGCCGGGGTGGTCACCCCCGCTGTGACGGAATTCGCGCTGGGTCCGCTGCTGCAACGCCTGGCCGACGAATACCGGGGCCGCGCGGCGGAGGTGGGAATCGCGTTGCGCCACGTCCCCACCGACGCCTGGACGCGCAGCGACCCGGCGCTGGTCGAGCGCATCCTGCGCAATCTCGTGGAGAACGCCATCCGCTACACGGAGAGCGGGCGAATCCTGATCGGCTGCCGCCGCACCGGCAACGGCCTGCGGGTCGAGGTGCTCGACACCGGCATCGGCATCCCCGAGGACAAGCGCGACGAGGTGTTCGTCGAGTTCACCCAGCTCGCCAACCCCGAACGCGATCGGCGCAAGGGGCTGGGGCTGGGGCTCGCCATCGTGCGGCGGCTGGCCGGACTGCTCGGCCACGAGGTGACCCTGCGCTCCCGGCCGGGGCGGGGCAGCGCCTTCGGCCTGACCGTGCCGTCGGTCGCCCCGCGCCAAGTGATGAAGACCTGCCGCCCGGCCGCCCAGCCCGCCGCCAACGGCGGCAAGGGTCTGGTCGTGGTGGTGGAGGATGACGCCATCATCCTCCTCTCCATGCGGACCATGCTGGAGGAATGGGGCTACGAGGTGGTTGCCGCCGTATCGGCCGATGAGGCGGTCGGCACCCTGACCAGCCTCGGCCAGCGCCCCGACATGATCGTCGCCGATTACCGCCTGCGCGAAGGGCGGACCGGGCTTCAGGCCATCCGCGACATCTACGGTGTGTGCGGGGTGCGGGTGCCCGCGCTGGTGCTGACCGGCGACACAGACCCCGCGCGCATCGCCGAGGTCCAGCAGAGCGGCCACCGCCTCCTGCACAAGCCGGTGGCGCCCGAGGTGCTGCGCAGCGCCCTGACCTCAGCGGCCTAGGCGCGTTTTCCCCAGCCGCTTCCGGCCGTGTCCCGAGTGTGGTTGAAAGCGCGCTTCGCCCCGCTTATGGTCTTGGAAAAAGGCGCGCTTGCGCCGAAACCACGACCAAAATCAGGTTCCAGGAGCGCCCCCCATGAAAGCCATGCTGCTCGGCTTCGCCGCCGCCATCGTCATAGCCGTCGGCGCGTCGGTCGCGCTGACCTCCATCGACCACAGCTCGGCCAGCCGCTTCTCCAGCAGCTCGGTCCGCCTCTGACGCTTATCCGTGGCGGCGGGCGGCCATGGCCTCCGCCGTCGTCAGGGCGGCGATCAGGCTCGACGCGCCGGCCTTCCCCGTGCCGGCGATGTCCAGCGCCGTCCCATGATCCGGCGAGGTGCGGACGAAGGGCAGCCCCAGCGTGATGTTGACCCCCGTGTCGAAGTCGATGGTCTTCAGCGGGATCAGCGCCTGATCGTGGTACATGCACAGCGCCGCGTCGTAGCCGCGCCGCGCCGCCGCGTGGAACAGCGTGTCGGCCGGCTTCGGCCCCACCGCGTCGATGCCCTCCGCCCGCAGGTCGGCGACCGCCGGGGCGATGACGTCGATTTCCTCCCGCCCCATGGCGCCGCCCTCCCCCGCGTGGGGGTTCAGCGCGGCGACGGCCAGCCGGGGCCGCGCGATGCCGAAGTCGCGGGTCAGCGCTGCCGCGGTGACCCGCCCGGCGTGCAGGATCGCTTGCCGCGTCACCAGCGGCACGGCGTCGCGGACGGAGACATGGATGGTCACCGGCACGACGCGGAGATCCTGCGCGGCCAGCATCATCACCGGCTCTTCGGTCAGCCCGGCCAGATGGGCCAGATACTCCGTGTGTCCGGGATGGCGGAAGCCCGCGGCGTAGAGTGCCGATTTCTGGATCGGGTTGGTGACAACCGCCGACGCCTCGCCCCGGCGAACCAGTTCGACCGCCCGGTCGATGCTGGCGATCACCGCCGCCCCGTTCGCCGGGTCGGGCCGGCCCGGTGTGACCGGCGCCGCCAGCGGCTGAGGCAGCACCGGCAGGGCCGCGCCGAACAGCGCCGCACCCTCGGCCATGCTGCCCACCGCCCTGACCGGCACCGGCAGGCCGAGCCGGACGGCGAGCGCCTCCAGGCGGGCGGGATCGTCCAGAAGGACGAAGGGCGGCACCGCGCCGTCCGCGCGGGCCGCCCCCCTGGCTGTCGACCAGGCCTTGAGAGCGATCTCTCCGCCGATCCCCGCCGGCTCGCCCATGGTCAGGGCGAGCGGTGGCCGGACGCCGGACGCGGTCATCAGTTGCGGATCTCCACGAAGGCGGTGCGGCGCAGGTCGCGCAGGTAGCGGCGGGCCAGCAGATCGGCGCGCTCGTTGATCAGGTCGCGCTCGATCTCCTCGCGCGGCGGCATCTTGATGTCCTTCGGGTCGATCGGCGGCGGGGCCGGGGCGGCCACCGGCTGCGGCTCGGCCTCCGGCGGCGGCTCGATCATCGGCACGTCGCGCTTGCAGACGATCAGGATGACGGCGCCGCCCGGGCTCATCAGCACCGGGCTGGGCTGGCCGAGCGGAATGCCGACGGCGAGCTGCTGGAGGCCCGGCGCGAGGTCCTTGACCCGCAGCGTGCCCATGTCGCCCGACTCCGGAATGCCCATGGCGCGGGCCTTCTCGTCGAAGTCGGTGCAGCTCTTGATCGACTTGCGCAGCTTCTCCGCCTGGGCCTGGACCGCCTTCAGCTCCTCCTTCGAGGGGGCCGGAATGACGATCTGCTTCATGTTGACCTTCGCCTTGGCCAGATCGGGCTTCGGCTGGGCGCGCGGGCGCGGCGGCGGGGCCGGCGGCGGGGCGGTGGAGGCGTTGCTGCCGAAGGGCCGCTGGTCGCGCACCAGCAGGACGTGATAGCCGGTCGCCGTGCGGACCGGCGACGACAGCTGGCCGGCCCGCATGGTGGACAGGGTCTTGTCCAGCTCCGCGTTCAGCTCGCCCGTGCGCACCCAGCCCATGTCGCCGCCCGAGGCGGCGCCGGCGGACTGCGAGAACTGGCGGGCCAGCGCCGCGAAGTTGCCGCCGCGGCGGACCTCCTCGACCAACCGTTCGGCGTTGCGGCGCACCTCCTCGTCCTGGTCGGGGCTGTCCACGGCCAGGAAGATCTCGGCCACCAGATACTCCGGCTTGCCGATGTTGGCCTTGATGCGCTGCATCACGGCGTCGATCTCCTCGTCGCCGATCACCACCTCCTGACGGATGCGGCGCTGCATCACGCGCTGCCAGGACAGCAGCGCCCTCACCTGCTCGCGCAGGGTGGAGACCGGAACGTTCTGGGTCTTCAGCAGGGCTTCGAGCTGCGGCCGGCCCATGCGGTTCTGTTCGGCGATGCGCCCGATGGCCTCGTCGATCTCCTTCGACGGAACCGAGACGCCGAGCCGCTTGGCCTCCTGGAGCTGGAGCCGCTCATCGATCAGCTGGCGGAGCACCTGCGGGGTCAGGCGCTGGCGCGTCTCCGCATTGTCCTGGGCACCCGCGTTGAGCAGAGCGAGGCGGATTCGCGCGTGCACGTCGGACAGCGAGATGACCTCGTCGTTCACGACGGCGGCGATGCGTTCCGCAGGGCCTTGCGTTGCCGGGCTGTTCGGAGCGTTGGGAGCCCGCGTCTGGGCCGCGGCGGGCGCGCCGGCGGCAAGAAGGGCGCAGGCGGTCGCCACGGCGAAGGCAGACCGGACGGCTCGCAAACTCTGCATGGTGCTCCAGACTCCAGAGGTGGTTGCCGTTTAATACGGCCCCCCCGGGCGCGTGTAAACGGAATCGTGGGTCGCATCCTGGAACGGAATTGTGTCCAAAGACCGGGCAGCCGGTGTCAGCCGCACTCCTGGTCCGGCGTCAGCCGTCCTCCAGATGCAGCAGCACCGCGGTGCCCAGCAGCACGCTGACGCAGGCCGGGCTCCAGGCCGCCATGGCCAGCGGGATGGTTTCGGAGATGCCGAAGGTGCGGACCACGTCGGTCATCACAAACAGCACAAAACCGGTCAGGACACCGCCGGACACCATGGTCATGGTGCCGCCACGCCGCGGCAGCCGCAGCGAGAAGGCCGCAGCGAACAGCACCATCGCAACATAGAGCAGAGGCTGCGACAGCAGCGACTGGTAATGCAGCCGGTGACGGATCGCCGGAAAGCCGGTGGTTTCCAGCGTGCGGATGAATTGCGGCAGATCCCAGAAGGAAATCGTCTCCGGCGCCGCGAAGCTCTCCTCAATGGTGGTCCGGTTCAGCTCCGTCGGAATGACGTAGGTCGGGACCGTCTCCGATTCCTTCTTGCCGAGGTTGATCGTGGCGTCCTGCAATTCCCACTTCCGGTCGCGCAGCACGGCGCGCGGCGCGTCCACCCGGCCGATGTAGGTCATGTTGGTGTCGAAGCGCAGGACGATCACCTGCGACATCTCGAACGACAGCGGATTCACCCCGTCGGCGTGGATGAAATACTGCTCCCCCGCCTCCTGCTGGCGCAGCCAGAGTCCGCTGCGCGAGACATCGAAGCTGCTCGACTTCAGTTTCAGATAGCGGTCCTGGAGCTGGTTGTACTTGGCGATGAAGACGGCGCCGACCGGGTTGATCATCGTCACCTTCACGGCGCCGATCATCAGCGCGGCGATCAGCACCGGGGTCAGGAACTGCCACGCCGACACGCCGACCGCGCGGGCCACCACCAGCTCCGCGCTGCGCGTCAGCCGCCAGAAGGTGAACATGCCGCTGAACAGGATCACGAAGGGGAAGATCTGCTGCCCGATCTCCGGCAGCTTCAGCAGGGCCATGCGCAGGACCAGCCAGAAGGTGATGTCCGGCTTGGTCCCGGCACGGCGCAGCAGTTCCACGACGTCGAGCAGCAGGATGATCGACAGCAGGATGCCGAGCAGCAGCACAAACCAGGTGACGAACTGACGCCCGATGTAGCGCGACAGCGTGGCGGATGAATACATGGGCTCCGGCCTCCCCGGCCGATCGACGGGCGGTACGCGGCGCGCCGGGGGTTTCCGCCGCGGCGTGCCGGGGCTATGTACTGCGGACGGGCGCGGGAAACAACCGGTCCGCGCCTTGACAGGGCGCACGGGAAGGTCTTTATCCCAGGGTGGTTGCGGATCGATCCCACCCGCCCCGGCGCCCGCGCGCCGGCCGTCCCAGCCGAGAGGAGCCCGAGAGGAGCCGATGAAGTTCGCCTTTGCGAAGCCCGCGCTGCCCAAGTCCGGCACCGTCGCCGTCACCGTCGCCACCGATCGCGCGCTCGGCGCCGCGGGGCGGGATCTCGACCAGAAGACGGGCGGCACGCTGTCCCGCGCCATGAAGGCCAGCCGTTTCACCGGCAAGAAGGAGGAGACGCTGGCCATCCTCGCCCCTGCCGGGGTGGAGTTCGACCGTGTCCTCCTGGTCGGCGTCGGCAAGGGGGAGGATTTGTCCGAGGCCGCCCTCCAGGCTGTTGGCGGCGCCATCGTCGCCGCCCTGGACAAGTCCGGCGAGACGGAGGTGTCCGTCCTGCTCGACCTGCCGGACGGCGGCACCGTGGCCCCCGACGCCGCGGCCGCCGAACTGGCCTTCGGCGCGCAGCTCCGCTCCTACCGCTTCGACAAGTACCGGACGACCGAGAAGAAGGAGGCCAAGCCCTCCCTCAAGAAGATCATCGTCCTGACCGCGGAACCGGACACCGCCAAGCGCGCCTATGGCCGTCTGGAGCCCTTGGCCGAGTCCGTCGCCTACACCCGCGATCTGGTGTCGGAACCGGCCAACGTCCTGAACCCGGAAAGCCTCGCCGACCGTTGCCGGGACCTGACCGACGTCGGCCTGCAG
Organism: Azospirillum brasilense; assembly: GCF_001315015.1. NCBI lineage: Bacteria > Pseudomonadati > Pseudomonadota > Alphaproteobacteria > Rhodospirillales > Azospirillaceae > Azospirillum > Azospirillum brasilense. The sequence continues at coordinate 470,316 of NZ_CP012915.1, read as the reverse complement.
ATCGAGGTTCTGGACCTCAAGAAGCTGAGGAAGCTCGGCATGGGCGCCCTGATCGGCGTCGCCCAGGGCAGCGCCTTCGAGCCGCGCGTCGTCGTGATGCGCTGGGACGGCGCCCCCGACGCCGAGGACCGCCGCCCGCTCGCCTTCATCGGCAAGGGCGTGACCTTCGACACCGGCGGCATCTCCATCAAGCCCGCCGCCGGGATGGAGGACATGAAGTGGGACATGGGCGGCGCCGCGGTGGTCATCGGCACCATGCGCGCGCTCGCCGCCCGCAAGGCGAAGGTGAACGCCGTCGGCATCGTCGGGCTGGTCGAGAACATGCCGTCCGGCACCGCGCAGCGGCCCGGCGACGTGGTGACCTCGCTGTCCGGCCAGACCATCGAGGTGATCAACACCGATGCGGAAGGCCGCCTCGTCCTGGCCGACTGTCTGACCTACGCGCAGGAGACCTTCAAGCCGCGCCTGCTGGTCGACCTCGCCACCCTGACCGGTGCCGTCATCATCGCGCTGGGCCATGAGCATGCCGGCCTGTTCGCCAACGACGACTGGCTGGCCGAGAACCTGCTGGCCGCCGGCAGGTCGGTGGGCGAGCCGCTGTGGCGCCTGCCGATGGGCGACGCCTACGACAAGGACATTAACTCCGACATCGCCGACATGAAGAACGTCGGGTCGGGCCGCGGGGCCGGCAGCATCGTCGGTGCGCAGTTCCTCAAGCGCTTCGTCGAGGATCTGCCCTGGGCGCACATCGACATCGCCGGCGTCGCCTGGTCGAAGAAGGACACGGCCACCGTCCCGAAGGGCGGCACCGCCTTCGGCGTCCGCCTGCTCGACCGTTTCGTGGCGAGCTATCACGAGGGCAAATAAGGTCTTCGTCCGGCGGGGCCCCGCTCCGCCGGACGCATTCACGGACCGCAGGACTTCCGGACGATGAGGCCATGACCGAGGTCCGTTTCTATCACCTCCAGCGGCGCACGCTCGAACAGGCGTTGCCGAAGATCCTGGAAAAGGTTCTGGAGCGCGGCTGGCGCGCCGTCGTCCTGGCCGGTTCGCCGGAGCGGGTGGACGCGCTCAATCAGCATTTGTGGACCTATGATCCCTCCTCCTTCCTGCCGCACGGCGCGGCGCGTGACGGCTTCGCCGCGGAACAGCCGGTCTGGCTGACCGCCGAGGAGGAGAACCCCAACGGTGCCACCGTCCTGGTCCTGGTGGACGGGGTGACCAGCGACGCGATGGGGTCCTTCGACCTCGTCTGCGACCTGTTCGACGGCAACGACGGAGAGGCGGTGCTGGCCGCGCGCGATCGTTGGAAAGTCTGCAAGGCCGCCGGCCATTCCCTTACCTACTGGCAACAAAACGACCGCGGCGGCTGGGAAAAGCGCGCCTAAAACCGACTAATTTTATATGCTTTGAAGCATTCTTCGAGTGATACCGCTAACGCGGTGTAATATTGCATTCATTTGTCTCAACCGTTCTTGACGGGCCTCCTGTGCGCAAGGTTAATCTAAAACCCGTAAAATCCCGCGGGGCGGCGCACAGGTGGAGGGCAGTATGCAATGGTGCGTCCATAGGACCGGGACGGCTCCGCCATGACCCGGAGCGCTCTCGACCCGACCTTGGCGCGGGACGTCAAGGACGCCGCCATCCTGATCGTCGACGACAACGCGTCGAACGTCGAGCTGGTGCGCGACATCCTGATCCACGAGGGCTACACCGCCGTGCGGGGGGAAACCGACCCGCGCCGGGTCCCTGCCCTCTGCGAGGCGCAGCGCTTCGACCTTCTGCTGATCGACATCCGCATGCCGCACATGAGCGGCTTCGACTTGATGGAGCGCGTCAACGCCCTGTACGGCGACGATTACGTGCCCATCCTGGTGCTGACCGCCCACACCGACCAGGAGACGCGGCGGCGCTCGCTGGAACTGGGAGCCAACGACTTCCTCACCAAACCCTTCATCGCCTGGGAACTGCTGCACCGCGTGCGCAGCGTGCTGGAAATCCGCAAGCTCTACCAACGCGCGGCTGAGCAGAACCGAGGGCTGGAGCGCCGCGTGTCGGAGCGCACGGCGGAACTCAGCACAGCCCTCGAGGCGGCACGGCAGGCCGACCGGGCCAAGCTCGACTTCCTCTCGGTGACCAGCCACGAATTGCGGACCCCTCTGAACGCCATCATCGGCTTCGCCGAGGTGCTGTCCAGCGAGGCGCACGGGCCGCTCGGCCACGACGATTACATGGACTATGTCCGGCTGATCGAGGAGAGCGGCAAGGCGCTGCTCGGCATGGTCAACAACATCCTGGACTTCACGCGAGGGTCCGGTGGCATCGACCTTGCCGAGTCGACCATCGATCTGCCCGGTCTGCTGATCCACTGCATCGATCTGCTCGGCCCCAAGGCGCAGGCCAAGTCGCAGACCATCACGCTTCAGCCGGGACCGCCCGTCACGCTGCGCGCCGACCAGCGCCGCCTGGCCGAGATGATCGTGCATCTGCTGGACAACGCGGTGAAGTTCGGCCACCGGGGCGGGCGGGTCTCGCTGCGGATCGCCCTGCAGGGCGGGATGATCGCCATCGCCATCACCGACGACGGCCCCGGCATCCCGCCGGACATCGTCGATCACGTCTTCAGCCCGTTCATCCAGGGCGAGCGCTCGCTCGTGCGCCAGCACGAGGGCATCGGGCTCGGCCTGCCCATCGTCCGCCGCTTCGCCGAACTGCACGGCGGTCGCGTGGAGTTGGACAGCGCACCGGGGCACGGCACGACGGTGACCATCCTCCTGCCCGCCGTTCGCCTGACGGCCCCGCCCATCGCAGGCCTCCGGGAAGCCCGAGCGTTCTAAAAACACCGCGCGGTTCCGCATGGATCATTCGGCGAGGCTGGGCTCCTCCAGCGGTCCCACCCCGGCTTCGGCGGGGCTGGCCGGAGCGGTTTCCGGCAACCCGAGGAACAGAGCGGCCAGCGCGATCAGGGCCATCGCCCCGGCGGTGAGGAAGGCGGCGGAGTAGCCGAAGCGGTCCACGATCATCCCGGTCACGAAGCCGCTGGTCGCGGCCCCCACCCCCTGCATCGTGGCAACCGCCCCAAAAGCGAGATTGTAGCGCCCGGTGCCGCGCATCAGGTCGGCGATCACCAGTGGCGTCAGGGCGGTGAAGATCCCGGCACCGACCCCGTCCAGAAGCTGGACGCCGATCAGCCAGGCGCTGTCGTCCGACAGGGTGTAGAGGACGGCCCGCAGGGGCAGGATGGCGAAACCGACCAGCAGGATGGGCTTGCGGCCGAGACGGTCCGCTGTCCGTCCCACCAGGATGGCGATGGGCAGCATGACGAGCTGGGCGGCGATGATGCAGGACGACATCATGACCGTCGCCCATTCCGGGTGCGCCGCGGCCAGCTTCTGCCCGACCAGCGGCAACAGCGGCGCGTTGGCGAAATGGAACAGCAAGGCGCAGATGCCGAAGATCCGCAACGGCCGGCACTGGACCAGGATGCCCATGCCCGACACCTTTTCCCTGTCACCCGCGCCGCCATTCGCCTCGCCACCCGCGGACGCCTCTACCCCGCGCGCGCGGCGCTGGTCGATGGCGGCGGCCGGAATCGACAGGACGGCGAGCGACGACAGGATGGCGAACACCGGGACCAGCAGGAAGACCGCCTGCTGCGAGAACAGCCAGCCGACCAGCCCGGCGAGCGCCGCCACGGCAACGTTGCCCGCGTGGTCGAAAGCGGCGTTGCGCCCCATCCGCCGGGCGAGCATCCGCTGCGGGACGAGGCCGAGGGTCAGGGCCGCCACCGCCGGGCCGAACACGTCCCCGACCACCGCGATCAGCGCGTTGGCGATCAGCACCGGCCAGAAGGCTGGGAACAGGTAGATGCACAGCGCGCCAGCACCCAGCACGACCAGGGCCAGGACGATGGCCTCGCGCTTGCGGTGGGTGGCGTCGATGGCCGCACCGATCGGCGTCTGAACGGCGAGCCCGAGCCAGCCGGCGAGACTCGTCACCAGACCGACCTCCGACTGGCTCCAATGCTGCTGGGTCACCAGGAAGACGTTGAGGTAGGGACCGAGCGCCCCCCGCACGTCCGCCAGCAGGAAATTCACGGCGTCCAGCGACCCCGGCCGGAAGCCCCGGCCGGTTTCGCCCGCGACCGCCGTCTCCCGCCCCTCGCTCTCGTCAGCCAACCGCGTCTCCCTTCCCAGGTTCTGGCGAAGCGGTTCGCGGCCAGAAGCAAAGGTGAGAAACAGCGCCTGCCGCAGGATGGCACCACGCAATGATGCCGTGCGCGGCGATCAGGGCGGAAAGTTCAGATCATGCCAAACGGAAAGTTGCTTCACTCGCCGGAAGACACAACCAAAGACTGCGCACCGCGAAATCTTTGAGGCCTTCGACGTTAGTCCGTTTCAATGCGCATGAGATCGCCGAGCTTGTCGAGCAGATAGTCCAAATCCTCGGCGGCCAGATCCTCGTACTGGGTGAGGATGCGCTCGATGACCCGGCGGCGGTGGCGTTCGATGTCGTGCGCCTCCCCGTCGTAGGGGGTCTCCTTGAGCACGTCCAAAGCGATCCGGCAGGCCGGCAGCAAGGCCGGCGGCTGTTTCGCCTTGTCGTAGATGGACTTCAGGCCCAGCCGCCCGGCGTCGTGGATCAGCAGGCGGGCGTTGGTCAGCGGCACGTTGGCCAGGAAGGACAGGGCCGTCTCGAAGAAGGCGGCGTCGCCCATGCACAGCGCCCGCACCATCAGCGACGGGGTCAGGCGGCCGCTGCGCGACAGTTGCGCGACCAGCCGTTCCAGGGCGCCCTCGTCGCTCTCCCCGGAGAACAGGGAGACGGTGGCGCGTTCGCGGCTTTGCAGGATCAGGTCGGCAGCGACCTTGGCCGGAAGATCGTGGTTGGCCACCAAATGCTGCTGGAGCTTTTCCGAGACCACGGCGACCAGCCGCTCGGCGATGGTGATCGGCAGGCGGGCGCGCTGGACCAGCGGCTCCTGCACGGTTTCGCTGTCGGCGAAGCGTTCGATGACGCGGCCGAGAGTGCGCTCGCCGAGGTCCGCGCTCTCGTTGGCGACCAGCGCCGCCACCGCCCCCTCCGACGCGGTGTCGATCAGCGCGTCGGCGACGCTGGCCGACAGGGCCGGGCGCTGTGCTATGGCGGTGTGCTTGGCGTCCGTGCCCGTCCGCACCAGCTCGACGAGGTCGGCGTCGGTCAACACGGTGGAGACGCTGAGCACCGGGATCGCCACGGCCTCGACGTCGCGCGCCAGCATGAGCGCGACATCGCGCGGCAGCGCCGGGTTGGCCTTCAGATTCTCGGCCAGCGACTGGCGCACGCGCACCACGGCGTCGCGCGCCATGAAGCGGATGATGTCCTCGGCGAGCCGCCGTTCACTCTCCGACAAGCTGGTCGCGGAGAATTGCTTGGCGATCTTGACCGCCAGCTCGGAACGGCTGTTCGGCGACGGGTCCGACAGCAGTCTGGACACGTCGTCCTTGGTGAGTTGATCGCTCATGGGTCCCTGACCCTTTCCTGCCCTGCCTCGCCCCCACGCCTCGGAATCGTGCATCAGCGGGAGCGAATGTATTCAGGTCATGATCGGACCAAAGCATTGAGCCTTTGTTAACGACGATTTCCGGTCACGGGCCAGCCCCGGCCGCTCCCCATCAGGCTCCCCTTCACCAGCCACCATGCCGGTGATGGTGGCGAGGGCCACCATGATGACCACCGCGGGGCCCGCCGTAACGGCCTCCGTAGTAGCCACCATAGTAGGGGCGGCCGTAGACGACGGGCGGCGGCGCGTAATAGCGATACTGCGGGCGCTCGTAATAGCCATAGGACCGGTGCCCGTAGCCGTAGACGGGGCCGGGCGTTCCGGCGGCGACGTAGCAGCCGGACAGCAGAAGGGCGGCGAAGGACAGCAGGGACAGCGAGCGGAGCGTCGACATGGGCGTTCCTGGGCAGGGGCCATGGCCCGGCAGAGCGGACCGCACTGACTGGATGAACGCCTGGGGCGGGGACATTATTCCCGATGCATCCCCGCCCCTTTCCCGTCAGCGCCGTCCCCGGCGGCCCTGCTTCTTCGGAGCGCCCTCTGGAATGCCGCGACCTTGGCGGGCGGAGCTGATGCCGATGCTGCCCGGCTGCTCCAGTCCGAGGTCCATCGCCTCCAGCCGGCGGAGTTCGTCGCGCAGGCGGGCGGCCTCCTCGAACTCCAGGTCGGCGGCGGCGGCCTTCATGCGCTTCTCCATGTCGGCCATCACGGACTTCAGGTTGTGGCCGACCAGTTCCGACGCGTTCAGGCCGGTCTTCACGGTGACGTGGTCGCCGCGCTCGTAGACGCTCTCCAGGATGTCGCCGATGGCCTTCTTCACGGATTCCGGCGTGATGCCGTGCTCCAGGTTGTAGGCCCGCTGCTTCTCGCGGCGGCGCGCCGTCTCGTCGATGGCGTATTGCATGCTGCCGGTGATCTTGTCGGCGTAGAGGATCGCCCGCCCCTCGATGTTGCGGGCGGCGCGGCCGATGGTCTGGATCAGGGAGGTCTTGGAGCGCAGATAGCCTTCCTTGTCGGCGTCCAGGATGGCGACCAGCGAGCATTCGGGGATGTCCAGACCCTCGCGCAGCAGGTTGATGCCGACCAGCACGTCGTAGGCGCCAAGCCGCAGGTCGCGGATGATCTCGATGCGCTCCAGCGTCTCCACGTCGGAGTGGATGTAGCGCACGCGCAGCCCCGCCTCGTGCATATACTCGGTCAGCGCCTCGGCCATCTTCTTGGTGAGCGTGGTGACCAGCACGCGGTTGCCCTTGGCCACCACCTCCTTGCACTCGTGGATCAGGTCGTCCACCTGCGTCTCGGTGGGCCGGATGATCACCTCCGGGTCGATCAGGCCGGTCGGGCGTACCACCTGCTCGGCGAAGACGCCGCCGGTGCGCTCCATCTCCCAGGGGCCGGGGGTGGCCGAGACGAAGACCGTCTGCGGGCGCATGCCCTCCCATTCCTCGAACTTCAGCGGGCGGTTGTCCATGGCGCTGGGCAGGCGGAAGCCGTATTCGGACAGCGTCTCCTTGCGCATGCGGTCGCCGCGGTACATGCCGCCGATCTGCGGCACCATGACGTGGCTTTCATCCACGATCAGCAGCGCGTCGCCCGGCAGATACTCGAACAGCGTCGGCGGCGGCTCGCCCGCCGCGCGGCCGGTCAGGTAGCGGGAATAGTTCTCGATGCCGGCGCAGGCGCCGGTGGCCGCCATCATCTCGATGTCGAAGGTCGTGCGCTGCTCCAGCCGCTGCGCCTCCAGCAGCTTGCCCTGGGCGTTGAATTCCTCCAGCCGGACTTTCAGCTCGCGCTTGATCTGCTCGATGGCTTGGTTGAGCGTCGGCTTGGGCGTCACATAGTGGCTGTTGGGATAGATGCGGACGGCCTCCAGCGAGGCGATCTTCTCGCCGGTCAGCGGATCGATCTCATGGATGCCCTCGATCTCGTCGCCGAACAGCGAGATGCGCCACGCACGGTCCTCCATGTGGGCGGGGAACAGCTCCACCGTGTCGCCGCGCACCCGGAACAGGCCGCGCCCGAAGGCCGCGTCGTTGCGCTTGTACTGAAGCTCGGTCAGCTTGCGCAGCAGGTCGGGCTGAGCGACCACTTGGCCCTTGCGCAGGTCGACGGTCATCTCCGAATAGGTCTCGACCGAGCCGATGCCGTAGATGCAGGACACCGACGCCACGATGATGACGTCGTCCCGCTCCAGCAGCGCCCGCGTCGCCGAGTGGCGCATCCGGTCGATCTGCTCGTTGATCGAGGATTCCTTCTCGATGAAGGTGTCGGTGCGCGGCACGTAGGCTTCCGGCTGGTAGTAGTCGTAGTAGGAGACGAAGTATTCCACCGCGTTGTTCGGGAAGAAGGACTTCATCTCGCCATAGAGCTGCGCCGCCAGCGTCTTGTTCGGGGCGAGCACCAGGGTGGGGCGCTGGACGTGCTGGATGACGTGCGCCATGGTGAAGGTCTTGCCGGACCCGGTGACGCCGAGCAGCACCTGATCCTTCTCGCCGGCGCGCAGCCCCTCGGTCAGCTCCCCGATGGCGCGCGGCTGGTCGCCGGAGGGCTTGAACTCCGACACCAGTTCGAACTTCTTGCCAGCCTCCAGCTTGGGCAGGGACTTCTGCGGGAGGGCGGTCAGGACGGGATGGGACATGCGGATGCGCTCGCGCCAGGGGTACGGAACGGGAACCGAGTATATGGCCCACCCCACCCCCGCTGTCGAGCGTAGGCTTGTCCGGAGGCTGCTGCGCGTCCGCCTCACGTTATCAATGCCATTTATGGCATTGACCTCATGCCTGTTTTGGCATATTTTACTGACAGAAATCTGCAAAAGCAGAGATTAGAAAAAAGCTTGTGGAAGGAACCATTCATGCCTGTGGTCAAGGAAAATTCCCTAACTGATAGAATCCAAGGAACAAGAAATGCCATCAGAAGAAAGGGCTGTTTTGTGGGTTTCGAGCGCCAAGGCTGATCTCCTGGGATTTCCTGACGCTGTCAAAAAAACAATCGGCTTTGCTGTCCATCTGGCACAAATCGGCCTGAAGCATGAGCAGGCCAAGCCTTTGCATGGCTTCGGCGGCGCTTCAGTTCTGGAGGTCGTTGAGGATCATCGCGGAGATGCCTACCGGGCCGTCTACACGGTTCGCTTCGAGGACGCCGTGATCGTGCTTCATGCCTTCCAGAAGAAGTCCAAACGAGGAATTGCCACACCAGCCCACGAGATCGACCTGATCCGTCAGCGGTTGAAGGTGGCGGAGGAGTTGTACGCGCAATGGAAGACAGGAAAGACGAAGGCAAGCTGACGCTCGCCGAGGGAAGCGGCAACGTCTTTGCCGACCTGGGCTTGGCGGATGCCGAGGAAACCATGGCGAAGGCACGGCTGGCCGGACAGATCGCGCTCGCCATCCGCGACTTGGACCTGACGCAGAAGCAGGCTGCGGAGCGCATGGGCCTGGATCAGCCCAAAGTGTCGGCGCTGATTCGCGGAAAGTTGACGGGCTTTTCGATCGAGCGGCTGGTGCGCGGGCTGGTGGCGCTTGGACGCGATGTCGAGATCACGGTCCGCCCGAAACCGGACTCGCGGGATCATGCGCGCGTTGTGGTGATGGAGCGATAAGCACCTTCATGCATGCCCCCTCCCTGGCCCTCCCCCGCTATCGCAGGGGAGGGAAAAAAGGGCGTGCCCTCTTACCCGCGCACCAGCGCGTCGTAGTCCTTCACCAGCGTCTCGCAGACGCGGCCCGGCGTGAAGCGGTAATCGCCGATCCGGCCGACCGGGGTCACTTCCGCCGCCGTGCCGGTCAGGAAGACCTCCTGGGTGTTCGCCAGTTCGTCGGGCTGGATGTGGCGCTCGACCACCTCGATGCCGCGGGCCTTGGCGAGGTCGATCACCGTGCGGCGGGTGATGCCGTCCAGGAAGCAGTCGGGCTTCGGCGTGTGGATCTTGCCGTCCATCACCAGGAACAGGTTCGCCCCGGTCGCTTCCGCCAGATAGCCGCGGTAGTCGAGCATCAGCGCGTCCTGATAGCCCTCGGCCTCCGCCTCGTGCTTGGAGAGCGTGCAGATCATGTAGAGACCCGCCGCCTTCGACGCCGTCGGCGCCATGTCCGGGGCCGGGCGGCGCCAGCGCGACCAGGTCAGCTTGATGCCGGCCATCTTCGCCTCGGGGCTGAAATAGCTCGGCCACTGCCAGACGGCGATGGCGACGTGGATGCGGCTGGCCTGCGCCGCCACGCCCATCATCTCGCTGCCGCGCCACGCCACCGGGCGGACATAGGCGTCGGTGAAGCCCATCGCCTTCACCGTCTCGTTGGTCGCCGCGTCGATCTCCGCCACCGAATAGGGCAGCTCGAAGCCCAGGATACGGGCCGAGGCGGCCAGGCGCTCGCTGTGCTCGGTCAGCTTGAACACCGTGCCGTTGTAGACACGCTCGCCTTCGAACACGCAGCTCGCGTAGTGGAGGCCGTGCGACAGGACGTGCAGATTCGCGTCGCGCCACGGCACCAGCGCGCCGTCGTACCAGATCACGCCGTCGCGGTCGTCGAAGGGAAGGATGGACATGGCGGCTCCCACCTTGGTCTTTGGCCCGTTGCTCGGGACTTGGAATGGAATTGTTGAAAGCCGCGCTTGTCTCACGGGCTTTGTTCGTTTATGTCTGGCTTATTGACCCATTTGTAACGAATCGCACCGATCACGTCAACATGGCTGACATAAAAGCGGGCGTGAACCAGCTTTTCCTGCGCGAGGAGGAACTTCGCACGGGCATGGAGCTGCTGTTCTACGCCTATCGGGAATTCACCGCGGAGCCGGACGAGATCCTGGCGCAGATCGGCTTCGGCCGGGCGCACCATCGCGTCATCTATTTCGTCGGGCGCTACCCGAAGATCACCGTGTCGGAGCTTCTGGCGATCCTGAAGATCACCAAGCAGAGCCTGTCGCGCGTGTTGGGGGAGTTGGTCCGGCAGGAATTCATCCAGCAACAGACGGGCGTGCGGGACCGGCGGCAACGTCTGCTGGAGCTGACGGAAAAGGGCGTGGAACTGGAACGCCAACTCTCCGAGACGCAGCGGCAGCGGATCGCCCGCGCCTACCGCATGGCCGGGGCGGAGGCCGTGGAGGGCTTCCGCAAGGTGATGCTGGGCATGATGGACGAGGAGGACCGGGTGAAGTTCGCCCCACCGGTGCCGGCCCGGCTCGCCGCCGTGAAGCGGTAGGAACCGGACCGGGACGCCGGTCGGGCCAGCCGTCGATCAGCTGTCCTTGGCCGGGGTCGTCTCCGGGGTGGCGGTGGAAGCCGCCTCCGCCGGCGGCGTGCCGGTGGCGCCCTCCGTCCCTTCCTTGCCCGCGGCGTTCGCGGCGCCGCGGCGGCGGAAGGACGTGCGCTTGTACACCACGCTGTCCGAAGACCCCGGTGGGCACTGAACGATTTTACCCCCCTTCGCAAGAAACTCGCGGGTCATGGAGTCGAGATCATTCCGATCCGCGCTGCGGTTATCGGATGCCATGCATGCCTCCTGTGATCGTCATCGTGTCCCATGGCACCATCCGGGCGGTCCCGGCGGTCCATGGAGCATGCGTTTCTTTTGTGAAGCGGCTGTTACAGGATTTGGGGGCAATCGACCCCTGAGCGGGCGGCCCCGACAGAAATCGGGGCTGAAAATTACGCCTCTTTCAGGTTGGCCGCGGCGCTCTTGCCCTTCTTGGGATCGCGCTGGAGTTCGTAGGACAGCTTCTGGCCCTCATGAATATTGATGCCCGACCGCTCAACGGCGGAGATGTGGACGAACACGTCGGCCGTCCCGTCATCCGGCTGGATGAAGCCGTAGCCCTTGGTGGTGTTGAACCATTTCACGGTTCCAGTAGCCATCTGGTAGTTCCTTGAACGAGGTTTCCCATGGCGCCCATGCCACGGGTTCACATCAAATCACCGAGGGGAAGGACCAGACGCAGCGATCTGCAAGCGGACCGTAGACCCAAAGAAATTCGACTCTTCTCACGTGGGGATCGAAAGGCCGCAATGCAACCCGAGCCCTTCGGCCAAAGCCCGGACACTTGTTCCGATTCACGACTCTTGCCTCGTTCGTCGGAGTCGGCCCTGCCCTTCGGCGGAGTTGTCCCCGGCTTGTTGCTTAGCCCATAGTTTTGGCACCCTGATTCTTTTGTCTTAGCTTTCCTGGAAGGAGCCGGCGGCATGCAGCGTGCCCATCTTGTGGCCGCTTTCCTGACCTTTGCCGCCTTGTGCGTCGGCGTGTCCGCCCTGTCGGTGTCGCGCGACCGCCACGCCACGCTGGAACAGGCCCGCCGCGAGTTCGCCGCGACTGCGCACCTCCTCGACGAACACGCCAGCCGCGCCATCGAATCGGGGGATGCCCAACTGCGCATGCTGCTGGCCGAGTTGGAGCGGTGGGACCGCCGCGACTCCGCCGAAGGGCAGCGCATCCAGGCGGCGATGCGCGCCCGCGCCGAACGACTGCCGCAGATCGGCGGCGTCTGGGCGCTCGATGCGCAGGGCCGGCTGCTTCTGGACAGTGCGGAACATCCGCCCCCGCCCCGCGACCTGTCGGGGCGCGATTACGCCCAGGCCCATCTCGGTGTCACGCAGGGACCGCCGTCAACTCTCCATGTCGGGTCCCACCTCCCCGCCGGCGCCGGCGTCAGCCAGGGACGCTTCACCATCAGCCGCGCCTTGCGCGACGAGGAGGGAGCCTTGCTGGCGATCGCGGTGGCGGGCATCCAGAACACCTATTTCTCGCAGATGTACGGGGAAGCCGGCTGGGGTGAGGGCGCTCGGCTGGCTCTGTTTACCAGCGGCAAGGAGAAGCTGGCCGAATGGCCGCCGGACAGCGCCGTCGCTCCGCCGTCCGCCGCTTGGCCCCAGCCTTGGGACCCTCCGGACAGCCCGGCGATCGTGGAGGGGACGCAGATCACCGCGGCGCGGATGCTGACCGGTTTCCCGATCGTGGTGGTGGCGAGCCGGCCACTGGCCGAGGTGTTGGCCCCCTGGCGGGAACGCGCCCTGTGGACCACCGCGGTCAGCGGCGGCATCCTGACCGGCGCGGCGGTGCTGTTCGTTTTCGCCCTGGCCGGCGCCCGGCGGGAGGAAGCGGTCCGGGCGGAGCTTCTGCGCGCCAACCAGAGCCTCGACGACCGCGTCCGCCAACGGACGGCGGAGTTGGAGAAGGCCCTCCGCAGCGCGGAAATGGCCAGCCTCGCCAAGATGAAAGTGCTGGCGACGGTCAGCCACGACCTGCGCCAACCCCTGCAAGGTCTGGCCGCCTTTCACGAACTGCTGTTGAAGGAGGCGCCGAACCCGACGCTCAAGCAGTTGGGCGCCATGGCCTCGGCGTCGCTCCAGGCCGGGCAGCGGCTGCTCGACGATCTGCTGACCCTGTCGCGGCTGGAGGCCGGCGTGGTGCCGGTGGAGGTCGGCGTCCTTCCGCTCGCCCCGCTGCTGGAGCAACTGGCCGCCGAATTGCGGGCGGAGGCCGAGGGCAAGGGCCTGCGGCTGACCGTGATGCCCACCAAAGCCTGGGTGCGCAGCGATCCCGCCCGGCTTCAGCCGATCCTGCGCAACCTGCTGTCCAACGCCGTCAAATACACGGCGCGCGGCGGGGTGGTCGTCGGGGCGCGGCGGCGCGGCGACGCCCTGCGGGTGGAGGTCTGGGACAGCGGCCAGGGCATCGCCAGCGCCGAGCTGGGCACGATCTGGGAGGAGTTCTACCAGATCGGCAACCCCGCCCGCGACGGCTCGCGCGGCGCCGGCCTCGGCCTGTCCATCGCGGAGCGCACCGCCCGCCTGCTCGGCCATCCGCTGGAGGTCCGGTCGCGGGTCGGCCGCGGTTCGGTCTTCGCCGTCACCCTGCCCCGCGTCCCCGCCCCCGCTGTCCCGGCGTTGGCGTCGGTACCGCCGCCAGCGGCGTCGACAGCGGAGCCCGCGTCCCTCGGACGCCTGTCCGGACGGCGGGTGCTGGTGGTCGAGGACGACCCGCTGCAGCGCAGCTCCCTGACCCTGTTGCTGGAGCAGGCCGGGGCCGGGGTCATGGCAACCGACAGCTTCGATTCCGCCCTCGCCGCCGCTCAGGCCACGCTTCAGGCACCCTCGGCGATCCTCAGCGATTACCGGCTGCCCGGTGGCACCGACGGGCTGAGCGGCATCCAGACGCTGCGCGGGGTGCTGGGACGGGACGTTCCGGCCATTCTGCTGACCGGGGAACTGTCCGCCGATCTCGTGCGCGCCGCCAAGGACGCGGGCTGCCTCGTGCTGACCAAGCCCGCAGCACCCAACCGCATCCTGTCCACCCTGGCGGAGCTGACCGCGGGTGCCGATGCCGCCGCGTGATGCCCTGGCCGGCGGCAGCCGCTTCCCTTGGTGCGCGGCGCGCGGTTGCGCTACAGTCGCGCCATGACCGAAGAAGACCAGCCCCACATCCTGGTCGTCGATGACGACACCCGCCTGCGCGAGCTGCTGCGCAAGTATCTCGCCGGCAACGGCTTCCTGGTGGCCACGGCGAAGGACGCCGCGGAGGCGCGGGCCAAGCTGGCCGGGCTCGCCTTCGACCTGCTGGTGCTCGACATCATGATGCCGGGGGAGACCGGGCTGGAGCTGACCGAATCGCTGCGGCGGGAGCGCGACCTCCCGATCCTGCTGCTGACCGCGCGGGGCGAGCCGGACGACCGCATCGCCGGGCTGGAGGCCGGGGCCGACGACTACCTCGCCAAGCCCTTCAACCCGCGCGAGCTGCTGCTGCGCATCAACTCGATCCTGCGCCGCCAAGCCAGCCGACCGGCGGACCCGGTTCCGCCGCAGCCGGTCAAGCTTGGCCCGATGATCTACCTGCCCGACCGCGACGAACTGCGGGCGGGCGAGGAGGTGGTCCGGCTGACCACGGCGGAGGCCGGGCTGCTGCGCGTGCTCGCCGCCTCCCCCGGCACGATCTTCTCGCGCGAGGAACTGACGGAGCGCAGCAAGGTCGCCGGCAACGCCCGCACCATCGATGTGCAGGTGACCCGCCTGCGCCGCAAGATCGAACCCGACCCGCGGGAGCCACGCTACCTCCACACCGTACGCGGCGAGGGCTATGTGTTGAGGCCGGACCCGTAACGGGACCGCCGGAAAGCCAGGACCAGGACCATGACCACCGACACCGCCGCCGCCCCGATGCCGATGCCGCGCCGCGAGCAGACGGGGCTGCTGAAGCGGTTCCTGCCCCGGACGCTGTTCGGACGCTCGCTGCTGATCATCGTGACGCCGGTCATCCTGGCCCAGGCGGTGGCCACCTGGATCTTCTACGACCGGCACTGGGACACCATGACGAACCGGCTGGCCTTCGCGGTGGCCGGCGACATCGCCATGGTCATCGGCATGCTGGAGCACGACCCGACCCCGGAGGGGCGCAACTGGACCCTGGCCGCCACCGCGCGCAGCACCGATCTGATCGTGACGCTGGAGCCCGGCAGCACCCTGCCCGACCATCCGCCGAAGCTGCGCGGCATGCTGGAGAACACGCTCAGCAAGGCGCTGCACGAGCGGGTGCGGCGGCCTTTCGCCATCAACACCCGCATCACCCGCGAATGGTACGAGATCCGCGTGCAGATGCCGGACGGCGTGCTGTCGGTGATGTCGCCGGAACGCCGCCTGTTCAGCCCGACCAGCTACATCTTCATCCTGTGGATGGTCGGTTCGGCCCTGGTGCTGTTCACCGTCGCCATCATCTTCATGCGCAACCAGATCCGCCCCATCAAGCGCTTGGCCGCCGCCGCGGACGCGTTGGGCAAGGGCCGCGACGTGCGCAACTTCAAGCCGGAGGGAGCGACCGAAGTGCGGCAGGCCGCGGTCGCCTTCCTGCGCATGCGCGAGCGCATCCACCGCCAGATCACCCAGCGGACGGAGATGCTGGCCGGCGTCAGCCACGACCTGCGCACGCCGCTGACCCGCATGAAGCTGGCGTTGGACATGATCGGCGACGGGCCGGAGGTCGAGGAGCTTCTGACCGACGTCACCGAGATGGAGACGATGATCGAGGGCTATCTGGCCTTTGCCCGCGGCGAGGGGACGGAGACCGTGCAGCCGACCGACCTGACGCGCATCCTCAACGAGGTGGTCTCCGGCGTCCGCCGCGAGGGGGCGGAGGTGGCCCTGGCGGCGCCGGACGGGCTGACCCTGCCGCTGCGCCCCAACGCGACGCGGCGCTGCCTCGCCAACCTGTTGTCCAACGCGCGGCGCCACGGCGACCGCATCTGGGTGCGGGCGGAGCGGGAGGATGGCTTCATCGACATCCTGGTGGACGACGACGGGCCGGGCATCCCGCAGGTATCCCGCGACGACGTGTTCAAGCCCTTCTTCCGCCTGGACAGCTCGCGCAACCAGGCGACCGGTGGGGCCGGGCTGGGGCTGACCATCGCCCGCGACGTCGCCCGCAGCCACGGCGGCGACATCACGCTCAGCGACAGCCCCTACGGCGGCCTGCGCGTGCTGATCCGCCTCCCGGTGTGAGCCTCACAGGAGACCCCATGCCCGTCAGCCCCGACGAATACCGCCTCATGGACGTTCTGCAGGGTGGGCGCTGCTTCTATTGCGGGGAGCCGGTGGGCACCAAGGCGACCTTCGACCATCTGATTCCGCTGGCCTATGGCGGCCTCGACGCGGCGCCGAACGTCGTGCTGGCGCACCGCCGCTGCAACCAGCGCAAGGCCGACCGCCTGCCGACGCCGGAGGAGATCGAACGCTTCGTCACCCAGCGCCGCCACAGCCGGTTGGGCGCTTGGCCGCCGCTGCTCGCCCTGCGCGACGCCGAGCCGGGCGACGAGTGGATGACCGTCGCCCGCGCCATCGCCGGGCTGTGAGCACCGGGCCTCTTGAGCCCTCTTGACGGCGGCCCCGCCTTCTGGCCCGATCACCGGAACGATAAACATAGTTAATTCGGGAGCGTTCGATGGCGGATCGGTACGATGTCGTGATCGCCGGCGGTGGTGTGATGGGCTGCGCGGTCGCCTATTTCCTGGCGAACGACCCCGGCTTCGGCGGCAGCATCGCGGTGGTGGAGCGGGACCCGACCTACCAGCGCGCCTCCTCCGCGCTGTCGGCAAGCTCGATCCGGCAGCAGTTCTCGACGCCGGCGAACATCGCGCTGTCGCAGTTCGGCCTCTCCTTCATCCGCAACGCGACGGAACATCTCTCCGTGGACGGCGACCCGGTGGATCTGGGCCTGCGCGAGCCGGGCTATCTCTATCTGGCGACCGGGGCCGGGGCGGACATCCTGCGCCGGAACAACGCCATTCAGCGCTCCTGCGGCGCCGACGTCGCCCTGCTGTCGCCGGAGGAATTGGCTGCCCGCTTCCCCTGGCTGTCGGTGGAGGGGATCGCGCTCGGCTCGCTCGGCCTGTCCGGGGAGGGCTGGTTCGACGGCTACAGCCTGATGCAGGCCTTCCGCCGCAAGGCCAAGGCGCTGGGCGTCGCCATGATCGCCGGGGAGGTCGCGGGCATCGATACCGCCGACGGCAAGGTCACCGCGGTGCGTCTGGCCGACGGCCGGCGGCTGTCCTGCGGGGTGGCGGTCAACGCCGCCGGGCCGCAGGCCCGCCGCGTCGCCACCATGGCCGGGGTGGCCCTGCCGGTGTCGGCGCGCAAGCGCTGCGTCTTCGTGTTCGATTGCCGCGATGAGCTTCCCGGCTGCCCGCTGGTCATCGACCCATCCGGCGTCTGGTTCCGGCCCGAGGGCAAGCAGTTCATCTGCGGCGCCCCGCCACCCGCCGACCGCGACCCGGACACCGACGACCTGACGGTGGAGCACGGCCTGTTCGAGGAAATGATGTGGCCGGCGCTGGCCGCACGCGTCCCCGCCTTCGAGGCGATCAAGGTCACCAACGCCTGGGCCGGCTTCTACGAATACAACGAGATCGACCAGAATGCCGTCATCGGGCCGCATCCGGAGCTTCGCAACTTCCTGTTCTGCAACGGCTTCAGCGGCCATGGACTGCAACAGGCGCCGGGCGCCGGGCGCGGCTTGGCAGAGTTGATCGCGACCGGCGCCTACCGCAGCCTGAACCTGTCGGCCTTCGAGTACGACCGTCTGGTGGAGAACCGCCCCCTGCTGGAGACGAATGTGATCTGAGGGAACGGGCGCGAGCCTGGCCGGTTGATGGGGTGACCTTTCCGAACGGAGCATGAGGCCCCGCCATGAAGCAGCCCCACACCGAAGAGACCGTCAAGCACACCGACGACCAGCAGAACACCGGCAATCACAAAAAGCCGGACGCCCCCGACGCCAAGGGCGCCGACCGCTTCGGCGGCACCCGCAAGGGCGCGGAGAACGTGGAGCCGAGCAAGGACTGATGCTGGGGACTGACGCCGGCCCGAAGGGCTTGCGCCGGTGGGGGCGGACGTGCCACATCCCCTGGCGCGTCCGTCCCCACACAGGCCCCACCCAGGCCGGGAGCCCCTCCCATGGCTCACGCCATGTTCAAACGTTACAAGATCCTGTTCACCCGCCCGCTGCCCGGCCTGCGTCCGGGCCGGCCCGAGCGCGACGCCATGGTGGAGCGGGTCAAACGCTTCGCCAGCCAGAACGGCATGGCGGGCGATCTGCATGCGATATCCCCCAATGCCGGCTTTGGCATCCTGGAAATCCAGTGCACGGACAAGCTGGCCCGCCGATTGAGCGACCTGACCGACGTCGAGTCCGTGCTGGAAAGCTAGGCGCCGGACCGTCTGATTTCTCCACCTGATGCAATGTGACGATGACGGGGATTTATCGGCGTGATGACGTCATGGCCCGCCGTGTGAAGCGCGGCCATTCCCTGTTCAGCGCCCGTATCGGAGCGCGGGTCGCTCATCCGCGGCCTTCTATGGCGCTGCCCTCTCTTTGGCGACGCGGTACGATTCAGACGGCAACGCCTCGCGGTCCCAGATTCCGTCGTTCGGCATCGCGCGCAGCTTGTGACGCTCCACCTCGCGCTTCGTCACGGAACGGGGAAAGCTCTCCACGAAAGCGATGAAGCGGGGAATCTTGAAGGCGGCCATGCGGCCCTCGCACCAAGCGGCGATGGCGGCGGGCTCCACGCCGCTGCCCGGTTCGCGGATGACGAAGGCCTTCACCTCCTCCTCCCCCTTCTCGGAGGGCGTGCCGACCACCACGACCTCGCGGACGCCTGGGCACTGGCTGAGCACGCTCTCCACCTCGTAGGCCGAGACGTTCTCGCCCCGGCGGCGCAGCCAATGGGCCTGACGGCCCGTGAAGTGCAGATAGCCGTCCGCGTCCAGATGACCAAGGTCGCCGGTGTGCAGCCATAGATTCGACAGACACTCCAGCGTGCGCTCCGGCGCGTTGAAATAGCCCGACATAAAGATGTGCGGATAGCGGGGGCGCAGGGCGATCTGACCGGTGATGCCCGGCGGCACCGGCTGGTCATCCTCGTCGAGGATGGTCACCTCCGCCCAGCCGTGGGTCAGGCCGTTGGCGCGCGGCTTGGGCGAGTCCATCCGGTTGTTGACGATCAGCACGCCGCCGGTCTCGGTCAGCGAATAGACGTTGACGAAGCCGACGCCGAACCGCTCCACGAAACGGTCGGCCACGGCGGGCGGAATCTGGCCCGTCACCCCCAGCGAGACGCGCACCCGGTGGTCACGGTCGTCGGCACGTTCCGGCTGTTCGGTCAGCACGGTGATCATGGTGCCGATCAGATCGACGATGGTCGCCCCGGTCTCCCTTGCCCGCGCCCAGAAGTTGCTGCCGCTGAAGCGGCGGTCGATGACCGTCGGTATGTCGGCGACCATCGGCCCCATCACCCCCAGCATCAGGCCGCCGACGTGGAACAGCGTCAGGATCGAGTAATGGACGTCGTCCGGCCGCGTCTCGAACGCCTCGACGTAGCGCATCCCCGCCGCGATCCAGGCGAAATGCGGCAGAAGCGCGCCCTTGGGCAGGCCGGTGGTGCCGCCGGTGTAGATGATGACCGCCGGATCGCCGCCGCACACCTCCACCACCGGCAGCGGATGCCCCGGCTCCAGCAGGTCGGCGAAGGGCCGGAAGCGACCGCCGGTCCCCCCATCGCCATCCTCCACCGCATAGACGCGCATCGGCGGCAACCGCTCCGCGACCGCCTCCACCCGCTCCGCCAGTTCCCCGTCCACCACCAGGACGGCGGGCGTGGCGTTGGTCAGGGTGTGGACGAGATCCTCCCCCACCAGTCCGGCGTTCAGCGGCACCCAGATCGCCCCCAGCTTGCCGGCGGCGACCCAGGTCAGCAGATGCTCCGGCGCGTTGCGCAGGAAGCAGGCCACCCGATCCCCCCGGCGCACCCCCAGCCGATGCAGGTTGGCGGCCACGCGGCTGGACTCCCCGTCCAGCTCGCGATAGCTCATCGCCCGCCCGGCAACGGTCAGCCGGGGCGCGTCCCCGTGCTGCGCCGCACGGGCGGCGACCAGCGCCGGCAGGGTTTCCCACTGCACGGGAACGCCGTGGATTTTGCGCGTGATGGTCATGCGGCGGGCCTCTTTCATTCCGGCAGGATGCGGCGCTTCTGAAGCTCCTGGAGGAGATCGACGAACATCTCCTCGCTGTCCACGCAGTCGTGGAAGCCCAGCTTGCGCGCCTTGATCGTGCTCATGTGGTGCGGGTTGGGGCGCTGGCCGTAACCGAACAGGAAGTCGGCGAACTGCCAGGACGGAACCACCTCGGTGTATTTGTAGGGCTTGAGACCGTGCTTGGCGACCACGCGGTCCCAGATCGGCTCGTTCTGCGGCATGATGCGGGCCAGCGAGAAGGGCTGCGCCGGTTCCAGTTCCATGCGGAACAGCTCGGCCACCTTGGGGAACACGTTCTCCCAGACATAAACGTCGCCGTTGGCGATGTTGAAGACCTGGTTGGCGCATTGCGGGCTGGTGCCGGCCCATTCGGCGGCCTTGGCGATCAGTCGGGCGTCGGTCGCCTCGCCGATGCGCGACGCCCCGCCGGGGAAGCGCAGCGGCAGGCCGTATTCGCGCGACACCGCGGCGAAGACGCCGATGGCGGTGATGATGTTCAGCGGGCTGCCGACCGCGAGGCCGCAGACGATCTGCGGGCGCAGCACGCTCCAGCTCCACTCCTTGCCCTGCTGCCGCTCGGCAATCCAGTCCTGCTGGTCGTAGTAGAAGTTGGGGCGCATGTAGCGCTTGTCGCTCTCGCGCGCCGGCTGGCGGAAGGGGCCGAGATGGCCGCCATAGGCCTTGGTGCCCTGCAACAGCGTGATGTGGCGCAGGTTGGGCGACACCGCCTCGACATTCTCCACCACGTTCTTCAGCATGGCGAGGTTGGTCTCGACATGGTCCCATTCCGACCATCCGCGCGTCACGTCGGGCTTTTCGTAGACGGCGGTGTAGCAGATGTTGGTGACGCCCTTGATCTCGCGCAGCTTGCGGCAATCGTCGGGGTCGCGCAGGTCGACGGCGGCCCATTCGGCGGTGGTCTCGAAATCCGGGGTGCGGCGCGACACGCCGCAGACGTCCCATTCCGGGGACGCTTCGAAATGCTCCAGCATCGGGCGGCCGACGGTCCCCAGCGCACCCACGATCAGCATCTTCTGACGGGCCATGATTTCGTCCTTCTGTGCGGAATTCTTCAGAAAAGGGTCATCAGGTATTGGCGGTCGCCCAGCGGTTCGGGCGGGCCCTCGTAAATCTTGCGGCCGGTGCGCAGCACGGTGACGCTCTGCGCGATGGGCAGGGCGTGGACGACGTTCTGCTCGACCATCAGCACGGCCATGCGCAGCGTCCGGTTGACCTCGGCGATGGCCTCCATGACGCGCTGGACGAGGTTGGGGGCGAGGCCGATGGACGGCTCGTCCAGGATCATCACGTCGGGCCGGTGCATCAGCGCCATGCCCATCGCCAGCATCTGCTGCTGCCCGCCCGACATGGTGCCAGCGATCTGGCCGGCGCGTTCGCGCAGGATCGGGAACAGGTCCATCACCGCGTCGCGGTTCGTCCGGATTTCCGCCGGGTCGTGGGCA
The DNA here is from genome assembly GCF_001315015.1 of Azospirillum brasilense. NCBI lineage: Bacteria > Pseudomonadati > Pseudomonadota > Alphaproteobacteria > Rhodospirillales > Azospirillaceae > Azospirillum > Azospirillum brasilense. The sequence goes on along the minus strand of NZ_CP012915.1, from coordinate 448,805 downwards.
GTGTAGGCGCCGAGTTCCAGATTCTCGCGCACGGTCAGGCTGCGGAAGATGCCGTGACCCTGCGGGACCAGCGCGATTCCGGCCTTCACGTTGTCGGCGCAGCGCCGCCGGGTGATGTCCTCCCCCCGGTAGCGGACGGTCCCGGCGGAGGGGCGCAGCAGCCCGAAGACGGAGCGCACCAGCGTCGTCTTGCCGGCCCCGTTGTGGCCCAGCAGCACGCGGATCTCGCCGGCCCGCACGGTCAGGTCCACATCGTGGACCACCGCCCGCTTGCCGTAGCCGGCGCTGAGGCCGCGCACCTCCAGGACGGGTTCGGCGATCGGCATGGTGTGAATCTCGGTCATCCGAAATACCTCTCGGCCAGTTCGCGGTCGCGCATCAGCGTGTCCGGCGGTCCCTTGGTCAGCACGCGGCCCTCGTCGATGAAGACGATCTCGTCGCAGACGCCGCGGATGACCTCCAGATTGTGCTCGATGATGCAGACGGCCTTGTTGGCGCGGGCGAGGTCGCGGATCACCCCGCAGATGCGCTCCACCGTCACGGTGTCGAGGCCGGACAGCGGCTCGTCGAGCAGCAGCACGTCGGCCCCGGTCGCCAGCAGCCGGGCGATGACCAGCAGCTTCTCCTCGGCGTAGGACAGGTTGGCGGCGGTCTCGTCGGCCTTTGCGAGCAGCCCGACGAAGGAGGCGATCTCCAGCGCGCGGGCGACGTTCTCGCGGTCGGTCCGGCGGACGAGGCCGGGGCGGAAGTAGACGTCCAGCGGGCGGTCGCCCGGCTGCGCGGGCAGCGAGACCAGGATGTTCTCCACGACCGTCAGCTTGGTGAAGAGCTTCAGGTCCTGGAAGGAGCGGGCCAGCCCGGCGGCCACCACCTCGTGCGGCTTCAGCGTCGTCACGTCGCGGCCCCGGTACAGGATGGTGCCGCCGGTCGGGCGCAGGAAGCCCGACAACAGGTTGAAGGCGGTCGTCTTGCCGGCGCCGTTGGGACCGATCAGCCCGACGATCTCGCCGCGCTTCAGGTCGATGGTCAGGTCCTTCACCGCCTGGATGCCGCCGAAATGCTTGGACAGCGAAGTCGCGGAGACCACCACCTCCCCCAGCGTGCCGCTCGCGCGCTCCAGCGCACCCGTCAGCGGGCCGTTGGCTGGGACGCTGGACCGCGCGGCCCCGGTCGGGGTGCGGAACACCGTCTCGGGGAACAGCCCCTCCGGCCGCAGGCGCAGGATGACGATCAGCACGACGCCGTAGATCACCTGCCGCACCATGTCGGCGATATCGCCCGGCACATGGACGAACTTCAGCCCCTCCGGCAGCAGCACGAGGATCGCCGCCCCGGCCAGCGAGCCCCACAAATTGCCCATGCCGCCCAGGATCACCATGGCGAGAATGAGGATGGTCTCCTCGATGGTGAAGGATTCCGGATTGACGAAGGCGATGTAGTGGGCGACCAGCGTTCCGGCGACGGAGGCCAGCCCCGCCGACATTGCGAAGACCACCAGCTTCATACGGACGAGGTTCTTGCCAACCGCCTGGGCCGCCGCCTCGTTCTCCCGCATGGCGCGCAGCGAGCGCCCGAAGGGCGAGGCGCCGAGCCTCCAGGCGACGGCACAGCACAGCGCCGCCATCACCGCGGCCAGCGGCAGGAAGGTCACCGGGCTGGTTAGCGCCATGCCAAACAGCGACACCGGGGGGATGCCGGGGATGCCGTCTGGCCCGCCGGTCAGCGGCTTGCTGTTCATCAGCACGTCGATGGTGATGGCCTGCAACGCCAGCGTGATGACGACCAGATAGTGGCTGCCCACCCGCATGGCGGGAAAGGCGACCAGCAGGCCGATGGCGGCGGTGACCACCACCCCGGCCAGCAGGGTGAGGGGAAAGCCGATGCCGAGCTTCGTCGCCAGGATGCCGGCGGCGTAGGCCCCGCTGGCGTAGAAGGTGGCGTGCGCCAGGGCGAAGATGCCGCCGAAGCCGATCAGCAGGTTGAAGGAGGTCGCCAGGATGCCGTAGAGGCAGACCATGACGAGGATGTGGGCGAGATATTCCATGGCTGTGTCCCTCTCCTCACGCCCGGCGGACGATGCCGGAGGGGCGGGCGAGCAGGAACCCGAACAGCACCACGAAGACGATGGTGTTCTGCCACTCCGTGGGGATCTGCCACATGCCCAGGCTCTGCACGAAGGCCAGCAGGAAGGCGGCGATGACCGCCCCGCGCAGCGATCCCACCCCGCCGACGATCACCGCGACGAAGGCGACGAACACCGCGCCGAAGCCCATGTTGGGGTTCAGCCCGTCGCGCAGCAGGACCAGCGCCCCGGCCACCGCCGACACCGCCGATCCCAGCGCGAAGACCAGGATGGACAGCCGCGTGGTGTCGATGCCGATGACGGTGGCCATCTCGCGGTTGTCGGCCATGGCACGGATGGCCTTGCCGTAGCGGCTGGCCCGCAGGAACAGCGCGATGCCGCAACCGACCAGCAGCGCCGCCGCCACCTGCCCCAGCTGCACCGTGGTGAAGAAGGCGTTGCCGACGAAATGCACGTCGTAGGCGACGCTGTCGACCGTCTTGACCCCGGTGCCAAAGACGATGCCGATCAGGTTCTTCATGACGATGAACAGGCCGAGGGAGGCCACCAGAACGACGAAGGGCGGGCTGCCGCTGATCTCGAACGGGCGGTAGATGAACAGGTAGCACCCGACGCCGAGCGCCGCGGTGAAGGCGATCCCCAGCAGCACCGCCGCCCAGAAGGGCAGCCCGACGAGCGCCGCCAGCGCCCAGATGGCGTAGGCGCCGACCGCGTAGACCGGCCCATAGGCGAAATGCACGACACCGGTCGTCCCGAAGATCAACGCGAAACCCATCGCCAGCAGGGCGAAATGCGCGCCGTTGAACAGACCGTTCAGGGTCAGTTGGATGAGCAAGTCCATGGAATGGCGCTCCTGTCTATATCCCCCTCTCCCCTCTGGGGAGAGGGTTGGGGTGAGGGGGATGCGCGTGTCGGAGCGTCCGGCAAAAGCGCAACCCCCTCACCCTCCCCTCTCCCCAGAGGGGAGAGGGCTAAGTCGGACGGACCGGCGATCATTCGCCCGTGGTGAACTTCACGAATTTCTGTTCGCCGTTCTCCAGGCGGAACACCGCCACAGGCTTCTGCGCCACGCCGTTCTTGCGGAAGGTCAGCGTCTTGCCGTAGACGCTGTCGAAGGTCGGGTTCTCCCACAGCGCCTGCACCAGACGCTCCCCGCTGTAGTAATCGCCGCCCTTGGCCTTCGCCCGCCGGATCAGCTCGGCGATGACGTAGACGCCCTCGTAATAGTTGGCGGCGTAGAAGTCGGGCATCTCGCCGAACTTCGCCTTGTAGGCGTCGGCGAAGCGCTTGGACCACGGGTTCTCGTCGGTGGCGGCGAAATAGTCGGTGACGACCTCCACCCCCTCGGCGTGCTTGCCGGCGACCTTGGTGTCCTCGGCGGTCCATTCCATGCAGTAGACCGCCTGCTTCATGCCCAACTCGCGCATGCGCTTCACCGCCAGCCCGGCCTGCGGCGTGGTCGGCCAGTTGGCGATGGCGTCGGGCTGGGAGGCGCGCAGCTTGGCGACCTGGGTGTCGATGTTGGCGGCGTCGGCCTGGAACTGCTCGGCGGCGACCATCTTCAGCCCCATGCCTTCCCACGCCTTGGTGGTGGCGGCAATGGTGGCGTCGCCGAACTCCGACTTGATGGCGATCTGGGCGAGCTTCTTGGCCCCCTGCTCCGCCGCCCGGTGGGCGATGCCGGCGGCCAGATCCGACGCCATGGAGCGGATGTTGAACATGTAGGGAGAGGTGCCGACCGTCTGGGCGCTGACCCCGCCACCGTTGATCATCATCACCTTCTTCTGGTCGCCGATGGGCATGGTGGCCAGCGTCACCGTGGAGAAGGAGGGCAGCACCGCCTTCACCCCTTCGACGTCGATCAGCCGGTTCATGCCGGCGACCGCGGCCTGGGCGCTGCCGCTCTTGTGGTCCTCGATGACCAGTTGCAGCTTGATGCCGTCGATGCCGCCCTGAGCATTGATCTCGTCCACGGCGAGCTGCGCCCCGGCGCTCATCACCTTGCCGTAGTGGGGCGAGGCGCCGGTCATCGCGAAGATGCCGCCGATCTTGTAGACCGCCGGGTCGGCGGCCAGGGCGGCGCCGCTGGTGAGCGCGCTGCTCAGCACAAGCGCGGCGAACAGGGTGCGTTTCGACATCGTTCCCTCCCAGGAATCCGTTTTTCGGGGGTGACGCGGTCCCGTTGGCGGGACTCGTTGCCGTTTCGAAGGAAATCAGCGGGCAAAAGACAGCCCGGACAGCAGCCGCCGGACGGACGGCGCCGCGTGGTTCTCGGCCAGCAGCGGGGCCAGCCGCGCGGTCTTCTCCGCCATCGACGGACGGTCCTCCATCCGCAGGATGCGCCGGCCCGCCGCCAGGGCGTCCAGCCGGTCGCGGTACCAGGCGATGCGCGCCTCCGCAGCCTCGGCAAAGCCGTCGGCGGGCAGGATCTCGGTCAGGAAGCCGAAACCGTAGGCCTGCGCGGCGTCCATCATCCGGCCCCCCGCCAGGATCTGGAAGGCCAGCGCCGCCGGCAGCCGCTCCGTCAGGGCGGCGTGGACGAAGGCCGGGTAGAGGCCGAAGCGCATCTCGGGAAAGCCGAACTGCACATCGTCGGCGCCCAGCACGAGGTCGCTGAGGCACGCCACGATGCAGCCGGCGCCCAGCGTCCTGCCATGCACGACGCTGATGACGGGCACCGCCGAGCCGTGCAGCGCCTGCATCACCGCCCGCAGCGCCTCCTCCTGGGCGGCGAAGGCCTCGGCGCCGCGGCTCATCTCGGCGACGTCGCCGCCGGCGCAGAAGCCGCGCGGCCCGGCGCCGTCGATCGCCACCAGCGCTATTCCAGCGGCGGGAGCGCCGCCCACGGCCTCGGCCAGCACCAGCAAGGTCGCGGTGTCGAGCGCGTTGATCTTCGCGGGGCGGTTCAGGGTGATGCGCCGCAGGTCGCCGTCGTCGCGGACGAGAAGCGTGTCGGTCATGACGCCGCCCTCCCCGCCCCGTGCCGGATGAGTCCGGCGATCACCGTCTCGCCATGCTGGTTGTCGATCCACACGTCGTAGCCGTCGCCGTCGGAGCGGCGCTGGCCGCCCGCGGTCACCACGTCGCCCTCGCGCACCGGGCGCAGAAAGCGGATGTCGAGCGTCGCATCGGACACCGCCGCCTCGCCCAGGCTGCGGCGGACCGACTGCCAGAGCAGGTTCACCGACAGCAGGCCGTGGGCGATGATGCCCTTCATCGGGGTCTTCGCCGCGAAGTCGGGGTCGACGTGGATCGGGTTGAAATCGTCGGTCAGCTCGGCGTAGAGCCGGATCGCCGCGCGGTCGATCCGTTTGGTGACCGGAGTCAGGCGGTCGATGGTGGTCGTCCCGTCCGCCATGGTCAGGCCGCCCACAGGATGGTCATGCGGCCGCGGAAGCAGGGGGTCCCGTCCTCCCCCACCGTCTCGGTGTCGAAATGGACCCAGCGGCGGTCGCGCTTCAGCTCCTTTCCAGCGCAGGCGATGCGGGTGGTCAACCGCTCCCCGACCGCCGGACGGCGCAGCATCTCGTACCGCTGGGAGCCGTGGATGTTCCCCGGCGGGCGCGGCACGACGAGGCTGGAATAGGCCCGCATGGTCGCCACCGCGATCATCCCGGCGGGCATCCGCCCGTCCGGCGGGTCGTCGGGGTAGAGGCTGGTCCAGCGCTCCATCAGCGCGTCGGACAGGTGAAGCTCCTCGGCGCCGAAGGCGGCGCCCTCCCGGAGCGTGTCGAACAGATGCATGGATGGTCCCTCCCGAAGGGTTGGGTTCACTCCACCAGGGGCCGGACCTGCGGCAGCGCGCCGCCCCCGGCCAGCGGCTCGAACAGGACGCGGACGCGCAGGCCGATGCGGGCGTCCGACGGCGGTCCACCGCGCAGATTGACCATCAGGCGGAAGCCCTCGTCGAAATCGACCAGCGCCAGGACGTAGGGCGTGTCCGCCTTGAAGGCCGCGGTCGGCGCGCGGTGGACGATGGTGAAGCTGTGGATGGTGCCGAGCCCGGCGGACCGCTCCATCCCCGGCCCTGCGGCCCGGCATTCGGTGCAGAAGGGCCGCGGCGGAAACTGGACATGGCCGCAGGCGGCGCAGCGCTGAAAGGTCAGCGCCCCCTCCGCGCAGGCGTCCCAGAAGGCGCGGGTGTCTGCGGTGACCAGCGGAACGGGCTTCATGGGGGATGGATCGGTCGCGGTCATCGTCAGGCCCTCCCCAGGATCAGCGAGCAGTGGGCGGACAGGATGCCGCCGTCGCCATGAACGAAGGCGGTTTCCGCCCCCGCCACCTGCCGGGCCTCGGCCTCGCCGCGCAGTTGCCGCACCGCCTCGACGATGTGGAACATGCCGCCCGCCGCTCCCGAATGGCCGTAGGACAGCAGCCCGCCGTGGGTGTTGCAGGGCAGGATCCCGTCCAGCTCCAGCGCGCCGTCGAGGATCGCCGGGCCGGCCTCCCCCTTCGGGAAGAAACCGATGGATTCCAGCTCGGCCAGCAGGGTGATGGTGAAGCTGTCGTAGATCTCGGCCACATCGATGTCCGCCGGGGTCAGCCCGGCCATGGCGAAGGCCTGCGCCGCCGATTGCCGGCAGCCAAAATCGGTCAGCGACGGCATGGCGAAGGCGTGCTCGTGCGTGTTCATCTGGCCGTAGCCGAGGATCGACACCGCGCGGTCCGTATGGTCGGCCGCCGCGTCGGCGGCGCTGATCACCAGGGCGGCACCGCCGTCCGAGACGAGGCAGCAGTCGAACAGCCGCAGCGGGTCGGCGATCATGCGGGCGGACAGCGCCTGCTCCATGGTCAGCGGGTCGCGGGCCTGGGCCTTGGGATGACGGCGCGCGTGGCCGCGCTGGGTGACGGAGATGGCGGCGAGATGCTCCGCCGTGACGCCGCGCTCATGCATGCAGCGCCGGGCGACCAGCGCGTAGGCCGCCGGGATCGACATGCCGTAGGGACGCTCGAACTGCGGGTGCCCGACCTCGGCCAATGCAGCGACGGCGCCGTTGCGCCCCAGCCCGGTCAGGCGGTTGTCGGCGCAGACCGCCAGCACGTTGCGGCAGATGCCCGCCCGCACCAGCGCCGCCGCCTGCATCACCAGCGCGCAGGCGGTCGCCCCGCCGGCCTGGACGGCGGCGCTGTAGGAGGGCGCGATGCCGAAATACTCGTTGAAGACTGACGACAGCATCAGATGCGGCTCGGCCAACGAATAGGCGCAGAGCACGCCGTCCACCTCGTCGGCCCGCAGGCCGGCGTCGGCCAGCGCCGCGGACGCCGCTTCGGCGTGAAGCGCCATGCAGCCGCTGCCGTCCAGCCGCCCGACGGCGGTGTCGGCGGCTCCGGAGATCACCGGGGTCATCGCGTGGTCTCCCGTGGGGAAAGGGGGGCGGCGGCCCGGCCCGGCCCGGCGAGCTGCCGTCCGATGCGCCGCGTGGTGTCGCGCAGGTCGGCGGCCATCGCCGCCGCCCGCTCGTCGGAGAACTGCGCGGTCAGCCCGACCGCCGACAGGGCCAGGAAGGGCCGGCCCTCGGCGTCGAGGATCGGGCTGGACACCGTCGTCACGCCACGCGTGAAGCCGTCGCGGTCCACCGCATAGCCGGCGGCCCGCGCCTCCTCCACCTCGGCCAGGAATTGCTCGAAGGGCGGCGGGTTGTCCTGACGGACGGCGGCGTACTGGCGGCGCATCTCCTCCACCGGCAGGCCGGCGTGCGCCGCCATGCAGCGGCCGAGCGCGCCGACCAGCAGCGGCAGCCGGTGACCGATCCGCATGTGGATCTGGATGGCCGAGCTGGACACCGCCTGATCCACCAGCATGACGCGGTGGTCGCTGACCCGCAGCCACGCCGTCATCGGCGTCTGCCACGCGGCGGCCAGCCGTTCCAGCTCCGGGTGGAGCAGCCGGGTGTAGCCGACCTGATCGAGCGCGCTGCCCGCCAGCTCCAGCAGCCCGGCGCCCAGCCGGTAGGCCTTGCCGACCTCCTCGAACTGGACCACCCGCTCCGCGGCCAGGGTCTTCAGGATGTTGAAGCAGGTGCTCGGGTTGAGGCCGAGCGCGCGGGCGACCTGCGCGCTCGACACCGCCCCCTCCTGCGCCGCCAGATGGCGCAGGATCGCGAAGGCGCTGACCACCGCGCCGACCGGCTTGCCGGCGTTGAAGGTCGTCGAAAGGGTGAAGGACTCCCGGTCCTGATCGTCGGTGAGCATGGCGCGCTCTCCGTTCTCTATTGAGAATTCTATTTTCTATGAAGATTATGAGTGCGCAAATATTGTTGGTCAAACGAATTATCTGTCTTCTGCATTGTTTGAAATGCATACCCCCATAGTCATTTTGCACGACTGTTCCCCTCCGTGTCCCAAACGCGAAACGGCCCCGCCGGGAGGGGCGGGGCCGTTCGTGCCGTACGGTGGTGGCGCCTGCGGATCACCAGGCCAGTTCGAGGATCTCCCTCGCCGGGCGCACCTCCAGATCCTGGGGACAGTGGGAAATTGCTGCGCCTTTTGCGTTTCGGGGCGGTGGGCGGACAGCGAGCCGGACATGGCTGCGCTTCGTCTGCGCAGTCCTTCATCGACACTTTCACCCGCCGCGGCATGGCCTCCTCCGACACCGACCATGCCAAACGTCAATCATGTCTCCGAACAGGTGTCAGCGATGTCTCCGGTCTGGACAACAGCGGCCGGATGGGCGTGCGCCGGCGGCGGGCGTCGTCAGAGGCCGTGTTGATCGAGCAACAGTTGCCCGTCACGCGCCACCTCGTCGCCATGGTCGAACAGGTTGCGCCAGGACGCCACGCCCGCGGTGATGTCCGGATGCGACACGGCGGAGGAGAAGGCTTCGACGCCGATCAGCCCCTGATAATTGGCCGCCTTCAACCGGCGCAGCATCGGGGCGAAATCGATGGCCCCCTCCGTCAGACGGCCGCGGTGGTTCTGGTCGATCTCGAAATAGCCGAGATGGGGCATCGCCAGTTCAAGCGCGCCCAGCAGGTCGTTCTCCTCAATGTTCATGTGGAAGGTGTCGAGATGGACGCGGACGTTGTCGGCGCCGATCAGCTTGACCATCCGGACGGCCTGTTCCGCCGTGTTGATCAGGTTGCTCTCGTACCGGTTGACCACTTCGAGCGCCAGCAGCATCCCGTAGGACGCGGCCCGTTCGGCAACGATCCGCAACCCGTCCGCCGCCGCCTGGAAATTGGCGTCGCTCGGCACCCTCGACGCCTTGCCGAAGGCGCTGTAGAGGATGCCGCCCATGCGGTCCGCGCCCATGTCGCGCGCCAGGGCGAGCGCCGCGCAATGCCGCTCGATCCCGCGGCGGTGCACCTCCGGGTCGGTGCTTGAAATGTCGTTGTCCACCTGAAGGGGCGAGGTCGCCACGGGGCGGACCCCCGCCCGCTCGCACAGCGCGGCGATGGCCGCCGGTTCGATGCTGTCATGGTCGCGGATCGGCACGACGAGTTGGCCATAGCCGAAGGCCGCGGCACGCTCGGCCGCATAGGCGCCGTCCTCGGTGGACCACTTCGGGATCCAAGTGTAGCTGTGGATCGACCGTCTGTTCATCTCGTTTCCTCCTGATTCTACCCGCTTGTGGGGTCGTTGGTTTTGCCGCCGGTTCGCAAAGGGCAGGCAGCCCCCATCCCCGCCGGCCTTTTTCGATCGGCTTGGGCCTGCGTTCGTCAGCGATGTCCGGATGAACCGTCCGGCGATGGGCCCCTTCGGCGGAGCCCCCGGACGGGGTCTATTCGAAGAGAATGTCGTGACGTTTGAGGATGTCGTCGCGCATCGCCTCGATCATCTTCAAATGGGCCAGCAGAAGCGACTGGGTTCCCGTGACGTCGTTCGCCATGATCGAGCCCATCAGCTTGACGTGGTCGGCGATCGCATCGTCCTCATGGTGGGCCTCCTGAAGTTCGAGGAAGCGCACCCGTGTCAGATGCGTCCTCACGTCGCTCAGCATCTCCAGCAGCATGGCGTTCCCCAGAACCCCGATGACGGTGTCGTGGAACGCCACGTCCAGTTCGGTGAAACCGACATAGTCCTTCTCCCGCACGACCTGTCTCTGCTGCTCGATCAGCGACAGCGCCTTGCTCTGCGCCGCGCTGTGATCGGCGGTCTTGTTCCAGATGCGCGCCACCTCGCCGAACGCCGACACCTCCAGCGCCTCCCGGATGAACTGGGCCTCCTTCACCTTGGCCACCGACAGGTGGGATACCTGCGCCCCGCGCTGCGGCAGGATGCTCAGCAAGCCTTCGTTCGCCAGCCGGGAAAAGGCCTGACGCACCGGTGTCCGGCTGACGCCGTATTCGTCGGCGACGGCGTTTTCGTAGATCATCGAGCCGGGCTGGAACGACAGCGAAATGATCCTCTTCCGCAGCTCCTTGTAGATCACGCTGTCCAGCGTGTTGCGTTCCAACACCAGCCGTTCGTTCTTCACCGTGTTCCCCCAGCCGCCGCGCAGGCGGACTTCGCCCTTTCCGAGCCCAGAATCGCGATTATCGCCGGATCGGATTGGCCCACGCAAGGTCGCAGCGCCGCTGAACACAGTCCGGGATGCGGGTGAAACCGAACCGATGTCTGGTACCGCCGGACGATCACTTTGGCATTATTGGTTGCACCTCCCCTCCATGACGCCACCCCTGCGCAGCGGAATCCCATCCGAATGTGGATTTGATTGGGTACCAATCAAATCGCCTTCTTGATGATCCGTACCATCTTGCATCCTTGGATACAAGTGTGCAAGATAACCGAACGTTGCACGGATTGACCCGTTCGCCATCCGTGCATCGCCTGTCCGCTCCGCACGGGCGAACAGCAAAAAAACAGTGCAAGGGCGGTCTCAGGCTCCACGCTCAAAGCAACGAGCGCCCTCGTTCTCCGAACTCATAATAAATTCTAGGGAGTAGAAAGTGATCAACATGTCCAAGCACCTTGGCGCTTTTCTTGGAGCCACCGCGCTGACGCTGATCGCCGGCGTGGGCATGGCCCAGGCCCAGGAAAAGCACATCCTGCGCATGAACCACGTCCACAGCCCGGTCGAAGCCTATCATTCGGCATTCCAGGAATGGGCCAAGCGCGTCGAGGAGCGGACAAACGGCGGCCTCAAGATCGAGGTGTTCCACAGCGCCCAGCTCGGCAACGAAGAGGACATCATCGAGCAGATCCGCCAGGGCGCCAACATCGGCCAGAACACTGACGCGGCGCGTCTCGGCAACTATGTCCGCGAGATCGCGGTCCTGAATGGCCCCTATTTCATCGAGACGCTCGATGAGGCCTTCGCGCTGTCGAAGCTCGACACCGTCAAGAAGTGGAAGACGGAGCTGGCTGACAAGCACGGTCTCCAGGTCGTCTGCTTCGACTTCGTGCAGGGCAAGCGCCATGTCTTCGCCAACAAGCCGGTCCGCAACCCAGGTGAGCTGTCCGGGCTGCGCATCCGCACCCCGCCCGCCCCGATCTGGCAGGAATCGGTGCGTGCGATCGGCGCGGCCCCGACGGCGATGAGCTTCGGCGACATCTACCCCGGTCTTCAGCAGCGGGCCGTCGACGGCGCGGAGCTGACCTATGCCAACATCCGTCCGGGCAACCTCCAGGAAGTCGTCCGGAACGTCAGCGAGACCGGCCACATCCTGCTGATCAACTTCGAGGTCGTCAGCGCCTCCTGGTTCAAGAAGCTTCCCGCCGACTACCAGACCGCGCTGGTCGAGGAATGCAGCGCCGCCGGCCAGAAGGTGTCGAAGGTGCTCGCCGACGCCGCGGAAGGTGAGAAGGCCGCGCTGGTCAAGGGCGGCATGAAGGTGACCGACAACGTTGATCTGGAAGCCTTCCGCAAGGCCGGCGACGCCGCCTACCAGAAGCTCGGCCTCACCGAGGTGCGCGCGGCCATCTACAAGGAAATGGGACGCTAAGTCGTCCGAAGCCGGCGAGGCCTGCCTTATGAAAACTCTCTATGATTATGTTCTGAAGCTGGAGGCGATCCTCGCCGGCTTGTTCCTGATGCTGATGGTGGGGTTGCTTCTGCTGGGCGGCGTGGCGCGGATGATGCAGCACCCGCTCAACTGGACCATCGATCTGGCGACCTGCTTCTTCGCCTGGGCGGTGTTCCTGTGCGCTGACATCGCTTGGCGCAAGGACATGCTGATGTCCCTGGATCTGGTGACCGCGAAGCTGTCCGAGCGGTACCAGCGGACCCTGCTGTTCGTGAACTACGCGGCGATCGCGCTGTTCCTCTGCTACGCCGTCTACGGCGGCACCCTGCTCGCCTGGACCAGCCGGTCCCGGACCTTCAACGGCATTCCCGGAGTCAGCTATTCCTGGGTCACCGCCAGCATCGCCGTCGGGGCGGCCCTGATGCTCATCACCACGATCCTCAAGATACGGGCCCTGATGCGGTCCGACGGCGTTCCGTGCGCCGCTGCCGCCAGCGGGGAGACCGCCTGACCATGCTGCTCGTCGTTCTGGCCTTCGCGGTCTTCCTTCTCATCGGCATGCCGGTCGCCTTCGCGATCGGCATCTCGGGGGTTCTGTTCTTCCTGCAGCACCCGGAGCTGCCCTTCACCATCCCGCTCCAGGTGACGGTGTCCCAGACCCAGAATTTCGCCCTGCTCGCCGTTCCCCTGTTCATCATGGCGGGCAACTACATGAACCGGTCCGGCATCACCGAAAGCCTGCTGAATCTGGCGTCGGTGGCCACCGGACACTTCAAGGGCGGCCTCGCCCAGATTTCGATCGTCCTGTCGGCGCTGATGGGCGGCGTGTCGGGATCGGCCATCGCGGACGCGGCGATGCAGTCGCGCATCCTCGGCGAGGAGATGACGAAACGGGGCATGTCGCGCGGCTTCACCGCCGGAGTGATCTCCTTCACCTCGCTTCTCACCCCGCTGATCCCGCCGGGCATCGGCATGATCCTCTACGGGACCATCGGCCAGGTGTCGATCGGACGGATGTTCGCGGCGGGCTTCGCCCCGGCGCTTCTGCTCGGCATCGCCATGAGCATCGCCGTCTGGTACACCTCCAACAAGCGCGGATACCCTCCGGAGCGGGCGAAACGGGCGTCCCTGGCGGAAGTCGGCAGCGCCCTGAAGGGCGGCGTCTGGGCGCTGCTGTTCCCGGTCATCCTGCTCGTCGGGTTGCGCATGGGCATCTTCACGCCCTCGGAGATCGGCGCCTTCGCGGTGCTGTACGCGCTGTTCATCGGTTTCGTGGTCTACCGCCGGCTCAAGACGAAGAGCTTCGTCGAGGCGCTGGAGATCAGTCTCGCCGACGTCGGCTCCGCGATGTTCCTCATCAGCCTGTCGGCGATCTTCAGCTACGGCATCGTCTTCGAGCGCATCCCCGAAGTCATCGCCTCGTCCCTGACCAGCCTCACCGACAACGTCCAGCTGGTGATGGTCCTGATCGTCCTCCTGGTGCTGGCGGCCGGGCTGTTCATCGACGCCACGGTCATCATCATCATGATGACGCCGATCTTCCTGCCCGCCGTGCGGGCGATGGGCGGCGATCCGGTGCACTTCGGCATCGTCTTCATCGTTGCGGCGACGATCGGCAACTTCACGCCTCCGGTCGGAGCGGCGATGTTCACCGTGTGCTCGATCCTGAAGGTGTCGGTGGGAGCCTATGTCCGGGAGTCCGTGCCCCTGATGGTCGCCATCGGGCTGACGACCCTGCTTCTGATCTTCGTGCCCGAGTTCATCCTCCTGATCCCGAACCTGCTCTTCGGATAACCGCGGCGGGCACACCGAAACCCTGCATCCAACCCGGCGCCCCGCGCGGCGCCGACTGGTGGAGTTCCAAACACGATGACCGGCAGACTAGACGGAAAACGCGCCCTCGTGACCGGCGCGGGACAGGGCATGGGACGGGCCATCGCGCTCGCCTTCGCCAGGGAGGGGGCAAGCGTCCTCGCGGCCAGCCGCACGCTGTCCAAGATGGAAGACCTGCCCCGGATCGATTCCCAAATCACCCCGGTCGCGCTCGACGTGACCGACCCGGCGGCGGTGCGGCGCGTCATCGCCGAGGCCGGGCCGCTCGACATCCTCGTCAACAACGCCGGGTGGGTCCACAACGGCACCATCCTGGACTGCAGCGACGAGGATTGGGCGCGCAGCCTGGACCAGAACGTCACCTCGATGTTCCACACCATCCGCGCGGCGCTTCCCGGCATGATCGAGCGGCGCCGGGGCTCCATCGTGAACGTCGCCTCGGTGGCGTCGAGCCTGACCGGCGTCGCCAACCGCACCGCCTACGGGACCAGCAAGGCGGCGGTGATCGGCCTGACCAAGGCCGTGGCCCGCGACTTCATCGGCGCCGGCGTCCGCTGCAACGCGCTGTGCCCCGGCACCACCCACTCGCCGTCGCTTGAGGACCGCATCCAGTCGAGCGCCGACCCGGAGGGGATGCGGGCGCAGTTCATCGCGCGCCAGCCGATGGGCCGTCTGGGCACCGTCGAGGAGATGGCCGCCGCCGCGGTGTATCTGGCCAGCGACGAATCCGGTTTCATGACCGGAAGCCTGCTCGTCGCCGACGGGGGGCAGACGCTGTGACCCGACCGGCTCAGCCGACCGCGCGCTACGACGCGGACGCCCTGGACTCCTTCTGCCGCGCGGTGTTCCTGGCCGCGGGAGCGGACGAGGCGACGGCGAACGCGGCCACCCGCGCGATGATGCACGGCTCCCGGCTGGGGGTGGACAGCCACGGCGTGCGGCTGCTCGGGCATTATGTGGCCACCATGACCCAGGGACGGGTGAACCCGCGCCCTACCCCGCGCATCCTGTCGGAATTCGGCGCCGTCGCCACGCTGGACGCCGACAACGCCCATGGCGCGCTCGGCGCCTACCGCGCCCAGGAGAAGGCGGTCGAGCTGGCCGGCCGGTTCGGCATCGGCGCGGTCGCCATCCGCAACAACTCCCACTTCGGTCCGGCCGGCGCCTTCGCGCTTGCCGCGGCGGAAACGGGCTGCATCGGCATGGCTTTCTGCAATTCCGACAGCTTCATGCGGCTGCACGACGGCGCCGAACGCTTCCACGGCACCAACCCGATCGCCATCGCCGTTCCGGTGAAGGACGGCGATCCGTGGCTGTTCGACATGGCCACCAGCGCCATCCCCTACAACCGCGTCCAGCTCTACCGCAGCCTCGGCATACCGCTTCCCGAAGCCACCGCATCGGACCCCCAGGGGCACAACACCACCGATCCCGAGCGGGCCGAGATGCTGGCGCCGCTGGGCGGCGAGTTCGGCTTCAAGGGGGCCGGGCTGGCGGGCTTCGTGGAAATCCTCAGCGCCGTCCTGACCGGCATGAAGCTGAGCTTCGAAATCCTGCCGATGCCGGGGCCGGACCTGAGCACGCCGCGCGGCATGGGCGCTTTCGTCATGGCGATCCGTCCGGAGGCCTTCCTGCCGCAGGAAAGCTTCCAGGACAACATGGCGCGCTATCTCGCCGCCCTGCGCGGGTCACAGGCCGTGCCGGGCCGAACGGTCATGGCGCCCGGCGACCGGGAATGGGCCGAGGCGGAGCGCCGCAGGACGCTTGGCATTCCCATCGACCAGACGACCGTCGACTCCTTCAACGAACTCGCCCATGCCTATGGCATTCCCACTCCGGTCCCGGCGGCCTCACCACCATAAGGCCGGCATAAGGCCGGGTGGAGTGGACACCGCTGTCGACGTTGCGGTTGGTCGATGCACTTCCGCGGTCATCACCGCCCTGTTGGGAACGGCCGGCCTGCGCTTCGCACCAACGCCGCGAAGTCCTGTTCGGCATGGTAGGAGGAGCGGGTCAGCGGGCTTGCCGAAACCATCCGGAAGCCCTTGGCCCGCGCCACGCGCTCATACTCGGCGAATTCCCCCGGCGGGGCGTAGCGCGCCACCGGGTGGTGGTGCGGCGTGGGCCGCAGGTACTGTCCGACAGTCAGGAAATCGACGCCCGCCACCCGCAGGTCGTCCATGACCTGAAGCACCTCGGCGCGCTCTTCGCCAAGGCCCAGCATGATGCCGGACTTGGTGAAGATCTCCGGGCGCCGGTTCTTCACCTGATCGAGAAGGCGCAACGAGTGATAGTAGCGCGCGCCCGGCCGCACCGTCGCGTACAGGCGCGGCACGGTCTCCAGATTGTGGTTGAAGACGTCCGGCCGGGCATCGGCGACGGTCTCCACGGCTCCCGTCTTGTTGCGGAAATCGGGGGTCAGGATCTCGATCGTCGTCGCGGGCGAGGCGGCGCGCACCCGTTCGATGCAACGCGCGAACTGTCGGGCGCCGCCGTCCGGCAGGTCGTCGCGGTCCACCGAGGTGATGACCACATGGCGAAGGCCAAGCTCCAGAACCGCCTCGGCCAAGCGGTCCGGTTCCTGCGGATCGAGCGCGGCGGGCCGTCCCGTCGCCACGTTGCAGAAGGCGCATGCCCGCGTGCACACGCTGCCCAGGATCATCACCGTCGCGTGCCGCTTGCTCCAGCATTCGCCGATGTTGGGACAGGCGGCCTCCTCGCAGACCGTGTGCAGGGCATGTCGGCGGACGAGGGCGCGGGTGTCCTCGTTGGCACCGGTGGACGGCGCGCGGGCCCGAAGCCAAGCCGGCTTCTCGGCCTGATGAACAAGCGCAGTGGGTGAAGCGGGCATGGCCGTTATTCCACCGCGACGGCCGGGGCCGCCGGCTGCCCGATGATCTTCACGTTCCGGCCCTTGTTGTGGACCAGCTCCTCGAACCCGCGCGAGACGATCATGTTCGATCCCTCCAATTATGTCGTTGCCAATCCTGCCGTTGAACGGTGCGCATCGCCCCGATATCGCCGGGTTGCGGTCAGGCGAAGACCATCCCGCCGTCGACCAGCAGGGATTGGCCGGTCATGAAGTCGGAATCCGACGAGGCGAGGAAGCGCGCCACCCCGACCAGATCCTCCGCCGTCGACGGACGGCCCAGCACGGCGCCGGCCGCGAACTGGTTGAACGCCTCGTCCTCGGCCGTCGTCAGGCCGGTGTCGCGGAAGCCCTTGTCGATGATCTTCCACATCTCCGTCGCGACGACGCCGGGGCAGATTGCGTTGGCGGTGATCTTCTCCTTGCCGAAGGCACGCGCCGCCGCCTGGGTCAGGGCGACCACCGCGAACTTGCTGGCCGAGTAGTGGGCGAGCGGTTCGTACCCCTGCTTGCCGGCGATGGAGGCGGTGTTGATGATCTTTCCACCCCCGCCCTGCGCGCGGAAGGTCTTGATCGCCTCCTGCATGCCGATCAGCACTCCCAGCGCGTTGACGTCGGTGACGAAACGCCAGTCCTCCTCGGTGATGTCGAGGAAGGGCTTGGTCTGGGCGACGCCCGCGTTGTTGAAGAGGACGTCGAGGCGTCCGAAGGAGGCGACGGCCGTATCGATCATGCGGCGGACCGCGGCGCGGTCGCGGACGTCCACCGTGACCGCGACGGCGTCGCCACCGGTCGCGCGAATGGACTCCGCCACCGCACTCGCGTCCTCCTCCGTGCGATCGGCGATGACCAGCCGCGCGCCGTCGGCCGCGAGCGCGCGGGCCATGGTGGCGCCGATCCCGCGGCCAGCGCCGGTGACGATGATGCTCTTGTCCTTGAGGGTGGGCATGGTGCGTCTCCAAGGGCCGGCCTGGGGGAGAACCGCAAGCCGGCCGCACGGGTGGAAAGGTCAGGCGTTTTTCGTGACGTGGTCCTTGATGAGGGCGTTCACCTTCCCGGCCGCCTCCATCTGCACCATGTGACCGGCGTTCGGGACCACCTCGACCCGCGCGGCGGAGCCCAGCGCCGTGGCGTGGGCGGCGGGAATGATGCGGTCCTCCGCGCCCCACACGACCAGCGTTGGCACCGTCGCGGCCCCGACCGCCTCACCGAGAACGGCCGTCTGCTCCCCGTTCTCGAACATCGAGGACGCAATGGCCCGAAGCGCACCGTCCACGCCGTCCAGCCGCTTGTACTTCAGCAGGTCGTCGATCAGCTGGCGGTTGACCAGCCCGGCGTCGGCGAACAGGGTTTCCAGCACCGGTTTCAGGTCGCGGCGCGACGTCGCGCCGATGAAGCCCGTGATGTAGTCCTGGTTGATCTCCCGCCCCAGGCCGGCCGAGCAGATCAGCGACAGCGACGCCACCCGCTCCGGCGCGTCGAGCGCCGTGCGCATGGACACCGCACCGCCCATGGAATGGCCGACCAGATGCGCGGCCTTGATGCCCACCGCGTCCATGAAGTCCCGCACCGCCTTCGACAGGCCGGACAGCGTCGGGTCGGGCAGCGTTTTGGCGGACTGGCCGTGCCCCGGCAGATCCAGCGCGTAGACCGTGGCGCCCTCCGCCAGTGCGTCGATGGTGAACAGCCAGTTGTCGAGGTCGCCGCCGAAGCCATGGACCAGCAGCACGGTCGCCGCCCCGTCGCCGCGCCTGGCGTAGCGGATGGTGCCTGCCGCCGTCTCGGCGAACTCGTAGCGCGGGCCGGCGTCGGCCCCGTCCTCCCCGCCGTCGGCGGCGGGGACGGCGTAGCCGGCGATGAAGGCGTCGATGTCGCTGTCCGGCACGTCGGGTTCGGCCAGCACGGCGATCAGCGCCTTCACCGGGTAGACGGTGCCGGGCTCGCCCAGCACCCGGCGCAGCACGCCGGCCTCGCCGGCCTCGACCACGTTGGTGATCTTGTCGGTCTCGACCTCCAGCAGGTCGTCGCCTAGGTTGACGGTGGCCCCCGGCTGCTTCAGCCAGCCGGTGACCTTGCCCTCCGACATGGACAGGCCCCATTTGGGCATGACGATGGGCTTGATGCGCTCGTTGGATGTGGTCATGAAAAAGCGGCTCCGGGATCAGGCGGCGAGGGTGCTGCGGGGCGAGGGGGCCATCGTCCGGCGGACAGCGGCGGCGACGGCCTCGGCGCTGGGGATGTAGAGGTCCTCCAGCGAGGGTGAGAAGGGCACCGGCGTGTGCGGCGGCGTCACCATCTGGATGCCGGACTTCAGCGCGCCGAAGGCGTTCTGCGCCACGAAGGCCGAAATATCGGTGGCGAGGTTGCAGCGCGGGTGCGCCTCGTCCACCACGACCAGCCGGCCGGTGCGCTCCACGCTGTCGATGATGGTGTCCCAGTCGATGGGCGACAGGGTGCGCAGGTCGATCACCTCCGCCTCCACCTTGTCCCTGGCGAGCGCGTCCGCGGCCTCCATGGCGCGGTGGACGGTCAGGCCGTAGCTGACGATGGTGACGTGATCGCCGTCGCGGAGCACGTTCGCCTCGCCGAAGGGGATGGCGTAGGATTCCGCCGGCACCTCGGTCTCATGACCGTAGAGGTTCTTGTGCTCGCAGAAGATGACCGGGTCGTTGTCGCGGATCGACTGGATCAGCAGGCCTTTGGCGTCATAGGCGTTCGACGGGCAGACGACCTTCAGCCCCGGAATGTGGGTGAACAGAGGCGTGAGCATCTGCGAATGCTGGGCCGCCGCGCGGAAGCCCGCGCCGACCATGCCGCGGATCACCACGGGGGTCTCCGCCTTGCCCCCGAACATGTAGCGGAACTTGGCCGCCTGATTGAAGATCTGGTCGAAGCAGACGCCCATGAAGTCCATGAACATCAGCTCCGCGACCGGGCGCATGCCGCAGGCGGCGGCGCCGATGGCGGCACCGATGTAGGCGGATTCCGACAGGGGCGTGTCCAGCAAGCGGTCGCCGTGCTTGGCGAACAGGCCCTTGGTGACGCCCAGCACGCCGCCCCAGGCGTCGTCCTCGCCGGGCGCGCCGGTGCCGCCGACGATGTCCTCGCCCATGAGGATGACGGTCGGGTCGCGGCGCATTTCGAGGTCCAACGCCTCGTTGATCGCCGTCTTCATGCTGATTTTGCGGGACATGGTGTTTCCTCCGGTGAAAGCCGATTTTTTGGCGTGGGCCGCTCAGTAGGCGACGTAGACGTCTTTCAGCAGGTCGGCGGCGACGGGCAGCGGGGCCGCCTTGGCGCAGCGCACGGCGTCCTCGATCAGCGCGTTCACCTCGCGGTCGATGGTTTCAAGCTCGGCGGGGGCGACGGTGCCGGTTTCGGTCAGGCGCTGGGCGAGCAGCTTGATGCAGTCGCGGTTGGCGCGCAGGTTCTCGACCTCGCCCTTGGCGCGGTAGGTCTGGGCGTCGCCTTCGAAATGGCCGTAGAAGCGGATCATGTTGCATTCCAGCAGCGCCGGGCCGCCGCCTTCGCGGGCGCGCCGGATGATTTCGCCGGCCGCCTCGTGCACGGCGAAGAAGTCGGTGCCGTCCACCGTCACGCCCGGCAGGCCGAAGCCGGTGGCGCGGTCGATGTAGCTGTCGCAGGAGACCGCCCATTCCATGGCGGTGGATTCGGCGTAGCCGTTGTTCTCCACCACGAAGACGACCGGCAGGTTCCACACCGCCGCGAGGTTCATGCTTTCCAGGAAGGTGCCCTGGTTCGACGCGCCGTCGCCGACGAAGGTGATGCCGACTCCGCCGTCGCCCCGGAACTTGGCGGCCAGCGCCGCCCCGCAGATCAGCGGCGCGCCGGCGCCCAGGATGCCGTTGGCGCCCATCATGCCCTTCGACAGGTCGGCGATGTGCATCGACCCGCCCTTGCCCCGGCAGGCGCCGGTGGAACGGCCGTAGATCTCCGCCATCATCTCGTGGACATCGACGCCCTTGGCGATGCAATGACCGTGGCCGCGATGGGTCGAGGCGATGCGGTCGTTGTCGTTCAGGTGCATCATGATGCCGGTGGCGCAGGCCTCCTCACCGGCGTAGAGGTGCACGAAGCCCGGAATGTCGCCCTTGGCGAAGTCGATGTGCAGACGCTCCTCGAACTCGCGGATGGTCCGCATGGTCCGGTAGGCTTGCAGCAGGTCCGCTTTGTCGAGTGGATAAGGATTGTTGGTCACGGACGTTTCTCCCCTGTCAGGCTTTTCAAAGGCAGGTTCTTCAAAGCTCGGCCGTGACCGGCGCCGGAGCGCCGGTCAGCAGCCTGTATTGGGCGGCGTGCTGCATGCAGCCGCCCACGTTCACGGTGCGGAAGGCGTCGTCCCGGAGCGTCAGGGACACGCGGTCTTGCGCCGAGAAGGCGATTTCCCGCTCGCCGTCGAGCGCGATGGAGCCGGCCTTCACCTCCGGCACGAAGGGCACGCCGGCCGGCATGCGGCGCCAGTCAGCGACGCCGACCGAGGCCATCAGCCCCGGCGCGATGGGCGCGCGCAACACCGTCACGCCGCCGGACGCCGCCGTGCCGAGACGCACCATCAGCCCGCCGCTCTCCTCCCGCGTCACGGGCTCCAGCAGGCCGGCGATGGCCGACATGCCGATGACCTCCGGGTCGGCGAAGGTGACGAACAGCTCGCGGAAGCTGTCCGGCTTCCACAGGGCGCGGGCCCCGACGTAGCGCTCGGTCACCAGGGCGACGTCGACCAGCGCGATCTCCTCCACCCGGCCGTTGAGCGACAGGTCGATGCGCTTGTTCGCCGCGAAGGCGATGTCCGCGGGCACTCGCCCGGTCACCGCCAGGCCGGTCGCCAGTCCGGTGATGGTCGGCTCGCGGTGTTCGGGAAAGGCGTTGTTGGTGCCGGTGGAGATGCCGGCCACGGGCACCGCCCCGCAGTGCGCCACCACGGCGCGGTGCGTGCCGTCGCCGCCCAGCACGACGATGGCGGCGACTCCCGCCCGGCGCATCGCGTCCGCCGCCCGATGGGTGTCGGCGACGGTGCCGGTGACCGGCATGGGCAGTGGGTGAATGGCGGGATAGGGCGCCTCGCCGTGCGCCGCCGCCCGTGACAGCCCGCGCGCCACATGACGCCCGATGCCGCCATGCTCCGGCATCATCAGGACGTCGGTGACCCCGCAGGCGCGCAGCGCGGCCAGCACCCGCAGGACGATGTTGGCGCGATCGGTGATCTGGAGGTTCGCCGCGTTCGCGACGACCCGGCGGATGTCGCGTGCGGATACTGGATTGGCAATGATGCCGACGACCGGTGCCACGCCCCTTCCCCTTCGCTTCGCTGTTTTGAAGGGGTCTATGGCAAGAGCCGTGCCAAATGTCCGTGTGGCTGACTATCGTGGTTCCGCAACGGTTTGCGCGACGCGTGGCGGTGTTGCGATCACCTCACCTGTTGCATGACCTGTTGCAGGGGCGTTGCAACAGGTGTTGCATGCCTCAATCCAGCCGGTGCGGCGGGACGATGCCGAAACGGCGCATCTGGCGGTGGACGGTCGAGCGGTCCACGCCCATGTCCCGCGCCGCCGCCGACACGTTCCAGTGCAGGCGGCGCAGCACCTCGCGCAGGCGGACGGCGGGGTCGTCGCTGTCAGGGGCGGCTGTCGGAGCGCCCGCCGGCCACGCCTTGAACACGTCGCTGCGCTGCATGGGGTCGGGAATGTCCATCAGCTCGATCAGCCCGTCGGTGCAGACGGCGCAGGCGTAGTCGAGCGCGTTCACCAGCTCGCGCACGTTGCCGGGCCAGCCATGGGCGCGCAAGGCCGCCAGCGCCGGGGCGGCGATGGCATAGGCGATGCCGTCCCGCTCCGTCCGCTCGGCCAGCAGCCGGTCGATCAGCCAGTCGAGGTCGCCGCGCTGGCGCAGCGGCGGCACGGTGAACACCGCGCCGTTGAGACGGAAATACAAGTCGTCGCGGAACGTTCCGGCCTTGATCAGCTCGACCAGATCGCGGTGGGTCGCGGCGATGACGCGCACGTCCACCGACACCGCCCTGGTGCGGCCGACGGGCGTGACCTCCCGCTCCGCCAGGACCCGCAACAGGCGTGTCTGCGAGGACAGCGGCATGTCGCCGATCTCGTCCAGGAACAGCGTGCCGCCGTCCGCCTCCAGGATCAGCCCCTTCTTGCCCCGCGACGCGGCCCCGGTGAAGGAGCCGGGCTCATGGCCGAACAGCTCGCTTTCGATCAGCGCCTCCGGCAGCGCGGCGCAGTTCACGGCGACGAAGGGCTTGGCCGCGCGCACGCTCGACTGGTGCAGGGCCTTGGCGAGGTGCTCCTTGCCGGTGCCGGTCTCGCCGTGAATCAGCAGGCTCATCCGCGTGTTCACCAGCTTCGCCGCGCGCGTCAGCACCGCCTTCAGCGCCGGATCACCGCCGCACATCGCCTGGAGCGGATTGGGCAGGCTTCCCTCGTCTCCTTTGCGTGGGCGCGGGACGGCGATGGCCGGCGGCGGCATCGCCTGCGCAAACAGGGGTGTCCCGCTGCGCCGCAGGCGGAGGGTGCGCTGGTCGGTGGGCAGAGAGCGCACGAACCGCACCAGGTCGTCCACTTGGCAGTCGAACAGGTCGGAGAAGGATCGTCCGATGAGTTGCTCCCGGCCCTCCCCCTCGCCGGCCAGCAGTCGACACGCGCGGTGATTGAAGCCGATGATCCGCCCGGCGCCGTCCAGCGCGATCACGAAGTCCGGATCGACCTCCGCGAATTCCTGGGAGGCGGAGAGCTTGACCACCCACTCCCGGCGGAAATTGTTGTAGAGGTTGGCGTTTTCGATCTTGTGCGTGTAGGCCTTGACCAGTTGGAGGGCCAGATACTGGCTGATCTTGGGCTCCGGCGAACGGAGCGCGGAGATGTCCAGCACCGCCGCAAGCCCGCCGCCGCTGTGGAACACCGGAGCCGCCGTGCAGGTGAGGGGAATGTGGGTCGCGTCGAAATGGTCCGTCTGGTGGACGGTCAACGCCTCGCCCGTGGCGATGCAGGTGCCGACCGCGCAGGTGCCGGCCCGTCCCTCGTTCCAGTCGGCGCCGAGATAGAGGCCGGTCCGGCGCAGGTCGTCGTCCGACGCCCGGTCGCCGATGAAGTCGACGGTGATACCGTTGCTGTCGGTCAGCAGCAGGGCGTAGCCCATGCCGGCCACTTGGCGGTACAGCGCCTCCAACCCGAAGCGGGCCATGCGCAGGAACTCGTCCATCGCGTCGCGATGCAGGCTCAGACGCTCGTGCGGCAGGATGTAGGCCTCGCGCCGAACGGTCGGGTCCAGCTTGTGATCGGCCACGCAGCGGCGCCAGGATGCGGTGATGATGGCATCACGCTTCGACGCGGTCCCTTCCGAGACGCGGACCAATTCGTTGATGTGCGCCGCTTTGGCGTTCTCCATCAGCGTATCCTCCCTGGAGCGCAATCGCTCTGATCTGGTCAGCCAGATCAGAGCAATATATCAAGCGCCTCGTCGCACAGGCAATTTGTGCAATGGTATTGTCGGCGCCTGTGCCCCGCCCTGCCCCGCCGGGCACGAATTTCCGTTTCTCCCGCAGCTAATCTTCCCATGGAATGAATACCTTGCCGTCACCGTCGATGCCAGAACCTGGAAAACATTCTTTGCCAAGTCCAGACCGATTGTCATCACGCTCATCGCTGGCTCCTATGAGGGGGTGTCTTCGACGTTGAACGCTTTTCACCAAGATTTGGGAAAAGGGCCGTCCACCACATCACCTCAGTGCGCTGGCGTCGCAATCTCCCCATGGAATGAATAAATTCCATGAACCCTAGGCCAAGGCGGCCTCCGGCCCATGCAGGAATGATCGTGGCGAAAGGTAATGTTCACACTTAAACGGAAAGAGCAATTCGAGCAGGAGATCAAGAAGAGCCGCTTTTCGGCCTCGGCGGGTCCGGTCACGACCGAAGAGGAGGCACGTGGATTTATCGCTGCGTGCAGCCAACGGGATGCGGGCCACAACTGCTGGGCCATCCGGATCGGCGACCTCTACCGGTCCAGCGATGACGGCGAACCGGGGGGAACGGCGGGACGCCCGATTCTTCAAGCCATAGACGGCCAGAAGCTGGATCGGGTGGCGCTGGTGGTCAGCCGCTGGTTCGGTGGCGTTCTTCTCGGTGCGGGCGGGCTGGTGCGTGCTTACGGCGGCACCGCAGCGGCGTGTCTCCATGCCGCTGAACGTCAGCCGATCATCCGCTTTGCAGCCTTGGCCGTCACGTGCGCCTTCGCCGACGAGGCCAGGATCAGGTCGGGGCTTGGCGCCTTCCCAGCAGCCTCTGCCGAGACCAACGGCTTCACGCCCCAAGGCGTGCAACTCCAGATCAAGGTTCCTTGCGAGCAGCTGGACGATGTCGTTGGCATGATCACGGATGCGTCTCGCGGTCAAGCCAAGATCCAAAAGTCGCCCGGTTAGCGAATGAAAATCCATCCGGCGAGCGCTGGTCCTATCACCGCGCTCCGTTGGGCACACGGGCCGTTAAGGCTCGGACGGGCGGCAAGCCGCCTCCAGGGCCGCTTCATCGTCGCAACGCTCCTCGAAGCGGCGGATTCGGCCGTCCTGCAGCACCCACCGGTGTTCGGTCGTCACCGCCACCGGTTTCCCGGTGACCTTGCTGACGGCCTCAACGAGGTTGCGCGTGACGACGTGGTCTCCGTCCCGTGCGATGTCCCGCATCTCGTGCTTGGTGATCGTCCATTCCTGAGCCAACCCCTGGAAATAGCGCTGGACACCATCCAGGCCGTGGAAGTTGCCGGAAAAGGCCGCAAGGGCCGGGGATTGGCCGCAGGATATCCACTCGACGTCAGGCGCGAGATGCTCGAACAGCGGCGCCACATCGCCCACGGCGTAGCGGTCGTACAGGTTGCGAAGCAACTCGATGTCGGTCTGCGCCATGCCGCATCTCCGCCCGTCATGGGATGGTCCGCCATGATAAGGCCGGGTCCCGTGCGCCATGCCGGCGCAAAGGCGGTGCCTCCGTCGGGCGGGGCTGCCTCTCACAACCGGGCGAGGGCCTGCCGCATGATCTCCGCTGTGGCGAGGTCGGCCGGGAAGAAAGCCTCGATGGCCAGTTCGGACAAGGTGACGTCCACCGCCGTTCCAAACACCGTCGTGGTGCTGAAGAAGCTGAGCGTCCCGCTTTCCGTCCTGAGCCGCAGAGGAACCACCACGCCATCATGCGACGACAACGGCTCGCTCCGGCTGTGCGAAGGCTGCCCGTCGGGCACCGGGTAGCCCTTCAACTCGCCGAACAGCGCGGCCAGCACAGGATCGGCGCTGACGTCAATCTGGCGAATCAGCCGGTGCAGGACGTGCGTCCGCCACTGAGCGAGGTTTTCGATCCGCGGCGCCAGCCCGGAGGGGTGGAGGCTGAGGCGCAGCACGTTCACCGGAGGCTGGAGAAGGTCCGGCGCGGCTCCGGTGAGCAGCGGTGCGACCGCCCGGTTGGCCGCGACCAGCGTCCAATGCCGGTCCACAGCCAGCGCCGGATGAGGCTCGTGCCCGGTCAGCACGAGATCGACGGCCTGACGGGCGGCCTGCATCTCCGGATCATCCAACCGGTGTTCGGAAAAGACCGGTGCGAAGCCCGCCGCGGCGAGCAGCGCGTTGCGGTCGCGCAGCGGAATGTCCATCCGTTCCGCCAGATGAAGCAGCATGGTCCGGCTGGGCTGCGAGCGTCCCGTTTCCAGGAAGCTGACATGGCGGGTCGAAACGTCGGCCTCGCAGGCAAGGTCCAGTTGGCTGAAGCCGCGCCGCTTGCGCCAGATGCGCAGCAATTCCCCGACCGGCTGGCGCGGCACGGTCCTGGGGGGCGGCTGGTGACGGGCGGCTGTTTGCGGCATCGATCCGGCCTCCCGTCCGGCGTTTTCGGTGTTCTGCGTTCCATGATACCAGCGCCGCCGCTCATCCATCCAGAAAGGTCAGCAGGTCGCGGTTGAAGCGGTCCATATGCGTCAGGAACAGGCCGTGCGGCGCCCCCTCGTAGACGGTCAGCGTCGCGTTCGCCATCAGTTCGGCGGTTGTCATCCCGGTGATGGCAAGCGGGCTGGACACATCCAAGTCGCCGTGGATCAGCAGGGTCGGCACGGTGATGTCCTGAAGCTCCCGCCGGAAATCTGTGGACGTCGTCGCCCGATGGCAGTCGAGAAGCGCCTTCAACGAGGCTTGCAAGGCCATCGATTTCACCCAGGCCATCATGCCGGGTGAACTGTCCGCCGCCATAAAGGGGCGGATGTTGTCCTCCAGCCATTTCGGAAAGTCCTGCAGCAGGCAATTTGAGCGGAAGGTTTCGAAGACGGCGGGATCGATTCCGTCGGGGTTGTCATCGGTGCGGGAAAGCGTTGGGGTCACCGTGCCAACCAGAACCGTGCGGGAAACGCGGCGGTCGCCGTGCCGGCTCAGATAGCGGACGATTTCCCCGCAGGACATGGAATGGCCGACCAACGTGACGCCGTTCAGGTCGAGCGTGTCGAGCAGGGTGGCGAGGTCGTCGGCCAGCCGGTCGAAGTCGAAGCCGGTTCCCGGGTCGCTCGACCGGCCATGGCCACGGCGATCGTAAGCGATGCAGCGGTAGCCGCGCTCGGCCAGCGCCAGCATCTGGTAGGCCCAGGAATCGGAATTTAGCGACCAGCTGGACAGAAAGACGACGGGCTTCCCCAGTCCCCAATCCCGGTAGAAAAGGGCCACACCGTCTTCGGTGCGGATGAAGCCGGGCTGATCCGGTGCGGCGGGAATTGTCGAAGCCATGCTCATGGCCGGTGCTCCTGGGTTCGGGACGTTGCGGGACGGGATGGCCGGTGCGCTATGCGCCTTCCGGAACCCGGTCCAGAAAGCCGCTCACCGAGCGGATGCGTCCATCGGCGGCCAACCGGATGAAGTCGGTGCCGCCGGCAATGGGCTCTGCCCCCGCCGGAACGAGGGACCAGGAGAAGCGCACGCGGCCGTTGTGGCCGTCGGGCGTGCCCTGCAGGATGAAACGACAGTTCGGGAACCGCTGCTGCACGGCGTCGATCAGGGCGTTAACGCCGGCGTGGCCGTTCGCCTGAACCATCGGGTCAAGGTAATGCGCATCATCGCTCCAATGTTCGACGAGCAGGGCCAGCCGGCGGTCGGGGTCGGTCTCGTTCCAGACGGCGATGTAGCGCTGGGCGACGTGGGCTGCGTTCGTCATGGCGGAACTCCTTCGTGGGGTTGTCCGGATCGACCGGACCTCCACAGCAGCATCGTCGTTCCGCGATCCTCCTGCGATTACATGGGAGGTAACGGTAAAGCCATCGATCGCGTTGGCGATCGGCGGCTGCCGATACGCCTCCGGTATGGGAAAGGGTCCATTCAGCCCCTTCCGGTCCACCCGCCGGATTTTCAGCTTATGGGGATGTTTGTGGGATCACGCATAAACTAATACCGGCGAGCGGAGGCGCTGACTCACGGAGAGGGCTTCCCAAGGCCAGCAACCCGTGATTCGGGTTTACGTGACGATACCCGTCGATATGCGGACATCAAATTTGCGTTGACGGGCTCCCTACTAGTTGGTAGGTAAAGATATGGGGAACACATCGACCAGAGCCGACGACATTCTAAGCTGTGCGCGCACCCTGATCGCCAGGGGCGGCTACAACAGCTTCAGCTACGCCGACATCTCCAAGGTCGTCGGCATCCGCACCGCGAGCATCCACCACCATTTCCCCGGCAAGGCGGATCTGGTCCGCGTGCTGGTTGCGCAATACCGGCAGGAGGTCGAGGCCGGGCTTGCCGAGCTGGAGCGGAACGTTGCCGATCCGCTCGATCAGCTTCGCGCCTATCTCGGCTACTGGGAGGGGTGCTTCGCCGACACGACCGACCCGTTCTGCGTCTGCGCGCTCCTGGCGGGCGAGAGTCCGGTACTTCCCGAAGCGGTCGCTCTCGAAGTGCGGGCGCATTTCCGCAAGCTTGCAGACTGGCTCACCTCCGTCTTTGAGCGAGGCGCCGCACAAGGCCGTCTTCGGCTGGTCGGAACCGCCAGGAGCGATGCCGAACTGTTCATGGCTGGCGTGCATGGCGCGATGCTATCCGCTCGCGCCTATGGCGACGCCACGACCTTCGGAGCGATAGCCCGTCCTTTGCTGCAGCGAATCGTCGCTTGAAGCCGGCGCTTCGCCGGGAGAATGAACGCATGTCCGTTTCACCTATCGACTGATAGGTAGATAGGGCGGCCTAAGATGGCGTTGCCGAGCTGCCTGCTTTGCCGCTCTGCCCCACTGGATAAGAAAGGAAATCCCTTATGTTCGGAATTTCTCCGCTTGGCTGGGCTCATACGCTCGGCAGCCTGCCGGCGATTCCCGTAGCCTTCTATATGTTTGCCCGCCATGGCCGGATCGTTCCCCGGTCAAAGGCGGGTGCCGTCTATCTCGTTTCCATGCTGATCGGCGCTTCGACGGTCTTCCTCGTGGCACATCAGCCGGTCAGCTACGTCATCGGCGCCGTCACGATCCTCCTTCTGTTCGCGGGCTATGGGGTCAAGGGAATTCTTGGGGTGGGGCGCTCGGCCGAATACATCGAGATCGTTTGCCTGAGCGCGAGCGCGTTTCTCCTGATGGTGCCGACCGTCAGCGAAATCCTGCGCCGTTTTCCGGACGGCCACCCTTTGGTGACTGACCTGAAGTCGCCGCTGCTCCTTGGTGCCCAGGGCAGCTTGGCGGTTATCCTGGTGGTTGGCCTGACCGCCCAGCTCCTCCACTTGGCAAAGCAGTGTAGGTCGGCCGCGAAGTAGTAAGCCAACGGAAAACCCGATCGCCCTGTAAGGAAGATCGATCTCTCGATGTTCGCGTTTCAACGGGTATCCAAAGAAAGACGGCAAAGTGCAGTTGGGTGTCTGCGGGTTTCCTCCTGGTCTCACCCAAGTTAATGTGACAATGTTCTGCCGATATTGTTACGATGACGGCGCGGACGGCGAGACGACCGCCGGATGTCTGTTCGGCCATGCGGGAAACGCCTGTTCGTTTTCTTGCATGTTGCCCGTCCGCCATTGTCAACGATGCGTGTGTGAATTCCTCTCGCTCGGCGGTGAACGGTGACTGCGACGCTGTACTGTCCGGTCGTGCCCCGCTCAGTCCTCGTCCTGCCACCTGCGCAGATCAGTCTGGTCATGATAGGGCATACGGTCCGGCGTGGTGATGAATTCCATCGTCGTGCCCCAGGGCATGCGGCAGTAGCAGACCTTGTTTCCAGGACCTTTCTCGGTAGCATAGGGAATAGCGCGCGGCGCGGTGAGGGGGGTGCCTCCAGCCTTCTCGAAGCGCTCGACCGATGCGTCGATGTCGTCGGTGTAGAGAGCGAAGTGCGTGATGCCGAAGTCGCTCGCCCGGATCGGCTGGGCTTGCTCGGGGCCGTGCATTTCGAAGAGCTCGATATCGGGTCCGGTTCCGATCTTGACCATCGCCTGCGCACGCACGACCGTTCCGGGGAAAGCGCCGACGGCCCGCTCGAATTCGGGTCCCTGCCGCGGTGGATCCTGCGGTCCGAAGGATTGGTAGATCACTTGGCCGCCAAAGGCTTTCACCAGGAACGATTTTGCCGCTTCAATGTCGGGCACCGTGATGCCGATATGATTGACGCCGCGAATGAGGGGTGCGGTCATGACAGTCTCCTTGATTTTGTCGATCCATCGCGATCGCTTCGGGTGCAATTCGCCCGCAGCGTCGCGATCCGCCCGGCCCGCGACGGCGCGGGCGCAGAGTATCAGTTGGCTTTGAGGAAATCGATCAGGGCGGCCGCGACTTCATTGGGCCGCTCATCCGCAACATAGTGGCTGCACCGCGCGATCGAGCCACCTGTCACATTACTGGCAAACTCTTTGAGCATCGGCACCATCTGTGCACCGAACCGCTGGTCCCCACCCAGACCGAGCACCGGTATCCCGAGGGGGTGCTTCTTGTACTCAAGAGCCGCCGCATGATCGGCGGCGAGCGTGCGATACCATTCCATGCCGCCGCGCGTGCGGCCAGGAAGAGCCATCGCCTTCGCGTATATCTCGATGTCCGCCGGATTGAATGTGCTGTGATCGTAGAAACGCTCTGCCATGAAGGTCGAAACATAGTCATATTCACGGCCATGGATCAGGCGCTCGGGCAGATCCCGGTTCATGTGGAAGCTGAAGTGCCAGAGCCCCGCGGTCGTCGTCTCCCATCCGGTCCAGCCGGGAAGCGGAACGTCGAGGACGGCCAGATGAGTGACAGCCTCCCGATAGATGGCGGCCTGAGGCAAGGCGACCATTCCGCCGATGTCATGTCCGCACACGGCGTAGCGTTCATGCCCAAGGGCAATCATGACCTCGTGCGCGTCGCGCGCCATCGTCGCCTTGTCATAGCCGTCGAGCGGGCAGTCGGAAAAGCCCGCGCCGCGAAGATCGATGGCCACCACGCTGACATGCTCGGCCAGCAGCGGCATCACATTGTGCCATTCCCACCATGTCTCCGGCCAGCCGTGAAGCAGAAGGATCGGCGGGCCTGAGCCTCCCGTGACAGCGTTGATCTTGATGCCATTCACCGGCACCAGCTGCTGGGTAAACCCCTTCAACGTTGCGATCATGATCGCTTCCCAGTCGATGTTGACGTCTAGACAGAGCTCGCGGCCAACGCTCAGGGCTGATCGAAATCGGTGGCGATCGAGATGTCGCGCCAAGCGTCGATATCGCCGCGGAACGCAGCCAGCTTTCGCTCGGCGATCGCGTGCGCGATGGGGCCGAGCGGCAGATGAAGCGGGGCGTCATCGGCGTCGACCGCCTGCAGGATCACCGTGATCGCTTTGGCGGGATCGCCCACCTGATTGCCGTTGTTGGTTTCGCGATAGTGCTTGCGCGAGCTCGCGGCGTATTCCGGCATCTCGTTGGCCGCCATCCTGATCGAGCGGCCAAGGAAATCGGTGCGGAACGGCCCAGGCTCGACGATCAGCACGCGGATGCCGAACGGCTTCAGCTCGCTGGCAAGCGCTTCGGAAATCCCTTCCACGGCGAACTTGGCGGCGTTGTAATAACCTCCGCCGCCGCTGCCCGCGATGCCGGCGCCAGACGACATGGTGACGATCGTTCCACTCGAACGTCGCAGGACGGGCAAGGCGGCTCTGGTGATTTCGATCAGACCGAAGACGTTCACCTCGAACATCGGCCGATATTCTTCGGGCGTCCCTTCCTCGATCGCGCCGAACAGCCCGTAGCCGGCATTGTTCACGAGCACGTCAAACCCGCCGAAGGTCTCGACCGCCTTTGCGACCGCTGCCTTGGCGGCCGCCGCATCCGTCACGTCCAGCGGCAAGGTGATCATGCGGCCGCCGAAAGGCTCGGCCATGTCTTCGATCGTCTTGACATCGCGGGCCGTCGCGATGACCTGATCGCCGCGCTGTGCTGCGGCGAGCGCGAGGCGCTGTCCAAAGCCGCTCGAGCAGCCGGTGATGAGCCAAGTCTTCATTGTTTCTTCTCCGAGTTGGTTTCAGACGACGCCACGCCGTCGCCGCGGCGAACCGTCATGTCGGCCATGATCGACCAGTCCTTCGTCCCGAAGCCCGCCGAGACAGCTTTGCCGAGCCCCTTGCGGACACCGCTGTGCCGCTCAGAGCGGCTTCACGATGCTGCGCTGCGGTTTGACGGCGGTGACGATGTCCACGTCGGCCATGACCTGGGCGGTTTCCGGCGAATTGAGCGCCGCTTCCATGGCGGCCTCGTCGCGGAAATTGACGACCCCAACCGCGATTAGCCCGGCACCCTTACCTTGCGGGAAGAACCCACCGGCGCTGACCAGCCCATAACGTCCCCAGCTTTCCCGCACGAGCGGGAAGTGCACGTTGATCCAATGGTCGCGGTCGAACGGCGTTTCCTCATCGCCCGCATAGGTCACCAGCATCGTGATCATCATCGAGATCCTCATTTGCGAGTATCGAGGCGGGACGCCGCGTTCCGCGCCCCCTCAGGAAAATCCTCTCTGTTCCGTCCGGACGAGCTTTCCTTGGGCTCCACAGCCAGGGTCACGATTCCTTCACCCAAGCGGTGGCCCACATGGGCTTGGCGGATCCGCAGAAGGATGAATCTCCAGACGATGATGGCAATCTAGGCATTTAGATTTGTTCGATAAGTGACATAACTGTACTCTCGCCGTTCAGTTTTGTGCGGGTGGTTGTGATGGAATGGAGCGACGTCAGAGTCTTTCTCGCGATTGCGCGATCCGGCACGCTCGGCGCAGCCGCGCGTTCTCTTCAGACAAGCCATCCGACCGTCGGCCGGCGCCTCCGCGCACTTGAGCAGGCGATCGGTCACACGCTCTTCCAGCGCACCGCGGACGGTCTTGTTCTGACCGAAGAGGGCCACGGGATCATCGCGCTGGCGGAGCAGATGGAGGAAAGCGCGCTGGCGATGGAGCGCCGGCTTGCGGGGCAAGAGCAGAACCTCAAAGGCAGTCTGCGCATTTCATCCGCGGACTGGTTCGGGGCCTATGTCTTGCCTCCCGTGCTGGCGGATTTCTCGAAAGCGTACCCCAACGTCGACGTCGAGATCCTGACCGGCACCCGCCTGTTCAATCTCGCCCAGCGGGAGGCCGACGTCGCTTTCCGTATCGTTCCGTTCGACGCCGCTGACGTTGTTCAGCGACGACTCTTCCGCCTTGAGTACGGCGTTTACATCGCGGAGGAGGCGCAGGAGCCGAAATATGGCGATGGGACCGGTTTCCGGCTGATCACCCACGACACGTCCACCGGCCATTTCCCTGACATCGCGTGGCTCATCGAAAGTTTCCCCAACGCGAGGCCGGTCCTGCGATCGAACAACCGGAACGTCCAGGGGCGCATGTGCAGGCAAGGCATCGGAATCGCCGTCCTCCCCCGCGTGGTCGGCAATCAGATCCCGGGTATCCGCAGACTGGACCTGCCGACGCCGCCGCCGGCGCGAGACATCTGGATGGGATATCACCGGGACCTACGGCGTCTTCAGCGTCTTCGTGCGTTCATCTCGACCGTATCAGGTCATCTCGTGAATGCGACCGCATGATATGCGGCCCGGAGATGATTTAAGGTTACCCGAGAAACTCCAAGATCGCTGCAGTCGTCTCGGTTCCTCGATGCAGCGCGCCAGGCGCTCGCAGACCCCAAGCCGCCGATCGATCTCGGCCAGCAGCAGGACGCCGGCGTCGGAGGTGAGACGGCCGCCATCGAAGGCGGCGTGAACCGGCTTGCCGGCAACCGGTGACAAGCCGGGCAGAACCCCGGTACTCTCGGCCATGGCGGGCGTGAACTCCGTTGATCCGTGGTGAGACTGCTTCAGCACCAGAATCATACACGAAGTCAGCGGCTTAACCTCGCGCCCGCCACCCCCAGCTTCAGCTCTGGTGAATTATCCGGGCTAGCCTACGGTATGTCCGCGAACCCTCGGCCAGTCGGACGCTCAACATGCAACGTATAGCC
This sequence comes from Azospirillum brasilense, assembly GCF_001315015.1. Classification (NCBI taxonomy): domain Bacteria; kingdom Pseudomonadati; phylum Pseudomonadota; class Alphaproteobacteria; order Rhodospirillales; family Azospirillaceae; genus Azospirillum; species Azospirillum brasilense. Next base: position 414,663 of record NZ_CP012915.1, on the reverse strand, counting down.
CGTGGGTTGGTGAAAGGCGCCTACAACCCATGCCGCCGCCGCAAGATTTCAGCCGCACGCTCGCCCACGATCGCGCACGGTGCTTGCGTGTTGCCCGTCGTGACCCTCGGGAGGATCGAGCCATCCGCGACGCGCAGCCGGTCGATGCCGTGAACCGCCAGCGACGCGTCGACGACCGACAGGTCATCCATGCCCATCCGAGCCGTCCCGCATTGATGCCAATAGGTCACCGCTGCGTCGCGGAGGAATTGATCGTCGATCGCCGCTCCCACCCCGGGGATGGCCTCGCGCTGGACATGGGGGGCGAAAGCTGCATTGTTCCCGATCTCGCGGCACAGCCGCACGCAGGCGCGGGCCGTCTCCAGGTCCCGCGGATCGGACAGCATGTTGGGATCGACCAGGGGCGCTGCGGCCGGGTCCGCCGACCGCAGCCGCACCTCGCCACGGCTATAGGGCTGCGCCAACCCGGCGAACATCGTCCACCCATGATCGGGGACGCCGCGCGCCGCCGTGCGCTCGCTGGGAACGGGGAACTCGACCTGGCAGAACAGAAGGTCCGGCGCCTCCAGTTCGGGACGGCTTTTCCAGTAGAGGGTCGCCTCGCTCCCGCTGGTGTGTGGAGCGATCGGCTGCCGATACTCCCAGGTGCAGCCGAACGACACATGATCCTGCAGGCCGCGGCCTACGCCGGGGAGGTGACGTGCGAGCGGAATGCCGTGCCGGTCAAGTTGGCTCCGGTCGCCGATCCCGGACAGCATGAGCAGCTTGGGCGTGTTGATGGCGCCGGTGGACAGGACGACCTCCGAGCCTGCCATGATCGACAGAATCTCGCCGCCCCGTTCGACCTCGACGCCGGTCGCCGTCGCCCCGTCGAGGAGCACGCGGCGCACAAGCGTATCGGTCAGGATCGTGAGGTTCGGTCGATCGGCCACAGGATGGACATAAGCGCGGTAGAGCGAGTTGCGCCGTCCGTCCCGCACGAGCATATCGGCATAGGCCACGCCTCCCGCGGTTTCCATCATCCTGCCATTGGGGCTGTCGTAGCGCGGAATGCCGAGGGACCCGGCCGCGCTGAGCAGGGCGTCGGCGATCGGGCTCGGGTTCTGTGCGGGCTGCACCCACACCGGTCCGGAACTGCCGCGGTAATGCGGGTCCGGCGCACCCTGCCAATTCTCGATGCGGCGGTAGATGCCGAGAGCCGCCTCATAGCTCCAGCCGGCATCGCCGGACTGTTCCGCGAAATAATCCCAGTCGGCGCGATGGCCCCTTGCCCACACCATGACATTGATGCTCGACCCGCCGCCGAGCCCCTTGCCCATGGACATGGGAAGCGCGCGGCCGTCCAGATGCGGGTTTGGCTCGGCGTGGAATCCCCAATCGCGCCGACTGCCGAGATTCGTGGGCCACAATGCCGGATTCAGCACCGCCTCATCCTCGTCGCTGCCCCCCGCTTCGATGAGGAGCACGGAGCAGTCGGCATTTTCAGCCAGGCGGCGCGCGATCACGGATCCGGATGCGCCAGCACCGCAGACGATAAAATCATAGGCAGGCTTGAGGTTGGAGAGTCTTTGCGTCTGATTGTCACGGACACGTCGGTTGAACTCCTCGGAGCCACCGGGGACGGATTGGTTCATGTCACGGGCCTTTCGGTAAGCGGAGAGAATGGTCCGACGAGGCCGGTGCCTAGCGCGAAGCCGCGCCCGACTGTTGGGCCGCTTCGTCGATCACCGTCGCGACGACTGCCGATTGCGTGAAGTAGACGGCGTGGCTGGCCGGAACGTTCGTGACCTTTGCTCCGATGCGTTTCGCCATGTCCTGGAGCATCCGCTGATCGAACGCCTTGTCCTCCGTCGCGACCACCGCCCAGCTGGGCTTGGTCCGCCAGGCGGCGTGCCCGAGCTTCACGCCGAAGCTCGCCATATTGATCGGCACCTGCGACGCCTTCAGAAAATCGGCGTCGGCCTTCGTCGCATCCGCCGCGAAGCCGGCGGCGAAATTGTCGGGCTTGATGAAGCCGAAGCCGTCCCCGCTGGTCTCGATGACGAACTCGGGCGGTGTCGTATAGCCGTCATACTGCTGCGCCGTGGTCTCGCCGGCGTCGGGCGACAGGGCGGACACATAGACCAGCCCGCGCACCTTGGGATGGACGCCGGCTTCGGTGATGACGGTGCCGCCCCAGCTGTGGCCGACCAGAACGGCGGGACCATCCTGCCGGTCGAGCGCGCGCCGCGTGGCCGCCACATCGTCGTCGAACGAGGTGAGCGGATTCTGGACGATCGTGACCCGGTAACCACGGGTGGTCAGGTCCTCATAGACCTTCCGCCATCCCGATCCATCGGCGAAGGCGCCGTGGACGAGGACAACATTCTTAACGGCCGTTTGCTCGACGGAATGGCTGGTCGGCTGCGCCTGCGAAACCGACGGCGGCAGGGTGACGACCGAAGCGGCCAGGATCAGGGACTGAAACGTCTTCCTCATGTGTACCTCCATCTGTTTGCGATAATTGTTATCGCGATAACTATGTGTATCTCCGGCGCGCGCTCTTGTCCAGGGAAATTTATCGCGATATATGTCAGTGGACGATGCGCTGCGAAGGGAGCCTGCCCATGTCGGATGAGAACAACCCGCCGGTGCCATTGGAGGATCAGCTCTGCTTCGCGATCTACTCGGCCGGCATCGCCATCCAGCGGGCATACAAGCCGCTGCTGGACGCCCTTGGCCTCACCTACCCGCAGTATCTCGTCCTCAACATCCTGTGGCGGGAAGACGGACAGACGGTGGGGAGCATCGCCCAGCAGCTTGCTCTTGAATCCAGCACGTTGACGCCCCTGCTCAAACGCCTCGAGGCCGCGAAGCTGATCCATCGCACGCGCAACCCGACCAATGAGAGGCAGGTCATCGTGTCGCTGACGGACCAAGGACTGGCTCTGCGTTCCAGGGCCGGTTGCCTGGGCGATACACTGCTCCGCGCCTCCGGGCAGTCACCCGACGCTTTGGGAAAGCTCAACCGCGAGATTGCACAACTGCGCGACGCCGTTTACGCGCATATCGGCGGCTGGACGTCCCCCGACGCACATTGACGAGCGGGTCGGTGCGGGGTGAGGGCAGTGCGAGGATGATGCGCCCCAACCGATCCTGCGGTCGATCCAGGCGTGGACAAAGCCGGTGACCAGGAGCGTCATGCCTGCGCCACAGGACCCACTGCTTCCCGACGCCCGCCACGGAGGCCGAACGTCGGGGCGATGACCTCAGACAGTCCGAACGGTGCCGCCGTCGATGATAAACTCGGCGCCGTGGATCGCGGCGGCGCGATCCGAGGCCAGATAGGCAATGAGATCGGCAACCTCATCGGGCTCGGCCGCACGCCCGATCGGGATCCCACCCAGAGCATCGAGGACAACTTGCCGCGCCTCCTCGATCGTTCCGCCATTGGCGGCCTGCAGACGCTTCAGAAAGTCGACGGACGACTCGGTCATGATCCAGCCGGGGGAGACAGCGTTGACCCGCACGCCCTTCGGTCCCAGCTCCTTAGAGATCGACTTGCTGTAGGTCCTGAGCGCAGCCTTTGCGGCGGCGTAGCCAGTGGTCGATTCGGGAAGCGGCAGGATCGATTGGATGGACGTGATATGCACAATCGCGCCGGCCCCCCGTTCCATCATCTGCGGAGCCAGGAGGCGATCAAGGCGGACAGTGGCCAGAAGGTTAAGGTTCAGCTCGGCGAGCCAGTGATCGTCCGTCAGGGCAAGAAAGCCGCCGCCCGGCGAGGCCGAGCCGCCGATCACATGAGCGAGGATGTCGATGCCGCCCATACGGTCGAGCGCCGCCTTGGCCAGGGTTGCCCCGCCCTCGGCTGTCGTCAGGTCTGCCTGGACGAACTCGACGCCGTCGATCGGTTGTGGAGTTCCGCGGGCGGCGGTCATCACCCGGGCGCCGCCGGCCAGGAAGCGATCGACGGTAGCGCGGCCCAAGCCCTTGGTGCCGCCGCTGACGAGCACTCGTTTTCCCGCGAACTCAGTTGGATCAGCTTTGATGCTCATACTGTGATCTCCAAGTCTTTGATCGCGTCATGTTCGAGCGTGAAGCGATAGGTGAAGCGGATGGGGCTGCCCTTGAAGTCGCCATGGGCAGGGCCTTCGACAACGACTTGCCCGTTCTCGTCGCGAACAGTGTCCGGCATGAAGATGGCCTTGACCGCAATCACCTCGTCTTCAAACAAGGTTCGCAGCTCGGCGTGGCCCTTGTGACGTTTTCCGTTGTCCAAGAGGACCGCGTCGGCGGCAAAAGGCGTCAGCATGCCGTCCACATCGAGTTGTGCATTAGCCTCGACATAGTCGGCTATGGGTTTGGGCAGTTCGATCGACATCGCTCGGCTCCTTGACGTTGCAAGGTTGATTTAGAGCCAAACATCAATCACGATAATTGGGGTAAACTGGCATGCGGCATTGCGAAAAGCGGGACAATGTCGAAACACGGTCTGATCGAATTTGATGCTGTTCTCGCCATTGCGCGGCGTGGATCGTTCCGGGCAGCGGCCCTGGAACTTGGCCTGTCGACCACCGCACTGAGCAACGTCATCGGGAAGCTGGAGCGTCAACTCGGCGTCCGACTGTTCAATCGCACGACCCGGAGCGTCTCCCTGACCGACGCCGGGCGGCAGTTCGTGGAGAAAATCGGTCCCGCGCTCCAGGACATCCATGAGGCGATGGAAACCGCCCAGTCGCAGCAGGATACGCCATCGGGCATCTTGCGGATCAACAGCTTTGCCGCAGCCGCGCGTGAGATCCTTCCCCTCCTGCTCCAGTTCCTGCGGCTCTATCCGCAGGTCCATGTCGATCTCGTCACCGAAGGCCGGCTCGTCGACATCGTCGCGGACGGTTTCGATCTCGGCATCCGCACCGCGGACCTCGTCCCCAGCGACATGATCGCGGTGCCGCTCGGTCCGCGCCGCCGCTATGCGGTGGTTGCATCACCGGGCTATTTCCGGACCCGGGGCCAGCCAAGGTCGCCCTCCGACCTGCTTTCCCATTCGTGCATCCGCGTAAGGCTGCCCAATGGAGCGCTTTATCGGTGGCAGTTCGAGAAGAGGGGACAGCCGATCCAGATCGACGTGGGCGGCCCGATCACCCTGGACGAGGCCAGCCTCGCCCGCATGGCGGTGCTGGAAAATATGGGGATCGGCTTCTTCATGGAGTCCGACGTTCAAGGCGACCTTGCCGCCGGCCGCCTCGTTCGCATTCTCGAAGACTGGACCCCGCCACTGGAGCGGCTTTGCCTCTACTATCCCAGCCGGCGACACCCGTCTGCCGCGTTCAAAGCATTCATTGATCTTGCCCGGAAATTTTCTGCTTCAACAACTGCGACGACTTGATCGTCGCCGCAGGGTTCCATTGCAAAGATTGACGGCGGGCGGCGATCACCCCGCCCTTTCGCGACAGCACCGGATAGGGTGGATTCCGGGCGCAACACCCGGCCGCGGCGGCTCCAGGGCGGGCGATTCCGCTTCTCTTGCGCAAAGCGCCAGAGATGGCCATTCGTATAAGTTCCGCTGAACGTCCGACCCTCTCGGAAGCTGCCTATTGGGCCGGTAAAACCGGACAATCAGTAACGCGCCGCAACTCCGATCGGCTGCCGCGCCGGCGCGGGACCCCAAAGTCGCTGAGAACGGTCTGGCCGAGGCGGTGCCACGGCGCGGGTGAGGAGCTTCACATGTAGAAGCTGTAGCTGACCTGCGGCTTCTCGGTCGGGCGAACGTACTTCATGATGTCGCCAATCTTCCGTGCGCATTCGAGAGTGATCGGCAGTCGGCCGTCCATCTGGGTGTTGTTCCAGTTCATCTTGGTCAGGCCGAGGATCTTCTCGCAGAGGCTCTCGAGGGACGAGTCCTGCTCGTAGACGGTGACCTTGAGGGGCTTAGGAACGTACGCGCCGGGATAGGTCTTGTAGAAGTCGACGGTACCGCGCGTGTAGAGCAGGCCCTCGGTCTCGGTTATGGCAAGCATTGTGCCGCGCTTGGGCGGATAGTCGCCGTCGCCGAAGAGGCGGATGTCTGTATCCGTGATAGCGACGAAGTCCTTAGTGCGGATGCCCTTCTCGTAGAGGGCACGCAGGAAGCCCTTGCGCTCGCTGTCGCGAAAGTGGCTCGACTTGTGGATGACGATGCGGGCGGGCATATGCTGCAGCGCGCGGTCGTACTCGTCCAGCGCGTCGCGCAGCAACTCGTAGGCCTGACCCTCGCTCAGGTACGGATGGCGGTTCTTCTTGTCGATCGACACCGGCGTTCCGCGCAGGATAATCCCGTGACCGAACTCGTCGAAGACTTGGGCGAGGCTAAACGAGACAGACTCGCCGTCGCGGTTCTTGTAGAAGCCGATCCCAATGTAGCAAGAGCGCAGCTTGGCGGTGTCCTCGACGAGACGCCAAGGGATACCCACAGCATGACGTCGGCCGGAAACTCGCGGGTACCGAGGCAGGGGGAGCGGAAGCATTGGCCGCGCCGGGCGCGGCGGGTGAAGATGCCAAGGGGAATGTCCAGCCGGCCCCCAACCGGGGCGTCATCGGTCAGGGTGAGGCGGGCGGTGATGAGATAATCGACCTCGACCAGGATGGTGGCGGCACGTCGTTGCCGGTTGTCGGCGGCGATTCGCGGCAGGGTCTGAAAGGCACCGTTCCGCATGGCATGGCGCACCGAGGCAACCGGGATGCGGTCACCGATCTCGTTGCGGCTCAGCGACTGGAAGCGGATTGGCTTGAGGACATGGATGCGGTCGATGATCCAGCGCAGCCCGGGGCGCCAATGCACGCTGTCGAAGATACCGCGAGCGGCGGACGGAGTAATGACATCGTAGGAGACGCGTTCGGTTTTGAACGCCGCGCGAGAAAAGCAAGCTCGAGCCCCCGAGACGCGCAATGTGACGCTGTGCGGCATGGGGAACCTCCTGCGATGAGCGTTCCTCAGCAGGATAACCGAATTTCATCTCCTTGAAATCGGGCATTCGTGAGTGAAATACAGAAAAATTCACTGTTATATAGAATATTATCCTATTCAATACTGAATATTTTGACTCTCCATTAGGTTCATCAGAATAAATTGATCCAATTTATATTCGTTAGATGCCTTTTTTATTTATAGATGGGAGGAAGAAATATTATTTTACAACCATCACGAAACCTACCCTTCCTGACCATGAAAGCCATCCAAAAGCGAGCGCCGGCCAAGCGGTCACAACACACAGAAGGCGCACCATATTTCACAAGGAAAATTATCCATCGGACGCTGTTTTACAGCCGCTCAACATCCTGGCCGGCGATCTTGGCGCGCGGTTGCAACGGACCATTTTATGGTTCCGCGGAGTGCGGTTTATGGGTGCTCTCGTAACAGTTTATGGTTCCATCCAGAAGTCCTTCACCGCTCCGATCAGGAATTCCTTGTTCCCTTCGGGGCCGGTGATCGGGCTTTCGGTGATGTCCAGCACGCGCCAACCCGGCAGGGCATCGAGCCACCCGCGGATGCGGTCGCAGACCTCCTGGTGCAGTTCCGGCTCGCGCACCACCCCACCCTTGCCGACGCGGCCCTTGCCGACCTCAAACTGCGGCTTGATGAGCGCGACGAGCCGCCCGCCCGGCACAACCAGAGCGAGGGCGGCGGGAAGCACCACCTCCAGTCCGATGAAGCTGGCGTCGCAGACCACCATGTCCACCGGATCGGGAATCTCGGTGCTGGTCAGGTGGCGGGCGTTGGTCTTTTCCAAAACCACGACGCGCGGGTCGTTGCGCAGCTTCCAGGCCAGTTGTCCATGTCCGACATCCACCGCATAGACCCTGGCGGCGCCGCGGGTCAGCAGCACGTCAGTGAAGCCGCCGGTCGAGGCGCCCACGTCGACGGCGGTCAGGCCGGTGGGGTCGATGCTGAAGACGTCCAATCCCTTGACCAGCTTCAGCCCGCCGCGTGACACCCAGGGATGGTCCTGGCCCTTCACCGACAGTGGAGCGTCCTCGGCGATCGCATCGCCGGCCTTGTCGATGCGCTTCGTGTCGGAATAGACCAGCCCGGCCAGGATCAGCGCCTGCGCCTTGGCCCGGCTTTCGGCCAATCCGCGCTCCACCAGCGCCACATCCGCACGCACCCGCGCCATCTCAGAACTCCCCCGTCGACGAGGGTGGATGCATGGCGCAGGATGAGGCGTTCGGCAAGAGGCGATGAACTGTCACCGGCCACGGACGGTCAGAAAGGCAGGTCAAGGACGAAGCGCGTGCCAGGAACGTTCGGCTCCGCGCGCAGCTTCCCTTTCAACTGGCCAGCGAAAGCCCGCGCCACCTTCATGCCCAGCGAGTCGGCGCGCGCAACCTCAAAGCCCTGCGGCAGGCCGCGGCCATGATCGGCGACGCTCAGGCGGCGGCCACCCTCGTCGCGCGGCACGAGACTGACTTCGATATCCCCCGGGCTACCCGCCGCATAGGCGTATTTGGTGGCATTGCCAACCAGTTCATTGAGAATGAGGGCGAGGGGGATCACGGAATCCACCGGCAGCATCGCCTGTTCCACCGTCACGGCAATGCGCCGTTCCGGCCCGCCCACCGCAAAGTGGCTTTCCATCTCCCGGCAGGCATCTTTCAGATAGGCCCCGAAATCGACGAGGCTGCCGCGGGCGGCGGCGTGAACGCGCTGGTGCGCCTGGGTCACCGTGCCGATGCGGCCGCACGCCTCCTGGAAGGCGCGGCGCATGTCCGGGTCCTTGGCCGACAGGGTCTGGAGCGTCAACAGGCTGGACACCAGTTGGAGCGTGTTCTTGACCCGATGGCTGACCTCCCGCGCGTGGTGATGGGCGGTCTCAGTCGAATCGGACTCGGCGGGATGCAGGGTGACCAGAAGCGATGGGCCGCCGTCGAGTGCGGCCACAGACAGGTTCCAGGACACCTCCTCCGGCCCGGTGATCCGCAGGCGGGCGCCCTCGCCATTGCGCAGCGTCTCGGCCATGCGCTCGTCGGAAGCTTCCGGAAAACGGTCGGACAGGGCATGCCCCGCTTCCAAGCCCAAGGCGCGCATGACGGCGTTGGCGTAAAGACAACGGAAGGATGTCCCGTCGACCACGGCAGTGGGCGTCGGAGACGACTCAACGATGGACCGGAACATCTCCGGACCATCCTGAGGCGAAGCGCCGTTCTCGTCGGATGCGCGCCCTGCACCCGCTGCAAACACCTGAGGCATGTTCGACAACACCCAGTCCCGCCGGATACGTTAATTATCTATTGTTTTCGAATTGTAAGACAGCGGTCCCAGCCGCACCAGAGAAAGCGCCCCGCGCGACCTTAGGCTAATGGCATTAGCCCCTTCGACCAGGCTCGACATTCGGGGTCGGGCGGCAGCGCTTTCCATTTGGAGTCAGGCCCGCACCGCCGCCGCCTCGATCCCCAGCGCCTGCAGAGCCGTGGCGACGATGTGGCGGGCGGCAAGACCGGCCTCCTCATACTGCTTGGCCGGGCTGTCATGGTCGAGGAAGCGGTCAGGCAGGACCATCGGCCGGATCTTCAGCCCGCCGTCCAGCAGCCCGGCCATCGCCAGATGCTGCAGCACGAAGCTGCCGAAACCGCCGACCGAGCCCTCCTCGATGGTGATCAGCACCTCATGCTCCAGCGCCAGACGGCGCACCAGCTCCTCGTCCAGCGGCTTGGCGAAGCGCGCATCGGCCACCGTCGTCGACAGGCCGCGCGCGCCCAGTTCCGCCGCCGCCTTGCGCGCCTCGGCCAAGCGCGTGCCGTAGCTGAGGATCGCCACCTTGGTGCCTTCCTGGAGGATGCGGCCCTTGCCGATGGGCAGGACCTCGCCGCGCTCCGGCAGCTCCAGCCCCACCCCCTCGCCGCGCGGGTAGCGCAGCGCCGAGGCGCGGTCGTCGATGGTGGCGCTGGTCGCCACCATGTGCATCAGCTCCAGCTCGTCCGCCGCCGCCATCAGCACGATGTCGGGCAGGCAGCCGAGATAGGCCACGTCGAAGGCCCCGGCGTGGGTCGCCCCATCCGCCCCGACCAGACCGGCACGGTCGAGCGCGAAGCGCACCGGCAGGCGCTGCAGCACCACGTCGTGCACCACCTGGTCATACGCGCGCTGCAGGAAGGTCGAGTAGATCGCGCAGAAGGGCTTGAAGCCCTCCGTCGCCAGACCGGCGGCGAAGGTCACCGCGTGCTGCTCGGCGATGCCGACGTCGAAGCAGCGGTCGGGGAAGCGCTGGCCGAACAGGTCGAGCCCGGTGCCCGACGGCATGGCCGCGGTGATGGCGAGGACGCGAGAGTCGCGCTCGGCCTCGGCGATCAGGGCGTTGGCGAAGACGCGGGTGTAGGTCGGGGCGTTGGACTTCGGCTTGGACTGGGCGCCGGTGACGACGTCGAACTTGGCGACCGCGTGCAGCTTGTCGGCCGAGGCCTCGGCGGGGCCGTAGCCCTTGCCCTTCTTGGTGACGACGTGGATCAGGACCGGCTTGTCGTCGTCGGCGTCGCGCACGTTCTGCAGGACCGGCAGCAGATGGTCCAGATTGTGCCCGTCGATCGGGCCGATGTAGTAGAAGCCCATCTCCTCGAACAGCGTGCCGCCGGTGACCATGCCACGGGCGTACTCCTCCGCCCGCCGCGCCGCCGTGCGCAGCGGCCGCGGCAGCTGCTCCGCGATGTCCTTGGCCAGATGGCGCAGGCTGAGATAGGGCTTCGACGAGATCAGCCGCGACAGGTACGCGCTCATCGCGCCGACCGGCGGAGCGATGGACATGTCGTTGTCGTTCAGGATGACGATCAGCTTGCTGTTCGCCGACCCGGCGTTGTTCATCGCCTCGTAGGCCATGCCGGCGCTCATCGCGCCGTCGCCGATCACGGCGACCACATGGTTGTCGCGGCCCAGCTGGTCGCGCGCCACCGCCATGCCCAGACCCGCGGAGATCGAGGTGGAGCTGTGGCCAGCGCCGAACGGATCGTACTCGCTCTCCGACCGGTTGGTGAAGCCCGACAGGCCACCGCCGGTGCGCAGGGTGCGGATGCGGTCGCGGCGCCCGGTCAGGATCTTGTGCGGGTAGCACTGGTGCCCGACGTCCCAGATCAGCCGGTCGGCCGGGGTCTGGAACACGTAATGCAGGGCGACGGTCAGTTCGACCACCCCCAGCCCGGCGCCCAAATGACCGCCGGTCACCGACACCGCGCTGATGGTTTCCGTGCGCAGTTCGTCGGCCACCTGCCGAAGCTGTTCGGGCTTGAGCGCGCGCAGGTCGGCGGGGGTGCGGACGAGGTCGAGAAGCGGCGTCTTGTCGTTGGGGGTCACGTTGGAAACGTCCTCCGTTCAGGTCCGCCGCGCGACGACGAAGTCGGCGACCGCTTTGAGGATATCGGCGCGCCCCTCGAAGATCTCCAGGTGCGCCTTGGCCTGCACGGCCAGCATCGCGGCCTGCGAACGGGCGCGGTCCTGCCCGAGGATGGACACGAAGGTCGACTTTCCGGCCTCCGCGTCGCGCCCGACCGACTTGCCGGTCTCCGCCTCCGTGCCTTCCACGTCCAGCAGGTCGTCGACGATCTGGAAGGCCAGCCCCAGGTCATGGGCGTAGGCGCGCAGCGCGAGACGCTGCGGCGGCGGGGCCTTGCCCAGGATGCCGCCGGCCTCGCAGGAGAAGGCGATCATGTCGCCGGTCTTCATGCGCTGGAGCCGCGTCGTCGTGCCGAGGTCGAAGGTCTCGTGCTCGGCGATCAGGTCGAGCATCTGGCCGCCGACCATGCCGTGCGGCCCGGCCGCCTTGGCGAGCGCCGCCACGAGCTGGCAGCGCACGTTCGGGTCCTCGTGGGTCGCCGGGTCAGCCAGCACCTCGAAGGCGTAGGTCAGCAGCCCGTCGCCGGCCAGGATGGCGGTCGCCTCGTCGAACTTGCGATGCACGGTCGGCTGGCCGCGGCGCAGATCGCCGTCGTCCATCGCCGGCAGATCGTCATGGACCAGCGAGTAGCTGTGCACGAACTCCACCGCCACGGCGACGCGCAGCGCGCAGTCCGGGTTGACGCCGAACAGCGCCGCGGACTGGCACACCAGGAAGGGACGCAGCCGCTTGCCGCCGTTCAGGCAGCCGTAGCGCATCGCCTCCAGCACACGCGATTCGGGGAGGTCGGTCGTCGGCAGGAGGTGCAGGATCGCACGCTCCACATCGGCGGCCATGTCGGCCATGGCTGTCTTGAGGTCGGTCTGCACGTCAGTCGATCCGGGCGGGTTCGGTGCCGAGGGTGCCATCGGCGGCAACGGTGATGCGGTCGATCTTGGCCTGGGCCTCCCGCAGCTTCGCCTCGCAATGCCGCTTCAGCGCGGTGCCGCGCTCGTAGGAGGAGATCGCGTCGTCGAGCTTGCCGCGCCCGTCCTCGAGTTGGCGGACGATGCGCTCAAGCTCGGCCAACGCGTCCTCGAAGCTGAGGGCGGCGATGTCGGGGGGAATGTTAGCGAGGTCAGCCATGATCCATCCGGCCAATGATCCATACGATGGGGTGCCCGCGATGGGACCGAGAACCGAAATTATGGCTCAGCCCCCAAATGCGCAAGGCCCGCGGCGGGCGTATCACGCTCCCACCACGGGCCTAGCCGGAAGAATCGGCCGGAAGAATCGGAAAGCTCAGCAATACATCAATTCGCGCACATGCGCCGCGGTGGCCGTGGCCAGGGCGCGCAGGTTGTAGCCGCCCTCCAGAACCGACACGATGCGGGCGCCGCAATGGGTGCGGGCCAGATCGCCCAGCTTGCGGGTGGCCCAGGCGAAGTCGTCATCGGTCAAATGCAGCCCGGCCAGCGGGTCGCGGGAATGAGCGTCGAATCCGGCGGAGATGATCAACAGGTCCGGTTTGAAATGGTCGATGGCCGGCAGAATGATGTGGGTCATCGCGTGCCGGAACTCCGGCGAGCCGGACATGGCGGCGAGCGGCGCGTTGACGCAGTTGCCGTACTCGCCCTTCTCGCCCGCGTCGCCCGTGCCGGGATAGAGCGGCGACTGGTGGGTGGAGCAATAGAGCAGGTCCGGGTCCCGCTGGAAAATGTCCTGCGTGCCGTTGCCGTGGTGCACGTCGAAATCCATCACCGCAACCCGCTGCAGCCCATGCGCCGCCCGCGCGTGGTAGGCGCCGACCGCGGCGTTGTTGAACAGGCAGAAGCCCATAGCCTTGTCATGCTCGGCATGGTGCCCCGGCGGGCGCACGGCGCAGAAGGCGTTGCGCGAATGGCCCGATGCCACCGCGTCCACCGCCGCGACCACCGCCCCGGCGGCGCGCAGCGCGGCTTCGCCGGAGCCGGGGGACATCACCGTGTCGGCGTCGATGCCCGCGTGCTCCTGCTCCGGCACCAGGGCCAGGATGCGCTCGACATGCTCCCGCGGGTGCGCGCGGGACAGCTGCTCGAAAGTGGCGAGCGGCGCCTCCTGCCGTTCGAGCATGTAGAATTCTTCGGTTTCAAGTGCCGCCAGCACCGCACGAAGCCGGTCGGCGCATTCCGGATGGCCCAGCCCTGTGTCGTGGTCCAGGCAGGCGGCGTGGGTGAACAGGGTGGTGAACATGCTTTTCTGTCTTTTTCGTTCGTGTTCGAGGCATTTCCCTGCACCCATTCTTCCCGGATCGCTAATGAAAGTACAGGATGATTGCGGGGCTTATCGTCACATCCCCCAACCGCCGTCCCCACCCCCTTTGCGCGGGGGACGCGCAAGACGCCCCGTTTCGCGGCGCTGTCAGGCGTTGCGTTCGATCACGAAACGGAAGACGCCCCCCTCCTCCACGCTGGAGGCCAGCCGGTTGCCGGTGGCTTCGCAGAAGGCGGCGAAATCCTTGGGCGCGCTGGGGTCGGTCGCCTCGACGGTCAGCGTCGATCCGGGCGGCACCGTCTTCAGCGCCTTGCGCGCGCGCAGCACCGGCAGCGGGCATTGCAGCCCCTTGGCGTCGAGCGTCTGGTCGGCCATCGTTCCTTGCACTCCTTCGGGCACCGCCACGACAATTCCAGGCCGGGAGTCTAGAACGGCGGGGCGCGCGCCTCAACCCGTTGAACCGTGATTTCACCAGTTGGGGTTTCGCGGAACGGGGAACATTCTTTCGACTACGGGACATCCACGGGTAGACAGCGCGGTACACTCTTCCATATGATTGAACACGAACGATAAACGGCGGTGCTGCGGCGCAAAGGTTGGGCGCAACGGTTCGCTGTTGCTTGGCGCCGATGGAAACGGTCGTTTTATGAACATTGCCGATCTGCAGAGCAACGCACGGCGGGCCAGCACGCTGCTCAAGGCCATGAGCAACGAACGCCGCCTGCTCATCCTGTGCTACTTGACCGAGGGCGAGAAGTCGGTCGGCGAGCTGGAGGAACTGGTCGATCTCAGCCAGTCGGCCCTGTCCCAGCATCTGGCCCGCCTGCGCCGCGACAAGCTGGTGCGGACGCGCCGCGCCGCCCAGAACATTTATTACTCGCTGAACGGACACGAGGCGCAGACCATCATGGCGACGCTCCATGAGCTGTTCTGTGCGCCCATCGCCCGCAAGAAGGACGAGGAGTCCCCCACCTCCGCCGAAGAGCCCAGCAGCGCTTCGGCCTGAACGCGGTTCCTTCTCGGCTCAAGCCTTTCCGAAGAAGCGCCGCCCGAACAGAAGAACGGCCAGGGCCAGAACCAGCCAGCCCAGGATGAAGGCGCTGCCCCCGGTCGGGGCCGTCATGGCGAAGGAAAGCGGACCGCTGATCGCCGTGGCGTAAAGCGTCCCGCTGAAAAGCAGAATTCCGGCCACGAACAGCCACCCCGACAAGCGCAACGCCAAGCGCGCCGGGCCATCGGCGGTGCGCAGCAGAGCGACCAGGGCGACCAGGGCCAGGGCGTGCCACATCTGGTATTGCCCGGCCAGCCGGAACAGCTCCTGCCCCCGCGGATCACCGGTGAGCCCGTGGCTGGCGTAGGCTCCCGCCCCCACCGCGACGGCACCGTTCAGGGCCGCGAAGGCCACCCAGAGCCGATCAAGCAATCCCATATGTCCTCTCCACGCTGGCGTTCCCGCATTCCGCCTTTTGCGGGCGGCAGAAAAAGTTCGATCTCGTAACCAACTGGCCCACCCTTTGCTTAGCATGGGCAGGCCGGCCATCTTACCCCTCGGGAAACCGGGAGTCTGCGGCGGTTCGGCGCAAACTGATTTGCAAAATGCCAAAGGCTCGTGGTGAACCACACCATTCTGCACCGACAGCCGCAAGATTCCTCCCGCACCGATCCGGTGCCACGCACCGCGCCGGTCTCCTCGACCACACCACCATCGCCTGCCGAGGACCGATTGACCTCCTGGGCCCTGGCGCGCGGCGGACGCCTGCTGGTGGTGGATGACAGCCCGACCAACCGGCTGCTGACCGCGGCGCTGATGCGCAAGGTCGGCTTCACCGTGGACACCGCGGATGGCGGAGCGGAGGCCATCGCCTCCGTCACCCTGGCGGAGACGCCTTACGACGCCGTTCTGATGGATGTCGCCATGCCAGAGGTGGACGGGATCGCCGCGACCCTGGCCATCCGGGCCATGACCGGCCCCCGCGCCATGGTGCCGATCATCGCGGTCACCGCCCACGGCTTCGCTGAGGACCGCGACCGCTGCGTGTTCGCCGGCATGAACGATTACGTGCCCAAGCCGGTCCGCCGCCTTGAACTGCTGGTCGCCCTGAAGCGTTGGCTGGAGCCCGGGATGCCGGAGGGCGAGACCGTCAGAAGGACGAACCCGGCTCCTTGAGGAACTCCGCCTCCTCCGGCGTCGTCTCGCGGCCGAGGACCGCGTTGCGGTGGGGGAAGCGGCCGAAGCGCGCGATGACCGCGCGGTGGCGTTCGGCGTAATCCACCACCTCCGGGTCGCTGACCCGCTCCCGGAACAGGGTGCAGGACAGTTCCTGGCAGCCCATGTCCTCCTGATGCTCGAACGGCAGATAAAGGAAGATCCGTTCGTCCTCGGTGCATTCGAGGTCGTAGCCCTGCTCCACCACGTGGCGGGCCACCGCCAGCGCCTTGCCGTCGGTCGCGAAGGCCCGCGGCGAGCCGCGGAAGACATTGCGCGGCACCTGATCCAGCAGGACGCAGAGCGCCAGACAGCCGTCCACATCCTCCAGCCAATGATCGTACCGGCCCTCCGCCGCCGCTTCGTGGTGGGGAAGCAGCGTGTCCCGCACGGTCCGGTCGAAACTGTCGGAGCGGCGGAACCAGTAGGGCTTCATCGCCTCGTCGAACCAGAAATCCACGATCTCGTCGATCAGCCTGTCGGTCATCTGCACCACCTTCGCTTGGGAATGGGGGCGCCGGTCAAGAACCCCGCCCACAAAAGAACAGGGCGCCCGAAGGCGCCCTGTCCAGTCTTCAATCATCCACACCGGGCCGGAAGGCGGCTCAGTGCAGGGTGCTCCACAGCTTGCGCTTGGTGGCGTACATCAGGCCGGCCAGCACGATCAGGAACAGAATCACCTTCACGCCCATCTGCTTGCGCGCATCCATGTGCGGCTCGGCGATGAAGGTCAGGAAGGTGCTGATGTCATGGGCCTGCTGCTGCACCGTCGCCGGGGTGCCGTCGGCGTAGGTCACGCCGTCCGGCATCAGGATGTTGGGCATGCCCACCTGATGGCCCGGGAAGTACTTGTTGTAGTTCATGCCCGGCATCAGGGTCACGCCTTCCGGCGGGTTCTCCTCGAAGCCGGTCAGGAAGGCGTAGAGATAGTCCTCGCCACCCACGCGGGCCTTCGCCATCAGCGACAGGTCCGGCGGCAGGGCACCGTTGTTGGCGGCGCGGGCGGCGTTGTCGTTGGGGAACGGCGACGGGAAGCGGTCGGCCGGGATGCCCGGACGCATGAACATCTCGCCCGCGTCGTTCGGACCGGCCTGGACCTCATAGCCGGCGGCGATCGCCTTCAGCTCGTCCTCGTTGAAGCCGATGCCGGCGAGGGTGCGGATCGGGACCAGCTTGGCCGAGTGGCAGGTCGAGCAGACTTCCTTGTAGATCTGGAAGCCGCGCTGCGCCGAGGCCTTGTCGATGGTGCCGAACACGCCGCTGTGCGACCACTCCTGCTTGGGAATGTGCACCGCTTCCGACGCCTGCGCGGCGCCGGCCAGACCCAGGGCGACGGCCGCGGAGAGGATGGCAGACTTCAGAGAGCGCATTATGCCTTCTCCATGGGCTTGGCGTGGGCGCCGGCGGCAACGCGGCCACCGCCCTTCAGAACCGGTTCGCAGATGCTGGCGGGAAGCGGCAGCGGACGCTCCAGCTTGCCCAGCAGCGGCAGCAGGATCAGGAAGTGGAAGAAGTAGTAGGCCGTGCCGATGCGGGCGACCAGCAGCCACACGCCTTCCGCGGGCATCGCGCCGGCGTAGCCCAGGACCAGGGCGTCAATGGCGAGGATCCAGAAGAACTGGCGGTAGATCGGACGGAACTTGCAGCTGCGCACCTTGGAGGTGTCGAGCCACGGCAGGGCCGCCAGCACCGCGATGGCGCCGAACATGGCGAGCACGCCGCCCAGCTTGTCCGGGATCGCGCGCAGGATCGCGTAGAACGGCAGGAAGTACCATTCCGGAACGATGTGCGCCGGCGTGACCAGCGGGTTGGCCGGGATGTAGTTGTCCGGGTGGCCGAGGTAGTTCGGGGCGAAGAAGACGAAGGCCGCGTAGAAGATCAGGAACACGACGACCGCGAAGCCGTCCTTGACCGTGACGTACGGGTTGAACGGCACGGTGTCCTGCGGGCCCTTGGCGTCGATGCCCAGCGGGTTGTTGGAGCCGGAGACGTGCAGGGCGGCGGTGTGGAGGACGACCAGGCCCAGCAGCACGAACGGCAGCAGGAAGTGCAGCGCGAAGAAGCGGTTCAGCGTCGGGTTGTCGACCGAGAAGCCGCCCCACAGCCAGGTCACGATCGGGTCGCCGACCAGCGGGAAGGCCGAGAACAGGTTCGTGATGACGGTGGCGCCCCAGAAGCTCATCTGGCCCCACGGCAGCACGTAGCCCATGAAGGCGGTCGCCATCATGGCCAGCAGGATCAGCACGCCGAGGATCCACAGGATCTCGCGCGGCGCCTTGTAGGAGCCGTAGTAGAGACCGCGGAACATGTGGATGTAGACGGCGATGAAGAACATCGACGCGCCGTTGGCGTGGACGTAGCGCAGCAGCCAGCCGTAGTTGACGTCGCGCATGATGCGCTCCACCGACTCGAAGGCGATGTGCGTGTTGGCCGCGTACTGCATCGCCAGCACGAGGCCGGTGGCGATCATGATGACCAGCATGATGCCGGCGATGGCACCGAACGCCCACAGATAGTTGACGTTCCGGGGCATCGGATACTGGTTGTACTCATGGTCCAGCATCGTGAAGATCGGCAGGCGGCTGTCGATCCACTTCACGACGGGATTCTTGAACTGGGGGGCGTGAGCCTGAGCCATCTTGGGGTCTCCAGAACCTTAAGGGCCGCTTAGCCGAGCCGAACCGCGGTGTCGCTCGTGAAAGCGTACTGCGGAACGACGAGGTTGGCCGGGGCGGGACCCTTGCGGATGCGCCCTGCGGTGTCGTAGTGCGAGCCGTGGCACGGGCAGAACCAGCCGTCGTAGTCGCCGCGCGGATCGGTCGGCTTCTGCCCCAGCGGCACGCAGCCCAAGTGCGTACAGATGCCGACGACGATCAGCCATTCCGGCTTCTTGACGCGGGCGTCGTCGGCGGCCGGGTCGCGCAGCTCGCCGAGGTTGACGGTGCGCGCCTCCTCGATCTCCTTCGCCGTGCGGTGGCGGACGAAGACCGGCTTGCCGCGCCAGGTGACCGTGATCGCCTGGCCTTCCTGGACCGGGGCCAGATCCACGTCGATCGAAGCCAGCGCGAGGGTGTCGGCGGCCGGGTTCATGCTGTCGATGAACGGCCAGACGGCCGACGCGACACCAATGGCACCCACGGCCCCGGTGGCGAGGTAGAGAAAATCACGGCGGGAAGCCCCCTCGCCGCCGGGGGCCGCGTGGCCACCCGTCCCGGGCGGATGCGTGGTCTGAGCCATAAGCGTTAATCTCCTCAAGGCATACGCGGCGCGCCGAAGCGCCCTATGACACGTGGACCAGTGTTTATCACGACTTGACGGGCATGTCCGCTCACTGGGTGGGTGGGTGCGCGCCGCGTCGACCGGGGTTGTATCTCCCGGGTATCCGGGGTGCGGTATACAGTCGCGGCAACGCCTTGAAAAGGTTTTGTCATCGGGACAACTTGTCGCGCTTTGCAGTGCACCATTAGACATCGCTGAACCAAAAGGGAATTTCATGCGCCTCGTTCTCTTCGAACCGGACATCCCCCAGAACGCCGGCACTCTGATGCGTCTCGCGGCGGGACTCGGGGTGCCTCTGGACCTGATCGAGCCCTGCGGCTTCGTTCTGGACGACCGCAAGCTGCGGAGAGCCGGCATGGACTACATCGACCAGCTTTCCCTGGTCCGGCACAGCTCCTGGGCGGCCTACCGGGCGCTGCCGCAGGGCGGGCGGCTGGTGCTGCTGACCACCCGCGGCGCCGTTCCCTACACCGATTTCGCCTTCGCCCCGGACGACCGGATCATGGTCGGGCGCGAGAGCGCCGGGGTGCCCGACGAGGTGCACGCAGCGGCCGACGCCCGGCTGGTCATCCCCCTGATGCCGCCCGCCCGGTCGCTGAATGTTGCGCTGAGTGCCGCGATGGTGTTGGGTGAGGCCCTGCGGCAGACGGCCGCATTGCCCAGACTCTCGCCCCTTCCTTCGCCCTGACCGACGCCGGACGCCCGCCCATGACCACCTCGCCCACCGACGCCATGGACATCAGATCCGCCCGTCAGGCCCAGGCCAGCGCCTGGTTCACCGAACTGCGCGACCGCATCTGCGCCGAGTTCGAGCGGATCGAGGACGAACTGACCGGCACCCATTCCGACCTGCCGCCGGGCCGCTTCGAGCGCAAGCCCTGGCAGCGCCCCGACCATGGCGGCGGCGAGGGCGGCGGCGGCGTGATGTCGGTGATGCGCGGCCGCGTGTTCGAGAAGGTGGGAGTCAACGTTTCCACGGTGCACGGCACCTTCAGCCCGGAGTTCCGCGCGAACATCCCCGGCGCCGCGGAGGACGGGCGGTTCTGGGCGTCGGGCATCAGCCTCGTCGCGCACATGCGCTCGCCCCTGGTGCCGGCCACCCACATGAACACGCGCCACATCGTGACCAGCCTCGGCTGGTTCGGCGGCGGCGCCGACCTGACCCCGATGGTCCCGGACGATCGGGACACCGCCGACTTCCACGCCGCCTTCCGCAACGCCTGCGACCGGCACGACCCGACCTGCTACGCGCGCTACAAGGAGTGGTGCGACCGCTACTTCTTCCTGCCGCACCGGGGCGAGGCGCGCGGCGTCGGCGGCATCTTCTACGACAATCTGGATTCCGGGAACTGGGAGGCCGACTTCGCCTTCACCCGCGACGTGGGCCTGGCCTTCCTGGAGGTCTTCCCCGCCCTGGTCCGCCGCCACATGAACCGCCCCTGGACCCCGGAGCAGCGCGAGCACCAGCTGATCCGCCGCGGCCGCTACGTCGAGTTCAACCTGCTCTACGACCGCGGGACGACCTTCGGCCTGAAGACCGGCGGCAACACCGAGGCCATCCTGATGAGCATGCCGCCCGAGGTGAAGTGGCCGTAACGGCGGCGCTTCACCCCAGACGCCGCCTCGCCTCCGCCAGACACTCGTCCCGTCCCGGACGGAAGTCCTCGGCGATCCACCACGCCTCGACCTGCTTCAGCAGCGCGCCGACCGCCGGGCCGCGCGGCATCCCCATGGCCAGCAGGTCGCGCCCGGCGATGGGAAGGACCAGGGACGGCAAATCCTCGGCGGTCGCCAGCGCCGCCTTCACCGCGTCGAGCGCCACCGGTCCAGGCGCGTCCACCGCCGCCAGCAGCACGAGGTCGCGGTACAGCCCGGCGTCGCCCAGCCGGTAGAGCGCCTGCCGCCGCTTCACACGACCGTCCGACAGCGACACGGCCATCGGCGGCTCGGTCAGGGCGGCGAGGCGGTCGCGGTCGGCGTTGGACAGGCGCAGGGTCTGGGCCACGGCCAGCGCCCCCGCCCGGTCGGTGTCCAGCACTGCGGCGAAGCGGCGGACCGCGTCGGGCGGCTCGTCCAGGTCATGCTCCAGCCGGACCAGCCCATCCAGCCGGGCGGTGCGGACCGCGTCTGGCAGCAGATGGGCCATCACGCCGAGACGGATCATCAGATCCCAGGCCGACGCCGGATCGGGCGCCGCCAGCAGGCGGGACAGCTCCCCTCGCACCCGCTCCCCGGACAGGGTGGGCAGGCGGGGGGCCATCGCCGCGCAGGCGGCCAGAGCCGCCGCGTCCGGGGCGCCGCGCCCGTAATGAGCGTGGAAGCGGAAGAAGCGCAGCAGGCGCAGCACGTCCTCTTCGATGCGCTGCCTCGGGTCGCCGACGAAGCGCACCCGCCCGGCGGCCATGTCCGCCAGCCCCCCGAAAGGGTCGTAGACGCAGCCGTCCAGCGTGCAGCTCAGCGCGTTCATGGTCAGGTCGCGCCGGGCCGCGTCCTCCCGCCAGTCGTCGGTGAACTCGACACGGGCGTGGCGCCCGAAGGTCTCCACGTCGCGGCGCAGCGTGGTGATTTCGTAATGGGCCTTGCCGACCACGGCGGTGATGGTGCCGTGCTCGATCCCGGTGGGGATGGCGCCGATGCCCGCGGCCTTCAGCAGCGCCATCACCCGTTCCGGCGGCGCGTGCGTGGCGATGTCGATGTCCTTGACCTTGCGGCCCAGCCACGCATCGCGCACGCAGCCGCCGACGAAGCGCGCGTCAGCCCCTCCGGCGGCCAGGGCGTCGAACACGGCGCGCGTCTCGGGCGCGGTCATCCAGGGCTGGGGGGCGATGCGGGCGTTGACGGTCATGGCGGCAGGCTAGCCCGCAAGACGCTCAATTGCCAGACGGCCCGCTGCCAGAGGGCCCACCGCCGACCACCCGCCCGTCTTCGACATGGGCCGGCGTATAGGGCGTGTGCGGCGCCACCCCGCTGGTCAGGGCGACGGAGCCCAGAGTCACGGCCATCGCCGCCACCCCGGCGAAGATCAGCCAGGGCCAGGGTGCCGTCGCCCACCACGGCGCCGGGATGTGCGCCTCCTCCGCCTCGCGGCGGCGACGCTCGACGACCAGCACATACAGGGCGTAACCGGCCGTGGGCAGGACGAGGGGCAGGATGACCGTCAGGAAAATCCGCAGCACCGCGCCGCCGCCCTACGATGGTCCGCCGGCGGGCAGGTCGCCCAGGCGATCACTTCCAAGGCCGTCACACCCCAGCCCCTCGCCCAGCCCCTCGGCGCGCAGAACATCGCAGAGATTCACCAGCATCCCCGCCGTCGCCCCCCAGATAAAGCGCTGCTGGTAGGGGAAGGCGTAGAAATAGCGTTGTGCACCCTGGAACTCGCGGCTGTGGCGCTGCGGGTTGGTCGGGTCGAGGATGGCGGCCAGCGGCACCTCGAACACCTCGGCCACCTCGGTCGGGTCGGGAGTCACCTGGAAGGGCGGGCGCACCAGCCCGACCACCGGGGTCACCCGGAAGCCGGTGCGCGTCACGTAGGTGTCGAGACGCCCCAGCACCTCGATGCGGTCGCGCGCCAGCCCGATCTCCTCCTCGGTTTCACGCAGGGCGGTGTCCTCCGGGTCGCGGTCCTCGCTCTCCATCCGCCCGCCGGGAAAGCTGATCTGCCCGGCATGGGCGGTCAGGTTGGCGGTGCGCTGGGTGAAGATCACCGTCGGCTCCTCCGGCCGGTCGACCAGCGGCACCAGGACGGCGGCCTCCCGCAGCTTGCCCTGCGAGGGCTCGAAGCCGGGATTCAGATCATGGTCGCCGCGCACCTTCACCGGGCGCAGGCCGGCGGCGGCGCTTCCCGGAAAGCGCTTGCGGACCTCGTCGAGACTCACCCGCCAGGCAGCCTGCCCAGCGCGAAGAAGACCTTCTTGCTCCATACCCCCACCTCAGCCTCACCATCATGGCCGCGCGTGTCGGCCCGGTCCACCAATTCGTAGTAGACCGAACGAAGAATTCGCGCTTCGAGCCCGTTACTTAGGAGGATATAGGGCGTCGGTTCGCCATTTTCAGGATTGTGGACAACTCTGATCGGATGATCCGACCCGCATTCAACCCATTCGTCTAAATTTGTACGGAATGACAACACCTGTTCGTCGCCACTTCCGCTTGCGGCCATTTCCACGGCGACGAACGGCGTGTCCTCGACCTCGATCCGCCCGCGCTCGACCGGGGTGACCAGCCAGAAGTCGCCGGCCTCGTCGCGCCGCAGGACGGTGGCGAACAGCTTGACCAGCTCGATCCGCCGGATCGGGTCGCCCTCGTGGTACCAGGTGCCGTCGCGGGCGATGCGGATGTCGAACCGCTGCTCCCTGGCAGTCAGGGGCAGGCCGTCGCCGCTCCCGCCACCCGGACGCGCATCATTTGGGCGCTTGTCATTCGCCCCGTCATTGCCGACCTTCATCGCTAGCCTTCTCGTCTTTTTCGGGCCTGAGGGGCACAGAGGGAACTGGCCGCGCAACGTAATTTCGCCATACTCGTCACATAGGTCCGGACTGGCGGATTTGCCACGATGGCCGTTTCGACCCCAGTTGTCATGATGGGGCGGACATGATTGCCCACCGAGTGCATGGTCTTAACGGGAGCAGAGACGTGAGCGCAACCGACGCCGCCAATCCGAGTCAGAGCTTTCCCGCCGGCGAGAATCCGCACCAGCTCATGGCGGAGATTGAGGCGCTGGGCGGCCGGCTGACCCATGTCCGCGACCGCATCGGCCGGATCATCTTCGGCCAGCAGGAGGTCATCGACCTCACGCTGATCACGCTCCTCGCCGGCGGCCACGTGCTGCTGATCGGCGTGCCGGGCCTCGCCAAGACGCGGCTGGTCGAGACGCTGGGCACCGTGCTCGGCCTCGCCGAGAAGCGCATCCAGTGCACGCCCGACCTGATGCCCGCCGACATCCTGGGGTCGGAGGTGCTGGAAGAGAACGAGCAGGGCCGCCGCTCCTTCCGATTCATTCCGGGGCCGGTGTTCAGCCAGCTTCTGATGGCCGACGAGATCAACCGCGCCAGCCCGCGCACCCAGTCCGCCCTGCTCCAAGCGATGCAGGAGCGGCGCGTGTCGGTCGCCGGCCACTACCACGCCCTGCCCCAGCCCTTCCACGTGCTGGCCACCCAGAACCCGCTGGAGCAGGAAGGCACCTACCCGCTGCCGGAAGCCCAGCTCGACCGCTTCCTGATGCAGATCGACGTCGACTACCCGGACCGCGACGCCGAGCGGCGGATGATGATCGCCACCACCGGCTCGGCGGACGAGCAGGCGGTGACGGTGCTCTCCCCCGCCGACCTCCAGGTCGCGCAACGGCTGGTCCGCCGCGTGCCGGTCAGCGAGGGCGTCGTGGACGGCATCCTCGACCTCGTGCGGCGGGGCCGTCCGGAGGCGACCGACCTGCCGGAGGTGCAGCGCCACGTCGCCTGGGGTCCCGGCCCGCGCGCCAGCCAGGCACTGATGCTCGCCGCCCGCGCCCGCGCGGTGCTGGACGGGCGGCTGGCGCCGTCGCTGGACGACGTGGTGGCCTTGGCGAAGCCCGTGCTGCGGCACCGCATGGCGCTGAACTTCGCGGCGCGGGCGGATGGGATCACGCTGGACGACATCATCAACCGCCTCTGCGCCCCGCTGTCGTAAGGACCCGCCTATGGCCTCCCCCACCCTCGGCGCCACCACCCTGCGGGCGCAGCAGCGCGCGGAGGGGCTGGCCGCCACCCTGCCGCCGCTTCTGGTCGCGGCGGAGCGCGTCGCCTCCACGGTGGCGCAGGGCGTGCACGGACGGCGCCGCGTCGGGCTGGGCGAGACCTTCTGGCAGTTCCGCCGCTACCAGCCCGGCGACTCGCCGCAGATGATCGACTGGCGGCAATCCGGCAAGGCCCAGCCCGTCTATGTGCGCGAGAACGAGTGGGAGGCCGCCCAGACCGTCTGGCTGTGGCGCGACCGCTCGCCGTCCATGGACTACCGCTCCGTCAACGGCCTGCCGACCAAGCGGGAGCGCGCCGACCTGCTGACCCTCGCCATCGCGGTGCTGCTGGTGCGCGGCGGCGAACGGGTGGGCCTGCTGAACTCCGGCCAGCGCCCGGACCATGGCAAGTTCGCCCTGAACCGCATGGCCGGTCAGATGACCGACCCGCGCAACGCCCATTCCCCCGACGCGCTGCCGCAGCCCGAACCGCTGCCCCGCCACGCCCAGGTGGTCCTGGTCGGCGACCTGCTGTCGCCGCTGCCGGAGATCCACGCCACCGTGTCGGCGCTCACCGGGCGCGGCGTGCGCGGGCATCTGCTGCAGATCCTCGATCCGGCGGAGGAGACCCTGCCCTACGAGGGCCGCGTCGAGTTCGAAGGCTTCGAAGGCGAGGAGGAACTGCTGGTGCCCCGCGTAGAGGCGGTGCGCGAGACCTATCTGGAGCGGCTGCGCGCCCACCAGGACGGTTTGGACGCGCTCGCCCGCACCGCCGGCTGGACCTACGCCGTCCACCGCACCGACCGGCCGCCCCAGACCGCCCTGCTCGGGCTGTGGGGCGCCCTGGCGCGCGAGGCGGTTTAGGTGGGGCGGGCGCCCTCGGCCCCCTCCCTAACCCTCCCCCGCTGCGCGGGAGAGGGAATCGTGGGCATCGCCGCACCCGTTCCCTCCACCTCGAAGAGGGGGAGGGTTAGGGAGGGGGCCGGCCCACTGAATCGCCATACCTATCATCCTCCAACAGCGTAGACGCCGATGCTGGGTTTCGGACCGATCGCCTTTGCCGTCCCGTGGGTGCTGGCCGCCCTGGCCGTCCTGCCGGTGCTGTGGTGGCTGCTGCGCGTCACGCCGCCGGCCCCGCGGGTGGTGCGCTTCCCCGCCATCCGGCTGCTGCGCGACCTGACAGCGCGGGAGGAGACTCCCGCCCGCACACCGTTGTGGCTGCTGATCTTGCGCCTGATCGTCGCCGCGCTGCTGATCCTGGCGTTGGCCGGACCGCTGCTGAACCCGCGCGCCGCCCTGCCGGGCAGCGGTCCGCTGCTGCTTCTGGTGGACAACGGCTGGGCGTCGGGCCGCGACTGGACGAGCCGCCGCGCCGCCATGGAGGAGCTGGTGTCGCAGGCGGAACGGCAGAACCGCCCGGTCGTCCTTCTGCCGACCGCCCGGCCCGCCGGGGGCGAGGCGGTGAAGGCCAGCCCGCCCCTGCCCGCCTCGGAAGCCCGCCGCCTGATCCAGGCCTTGGAGCCCCACCCCTGGCCAACCGACCGCGCCGGCGCGCTGGAAGCGGTGCGCGGTCTCGCCGCACGCGGCTCCGCCCACACCGTCTGGCTGTCGGACGGCATCGGCGACCGCACCGCCCGCGGCCTCGCCGAGACGCTGCAGCGCATGGGCTCCCTCGAAATCCTCGACGATTCCGCGGAGAAGCCGCCCCACCTGCTGCTCCCGCCATCGTCGGAGGGCGCCGGCCTGTCCGCCCGCGTGGTGCGTGCCGACGCCTCCCGTCCGGAAAGCGTTACCGTGCGCCTGTCCGGCGCCGACGGCCGTCTGCTGACCCGCCAGCCCGTTGCCTTCGACGCCGGGCAGCTCACCCGCGAGGTGCGTTTCGAGGTGCCGGCGGAGCTGCGCAACGACGCCGCCAGCCTGCGCGTGGAGAACGACACCACCGCCGGGGCCACCGTCCTGCTCGACGAGCGCTGGCGCCGCCGCCCGGTCGGGCTGGCCTCGGGCCGAGCCAGCGGCGAGAACCAGCCGCTGCTGTCCGACCTGCACTATCTGGAACGGGCGCTGGCCCCCTACAACGAGGTGCGCCGCGGCGAGCCGGACGAGCTTCTCAAGCGCGACCTCGCCGTGCTGGTGCTGTCGGACATCGGCGCCCTGACCGGGCAGGAGGCCCAGACCATCGAGGACTGGGTGCGCAAGGGCGGCGTGCTGCTGCGCTTCGCCGGGCCGCGGCTGGCCCAGAACCCCGACCGTCTGGTGCCGGTGCGCCTGCGCCTGGGCGACCGGGCGCTGGGCGGCGCCCTGTCCTGGTCGGAGCCGGCAAAGCTCCAGCCCTTCGACGGCCGCAGCCCCTTCGCCGGCCTGCACATCCCCGACGACGTTGCCGTCTCGCGGCAGGTGCTGGCCGAGCCGGCGCTGGACCTCGCCGACCGCACCTGGGCGCGGCTCCAGGACGGCACGCCCCTGGTCACCTCGGAAAAGCGCGGAGACGGCTACATCGTGCTCGTCCACACCACCGCCAGCCCGGAATGGTCGAACCTGCCGATGTCCGGCCTGTTCGTCGACATGCTGCGCCGTCTGGTGACGCTGAGCGGCGGCGTCGCCGGCGGCGCCCATGGCGGCACGCTGGAGCCGCTGGAGGTGCTGGACGGTTTCGGCCGGCTGGTGCCGCCGCCGGCCGCCGCCTTCCCCATCGCCGGGGACGCCGGGGCCGACGTGATCGGCCCGCGCCACCCGCCGGGCTTCTACGGCACCGAGGAGGCCCGCCGCGCCCTCAACCTGACCGCCACGCTGACCCGGATCGAGCCGCTGGGCGCCATGCCCGGCGGGGTCGCCCGCGGCCCCTACGGCACGCGGGGCGAGGTGGCGCTGAAGCCGGCGCTGCTCGGCATCGCGCTGTCGCTCGCCATGATCGACCTGCTGATCGCCCTGATGCTGCGCGGCCTGCTCGGAGGCTGGCGATTTGGCGGCAAGCGCCGCCGGGCCGGGGCCGCCGCCGCTGTCCTGCTGACGCTGGGCGCCGCGCTCCCCATGGCGGCGGCGCCCTGGACCCCCGCCCGCGCCGACGACGCGCAATCGACCAAGGTGACGGCGGAGACCTACCTCGCCTATGTGCGCACCGGGGACGGCACGGTGGACGACACCTCCCGCGCCGGGCTGGAAAGCCTTGTGGACGTGCTGACCCGCCGCACCGCGGTGGAGGCCGCCGGGGCGGTGGGCGTCGATCCGGAAAGCGACGAGCTGGCCTTCTACCCCCTGCTCTACTGGCCGGTGTCCGGCGGTCAGCGCGCCCTGACCGACCACGCCCGCGCCCGGCTGAACGAGTACATGCGCAACGGCGGCACCATCCTGTTCGACACGCGCGACCAGTCGGCGGGTGCCGTCGGCGGCAACCAGGCGCTCCAGGGCATGGTGCAGGGGCTGGACATCCCGCCGCTGGCCCTGGTGCCGCCCGACCACGTGCTGACCAAGTCCTTTTACCTGCTGAACGACTTTCCCGGCCGCTACAACGGCGGCAATCTGTGGATCGAAGCGCGCGAAGGCCGCGCCAACGACGGCGTGTCCCCCGTGCTGATCGGCGGCAACGACTGGGCCGCCGCCTGGGCGGCGAACCGCAACGGCCAGCCCCTCTATGCCGTCGTCCCCGGCGGGGAGCGGCAGCGCGAGATGGCCTACCGCTTCGGCGTCAACCTCGTCATGTACGCGCTGACCGGCAACTACAAGGCCGATCAGGTCCATGTGCCCGCGATCCTTGAGAGGCTCGGCCAGTGACCCTGCTTGACGGAACCTCCATCGCTCTGGCGCCGCTGCTGCCCTGGGTCTTCCTGGTGCCGCTGCTCGTGCTGGCTCTGGCGATCCTGGCTCTGGCCGTCTTCCGCCGGGCGCGCGGCGTCTGGCTGCGCGCCCTGGCGGTGGCGGTGCTGGCGCTCGCGCTGATCAACCCGTCGCTGGTGCAGGAGAAGCGGGAGCCGATCAAGGACGTGGCCGTCGTCGTGCTCGACGCCTCGCCCAGCCAGAACATCGGCGACCGCCGCGCCCGCGCCGAAGCCGAGCTGGAGCGCCTGGCCGAGCGGCTGAAGGCCTTCGACGATCTGGAGCTGCGGGTGGTCCGCGCCGGGGACGCGGAATCCGGTGCCTCGGCCATCAACGAAACGCACCTGTTCGACGCGCTGAACCGCGCCATGGCCGACGTGCCCCGCCGCCGCATGGCCGGGGCTGTGCTGATCACCGACGGGCAGGTCCATGACGTTCCGGAGAACCTCGCCCGGCTGGCCGAGATCGGCCCGGTGCACACGCTGCTGACCGGCAACCGCGACGAGGGCGACCGTCGTCTG
Organism: Azospirillum brasilense; assembly: GCF_001315015.1. NCBI lineage: Bacteria > Pseudomonadati > Pseudomonadota > Alphaproteobacteria > Rhodospirillales > Azospirillaceae > Azospirillum > Azospirillum brasilense. The sequence goes on along the minus strand of NZ_CP012915.1, from coordinate 385,569 downwards.
GCCATCGTTCAGGCCCCGGCCTACGGCCTCGTCGGCAAACCGGTGGAACTGACCATCCGGGTGGACGACATGCCGCGCCGCCAATCGGCCGATGCGGCGGTGACTCTGCGTCAGGACGGCGGGCCGCCGCGCACCATCCGCGTGCCGGTGGGCCAGGACTTCCACATGGAGCTGCCGGTCAACCACGGCGGCCAGAACGTGCTGGAGATGGAGGTCGAGGCGGCGCGGCAGGAGCTGACGCTCGCCAACAACCGCACCGCCGTGGTGGTGAACGGTGTGCGCGACCGCCTGCGCGTCCTGCTGGTGTCCGGCGAGCCGCACGCCGGCGAGCGGACGTGGCGCAACCTGCTGAAGGCCGACCCGTCGGTCGATCTCGTCCACTTCACCATCCTGCGCCCTCCGGAGAAGCAGGACGGCACGCCGATCCGCGAGCTGTCGCTGATCGCCTTCCCGATCCGCGAGCTGTTCGAGATCAAGCTGGACGAGTTCGATCTGATCATCTTCGACCGCTACCGCCGGCGCGGCGTGCTGCCGCAGATGTATCTAGAGAACATCGCCGAGTACGTGCAGAAGGGCGGCGCCCTGCTGGAGGCGTCCGGCCAGGGCTACGCCACGCCGCTGTCGCTGTTCCGCACGCCGCTGGGCCAGGTGATGCCGGCGGAGCCGACCGGCCAGGCCATCGACCGCCCCTTCAAGCCGACCGTGACGGAGGTCGGCCGCCGCCACCCGGTGACCGCCGGCCTGCCCGGCGACCGCCCGGACGGCGAGCCGAGCTGGGGCCGCTGGTTCCATCAGGTGGAGGTCGTGCCGGGTAATGGCGCGGTGGTGATGAACGGGGCGGACGACCGCCCGCTGCTGATCCTCGACCGCGTCGGCAAAGGCCGGGTGGCGCAGCTGGCATCCGACCAGATGTGGCTGTGGAGCCGCGGCTTCGAGGGCGGCGGCCCGCAGGCCGAGCTTCTGCGCCGCCTCGCCCACTGGCTGATGAAGGAGCCGGAGCTGGAGGAGAACGATCTGCGCGCCCATGTGGACGGCAACCGCATCACGGTGGAGCGCCGTTCCCTGGAGCCCGACCCGCGCAGCATCACCCTGACCACCCCCTCCGACGAGACCCGGACTCTGGAGATGACCGAGGACCGCACGGGCCGCGCCAGCGCCACCGTGGTCGCCGGCGAGCCGGGCATCTACCGCATCACCGACGGCGAGCGCACGGCCCTGGCCGTGGTGGGCGCCGTCAACCCGCCGGAGTTGGCCGACGTGCGCTCCACCGGCGACCGCCTGTCGGGCGTCGCCGACGAAACCGGCGGCGGCGTGCATTGGATTTCCGACACGGAGAGCGGCGTGCGCCCCGGCATTGACGTGCGCCGCACCCGCCCCGACCGGACACAGACCGGCAACGACTGGATCGGCCTGCGCGCCAACGGCGATTTCACGGTGACGGGGGTGTCGGAGGTGCCATTGCTTCCGGTGGCCGCGGTGCTGGCCCTGGCGCTGGGAGCGCTGTTGATGGCGTGGCGTCGCGAGGGGCGGTAAGGGTCAACGAAGCTGTTGCAATCGGGTCGGGTTTCCGCTTATGGTCCCGACCCTTCCGGCGCTGATCGCGCCGTTCGGTTGGGGCGTCGCCAAGCGGTAAGGCAGCGGTTTTTGGTACCGCCATTCCCAGGTTCGAATCCTGGCGCCCCAGCCATCTTCCTCCTAAGTATTTCAATCGCTTAGCGATTTCCGGGCTTTGCAGTCGGCGAAACCCGTGTGGCCCACAAAAGGGGCCACACGAAGGGTCACATTCGCCCCCGAGGCGCTATGTCTTCCTATCTCAAGCGCAAGGGCGACCGGATGGTGTTCCGGCGCCGTATCCCCCAGAGCCTTATCCCTCGTTTCGGCCGGTCGGAACTGGCAATCTCGCTCGGCGACCTTGGCCCGCGAGCTGCCCGCGCGAAGGCGCGGGCGCTGGCCGCACGATCCGACGAGTTGTTCAGCATGGTTTCCCGGAATCTCCACCTCTCCCCCGATGAAGTGACCGAGCTGGCCCGCCGATGGTTCTCCAGCACGACGGCAGAGTATGAGGAACGCCTTCGGGCCATACCGCCGGGCGATAGCGCCCGTGCTGCTCACGAAAGGCAACTGGCCGAGGATGATCGCGAGTCGACACGCGTCATGCTGGCCGACAACCAATGGCCCGCGGCCAGCGCCATCGCCGATCGCCTGTTGGCAGACGCCGGCATTGAGCATTGGGAAGGTGAAGAAGCGGCCTATCGCGACCTGTGCCGCATGATTCTGCGCGCCAGCGCCCAGGCCGCCGAAATCCATCTCGCGCGATTGAAGGGCGACTACTCGGCCGCCCCCTCCGATCCGGCGTTCATCGAGAAGCCGGAGCCCGTCATCGTGCGGGTAGAGGTGCCTACCCCGCCACCAGCCGAAACGACGGCGCCGACCAAATCCGCGCCAGAGGCGCCTCTGTTCTCGACTGCCGTTGCCTCTTACACCGCCGAGAAGAACCGGGCCGGGGAATGGCGGGGCAGCACCGAACACCAGTACCGGCGCTTCTATGAGCTGTTCTCGGGCTTCTTGGGCGACAAGCCGGTGAACGCCTACGCGCGCGCCGACATTGGCCGGTGGGTCGAGGCGTTGCAGCAGATCCCTTCGACCTACGGCCAATCCACAGTCCTCCGCGGCAAGACTCTCAAGGAGCTGGCCGCCTACACTGCCGCCAATCCGTCCGTCGATCCGGTGACGGCCCGGACGGTGCAGAAGCACACCATCGCCCTATCGGGATTCTTCGGCTGGTGCCGGGACCGGGGCCATATCAACGATAACCCGGTGACTCGCGCCTTCCGCTACAAAAAGGACCGCCGCGCACGGGAGCAGCGGGCCGCATGGGAAGCACCAGAGCTGAACAAGCTGTTCGCCTCCCCGATCTGGACCGGCTGCAAATCGGAGGCTCGCCGGTCGGCTCCCGGCACGCTCATGCTGCGCGACGCGCTGTTCTGGATACCGCTGATCGCCGTGTTCTCCGGGATGCGCTTGGAGGAGATCGCCGCGTTGCGCGTCGAGGACGTTCAGACTGATTCCGGCATTGCCTTCTTTGACATCACACCAGCCGGGGGAAAGCTGCTGAAGACCGCAGCAGCCGTGCGCCGTGTCCCCGTCCACAAAGAACTGGTCGGCGTCGGGTTCCTGCGCTACGTCGAGCAGCAGCGGCGGGCCAAGGTGGAGCGGCTGTTCCCCGAACTCCAACCGGGAGGCCCGGACAAGCGCTTTGGCTTCTATCCGACGAAGAAGCTGAGCCGGTACTTTGATGCGGTGGGCATCCCCGATCTGGACGTTCACGGATTTCGTCATGCCGCGATCACCGGGTTGCAGCGGGCCGAGGTAGCGGAGCCGATCATCCGCGATCTGGTCGGCCATGAGGGGAACGGTTCGGAGACGCACCGCTATTCCAAGGGCTACCCCCTCCCCCAACTCGCCGATGCGCTCAATCGGCTGACCTACCCCGGCCTACGTCTAGAACATCTTAGAGCGCGGATCAAAACCTCCCTTGGGCCGAGCTAAATCAATGGCTTGGGGCCAGGAAACCGAGGTTTTGATCCGCGCTCTTAGATAGCGTTGCTTTGTCGAGAGCCTCCCGGACTGATAGGGTGGTGCCCAACCGACGGGCATCATGGGAAATCAGCTGCTGTGCTTTGCGCGGCTCGCCCACGCTGTGGCGCACCGCGCGCTTCCCGTGCGTCCGAGCAAAAACGCCCATCCTGTCTACCGCCCCTTCAGCCTGTTCGCCGCCTTGCTCGTGAAGGAACACCCGCGCCGGAACTACCGCGGCTTGGAAGACTTGCTGCGGAGCTCGTCTCTCTGCGCCACGTGTTCGGTTTCCTGAGTGTCTCAAACTGTTCCACCTTTTGGTGGTTCAATTGGCGTTGGCTCGGTCCGAAGTTGGTGGCCTCCGTGCTGGCGAAGACCGTGCGAGCATCCTTGTAGGACATAACCCGCTGCGCGATTCGCCCTATCAGCGCCGATGCATCGGCGGATAATGGCCCCGGATCTGTATTTCCTGGCGCATGGACGTTAGGGCTACGGGCTGTATTAGCGCCGTACGTGACGGGCGCGAAAGATCTGCTAATCTCCCACTCCGACCGAACATGGAACATCCCTGACAGGGAGCAAGCTTCAAGGTGGTTAGAAACCATAGGAATGATTTTCCAGCACACGCACTATGTGCGACCAACGGATCGATGATGGTTGCCAGCACAGCCTGTGGCACCGAAGGGGCTGTCCGCAATCCTCCTGCATCGGCCCGCCAATCAGCATCGTCCGCGCCAAACTCACCATTGGCTGCGCTGTTAGCGGACTTGTCCAACTTGCAGATCCATGAAGCATTCGACTTTGTATCGGACACCTTGAGCAAAGTGTATATAGAATGGCCAGAGCTTGCTTCTCAGGAAGCCAAGACGATTGCGCTCAAGAGAAAAGTTAAAAAGCTGCGCTGGTCTTCGTTGAACATCCATGATTACAAGGACAATGCGATTGACTTTAATAAAGCGTACTATCCAAAAAATCTATCAAAGTGCGCGGTGGTAGCTTCAGCTCTGCAATTGCTACATTCAGAGGTGGTTTACGATGTTGGCGGAGGTGCCGGTCCATTTGGCACGATGTGGAAGCACTATCACCCAGATAGCAAAGTCATAGTAGTAGATAGATCAATCGAACAAGAGTCAATTGGAAAAAAAATATCGAGCATCATTGGAATCAACATTGATTATGAGCACGGTGACGCTAGCAACTACTTTACAGAAGAAAAAACACGCGGAATAAGGATTTTTTCATATTTTCTGTGTGAGCAAATGCCTGAATTCGCTAGCATAAGATGGGATACTCTTATCGGAGAGTGCGGAATTTTTGTCGATTATGGAGAAGTTTTAGGAGCTCTCAGAAATATACCAAAGTCATTTAGTGTGAACTATGCGTCAGCCAGCGTAAAGGTTCCCAATAGCCTTGTGAGTTTTGTGGGAGATAAACAGCTAGATGTCAATGTTGCAGTGGTTCAGAGGAGATGATCTTCTTACCCGTTATTTTTGTGCATGGAGGGCGCACGATGAAGACGCGATCTTAAGGCTGTTCACTCCCGACGCTACCTACCACGTGCTAAATAAGAGGAGAGTCTATCGTGGTCTAGGAGATATTTCGAGCTACTGGAAACGAAACTCGTGCCGACAGAAGTCTCTCCACGTGACGTGGTATACCATACTTCGCTCTCGCTGGGTAAGAGTATGCTGGTTTCGCGCGGATTTCATAGACACGGAAGAGCGAGAGCACAATCTTGTCCGCGGACTCATGTGTCTAGAGGGATGTAGCCGCGTAAAGAGGCTATCGGAGTTCTATATTAAATCCACCGACGGAGCAGAGGAAACATGTTAGAACTCTTAAAAAGGGGCTTAGTTTGGTCCATCAATATCATCTGCGTGATAGCCGTGGTAGTAGCCATTGCTATGTTATTTCTACTTCTTGACGCGCGCGGGGCTTTTTCCCAAACTGTTCCAACATCAAGTTACTGGATCCCCTTCCTCAATGCGTGGCTAGACAGCACCACCGGCATAAAGGGCACGCCCAGAACAAGCGGCGAGTATCTTTCAGCGATAGATCAACTGCTGAATGTATGTTTCGCCGTCATTACCGTTGCAGGAATAATTCTAACTGTGTTTGGTGTTATCCGGGTCAGGAAGCCGGAAAATAGCGGAATATCATTGGTTCCACTTTATTTCTGGCGAAATGAAATCAAGCTTATGGCTTCATACTACAAGGGGGCAAGAAGCGTCCGAGTTTATTCCGGAGACTTTAGTTGGCTTATGAAAAACGATAGCATTAGCTGGATAGACCGCGCCTATAACTTTGTTTCTGGCGCGAACATACAAAAGACTACTCGCGAACTTTGTAGAAAAGGGGCGATAAATTTTGTTAGCTACAAGGCTGAGAATCAGGTCAGAGAGGCCCTTGGACAGCTATTTTCGGATTATTCAGCAAGTTTCGCATATAGCAGCTCTCTGCGCGCACACTTCTCGTTCATCGAATATCCTGAGCACAGAGTCTTTCTCTACCTGATCAAAGGGAGACAGAACCCGAATGCGTCATCAGCTCCTCCGAGAAGAATGCTCATTATCCGCGAGACCGATGAAACCAGAACCCTCTTCCAAGTCCTTCAACAAGTCAAATAGCGGTCAAGACTTTTGTGGAGTTCGGTAAACATGAACGGGCGCACTGGAGTTGCTGTTTGCGGTGTTTCTGGGTGCGGAAAAACAACCGCAAGCAAATTTCTCGCCGACACAACCAGAGGACTCGTTTCTGCCGGATCAGTCGTGCGTGAATATTGCATGACAAATGGATTTGCGACAGACCGCCCAACTCTTCAAAAAGTAGGAAGCGAATTAGCTCACCTCGAAGGAGGTGAGCTGTTTGCTAATATGCTCGCACGAAAGTCGTTTCTCGATAAAGAAGTCGTTTTCGATGGCATCCGTCGCCTTCCAATCTTGCATAAATTGAGAAAAAGCTTTGACGCATTCTATATCATCTACATCCATTGCTCCCCCCAAATCCTTGATGAGCGCCTCGCGCGCAGACGCGATCTCTATATACGCTCGTTTAATGATATTCTGACGACGCCTATCGAAAGAGATGCTCTTGACATTAGGAAGGCAGCAGATATTGAAATAGTCAACGACGGAATTTTAACAGAACTAGAAAAGGTCATCATGAATAACGTTGCGCCTGTTTTGTTCCGCTGACTGTTCAGTAGTTATAGTTTCCAATTTACATTCAAGGCATAAGATTTCTCCTGATCGAACACCCCATTCGATGTCCGCTCTTCTATCAACTGAAAGGATTTTTTGAGGGTTCAGGGATTATGTTGCTCTGCCGCGGGCTATTACCTAAACGGCAGAGCGCGGCATGCCCATGCAATCGCTGATGCGGACGATAGTGCGCATGAAGCCTTGATGCTTGTCGGTTTATAACGCTATCACGGGCTGCTTGGCCGATCGCAACCTGCCACCAGTTACGCACTGGCACCACCTCGACGATTCGGCGACAGGCCCAACCAATATACTTGAACCGCTATGCATCCGGTGAATCGCTCCAATTCCGGCAGCACATGTCTCCGGGTTCAAGGAAGATTTGTGTCATGGCTATACGGACGTCCACGCCGACAACAGCAGCGGCGAAGGGAAAGCGCCCGGCCGGCAGCTCGAGCCGCTTGCGGCCGTCCGCAAGGTGCCCCTGCATCGCGTCGCCCTGGAGCTTGGGTTTCGCGAGTACGTCGCCGAAAGGCGGCGCAAGGGCGACACGATGCTCTGGCCCGAGCTGGCGCCCGGTGGTATCGCACAACAATACGGCTTTATTTTCGGCAAATGGTTTGCCCGCTACCGGGAGGCCATCGGGATAGAGGGGGTGGACTTCCACACCTTCCGGCACAACGCCATCACGGCGTTGGTCCGGGCAAAAGCTCACCCGGACATCATCAACCAACTGGATGGGCATGAAGTGCCTGGAGAGCGGGGCCGGTACAACAAGGGTGCGGACTTGTCGGACCTGACGGCAGCTGTAGACACGATCATCTACCCTGACATTGACGCTCTTCTGCTACCCCAAACCCATTGCAAAGCGAAGGTTATCTAGGAAAGGGTTAGCTCCATTTTTCTACGGGGATGCCATAATGGACGACCAGCAAATCAAAGGCAAGTCACAAGAAGAAAAAAAACATACCCGCGTTGAGACAGAACATATAAAGACCGCAAAGTCTATTGGGTTTGGATTGTCCAATATCGTTGCTGTAATTTTGTCCCTAATTGGCTCAATAGCTTCGACATTTACAAGCAAATCACTGAATGGAGCTTTTAATTTTGAGCTGCCGCATTTGCATTGGATTGTTTTAGTGGTTGCGCTCAACATAATCTACGTGGCCGCCTCCTACGCGGTCGTGGCGTTTACCGATAAGGGCGGCTTTCTCGCCCTCATATTCCGCATCCCTTCGTGGGTCGAACTGCGCAATTTCGGCGACCAGCGGGTTGCCCGGATCTCGTACGTAGCCATGGCGGCAATACCCATTGCAGCATATTTCATCGTAGAGAACCCGCTTCAGCTTGAGTTGCTTCGTGGAGCGAAGCTGCCACTCAATACGAAGATTTCCTTCTTCATCGCATTCTTCCTGTCGCTCGCCCTCCTGACGTTCGCCGTTGGGTGTCCGAAGGAGTTCAATCGCAAGCCTGCCTTCGAGGGCGCGAAGACGGTCAATGTTGTGCTAACCTCTGTAGAGCGGAGCGTCGTCAATGTCCGCGAAGACCTGGAGTTCTTCGACGCGGACCTAGATGCATCGAAGCTTGGACTGCGGGGATTTTGCTGGCTGTTCTATACCTTGGGATTGGTACTATCGGTCATTTTACTAATTCGTGCTGCCCTGTTCGTGCTGAAAGCCTGACGTGAGTCCACTGTTTCGGGGGCGCCGCGGTGGGTGACGGTGAAGACGGACCTGACGAGAGAGTCGACCACAACAGCAGCGCACTCGAGCAAATTCCGTGCCAACGAATCAATCTTACTTTTTCATGCATAAGCGGTCCCATGTGCAAGAAATCCCTTGTGCAAGCCCATGTGCAAAGGCAGACTCACGGTATCGGAGCTGAACGCCTGAGATCGGAGTCGCCACCATGACTAGCACCCGCGTCGTCGCCTATGTCCGGGTCAGCTCGACCGACCAAGCTGACAACGGCCATTCCCTCGCCACGCAGCGGGAAAAGGTCGAGCTGTACGCTCGGCTCCATAGCCTGGAGCTGGTGGAGATCATCGAAGACGCGGGTGTGTCGGCGAAGACCCTGGAGCGGCCCGGCCTCACCCGCGCCCTCGCCATGCTTGACGCCGGCGAGGCGACGGCCCTCTTGGTCCCGAAGCTCGACCGTCTCACCCGCTCCGTCCGCGACCTTGGTGAGCTGATTGACCGCTACTTCGCCGAGGGCAAGAAGGCCGCGCTATTGTCTGTCGCCGACAGCATCGACACCCGGTCCGCCGCCGGCCGGCTCGTTCTCAATGTGCTGGCGAGCGTGTCGCAATGGGAGCGGGAAGCCATCGCCGAACGCACCCGCGACACCATGCGGTCGATGAAGGCGCAGGGGAAGGTCGTAAGCCGCCCTACCCTCGGCTTTGATACCGTTGACGGGCGACTGGTGGAGAACGCCGACGAAAAGGCGCTGATCGCCCGCATTTGCGCCATGCACACCAAGGGCGCCAGCTACAACGCCATCGCCGGCCGACTGAACGCAGAGGGCGTGCCGACCAAACGCGGGGGACAGTGGCAGCCCACGACGGTGCGCAACCTGATCCTGCGCTCAGCCTGAAAGACGGAGGGCGCGGCCTGTCCGACCGCGCCCCGTATTGCCATGTTGACCCGGCCCGTTGACTAGGCGGTCGTCAACCCCTCGAAGGCCACGCCATCGACGCTCAGCAACTCCGCGCCGGCCATCGACTGCACGCCCTCTTGGAGCCGCAACGAGAAGAATTCGACGCGCTCAGTGAGGGATAGATCATCCAAGCTCACGTCCCGCACCCGGATCACATATTCGGCCATAGCTGTATGACTCCTCGTCGCGATGCTGCGCCAAAGAGGTACATCTTTCGCCATGCCATCATCAAGAGAAATTTACATCAATTGCGCCATGTTTGATTTACTAAGCGCTTACTTATTAAAGGAAGTGCTTATTTGTCCTTCGAGCACGCCAGCAGGACCAAAAAAAACGGACCCCGCGGCGCGCTGATCCCCTCCCCCCATTGTGCGACGCGCGGAATCGGTCAACGTACGGCGCCGCACCAGCCGGTTGCACGCCCGCCCAACAGCGCGCTTGTCGTATTTGGCTCGAATGAGATAGGGTACAAATGGAAATGGCGGCCTTGCCGGGCCGCCATCGTCCGCGCAGCGGTGCAACGCTGCGACACCACCCGTCGATGATGTTATCGCGGATTCTACCGCCTGGACTGTTGTCGCACAAGTTCCCTGCGCTCCCCCTAACCGCGGAGAGCGTATAGCCATGCCTACGAAGACCCCCGGCGCCCCGGCCGGACCGAAGCACCTTCACGACCGGCCGATGGACCGCAAGTCCAAGGAGGCGCTGTGGAAGCGCTTCCTCGATGTCGCCAAACCGACGCCGGCCGAGAGGCACGTCCTCTCCATGCTGATGTTCCACTATCACAGCAACGAGACCGGCCAGTGCAATCCGTCGCAGGAAACCGTCGCCGAGATCACCGGCTATACCGAGAAGTTCGTCAGCCGGACACTCACCGCCTATCGCTGGTTCGTCCGCAGTCACCGAATGCCGACCGTCGCTGGCAAGGGTGGGGGCAACCGCTACAACTTCGCCCCGGAATCCGATTGGCCGAATACGGCGCTGGCGCGCCAGTCGCGGCCCCGCACATCACCGACCAATCCCACCGGCCGGTTGGCTTGCGACGACCCGATCAACGCCACCGGCCGAGGGGGTACCAACCCCATCGGCGGGGGCGACCAACCCCACCGGCCGGTGGGGTCAAGAAGTAAGGAAGAAGGAAGAAAGAACGAATCTTCTGACGAAGATTCGAGCGGCGAGGCGCCCGCTGCGCGGGCGACATCGCCGGGCGGCTTCGCGCCCGGCGATGGGAAGGTTTCACGACCGGAGGAAGGGAAGGGAAATCCGCCGGCCTCGAAAGACGGGAACCATCCCGCCGGCCCGAACTTGAGTGCGGCTGCGCCGCACCCGGCCTCTCTCTCGTTGGCGCCGCCCGCCCCGGCCCGGCCGGACCTTCAGCAGTTCGTTGCATCCCTCGCCGGGTTGCCGGCCGACCATCCGGCCGCTCCCAAGCGCGACTTTCTCGCCGGCGTCTTGAATCTCCATAATACCGATCTCGTCAATCAAGATGCTTGGCACAACAAGATAAATGAATTTGGCACCGACAAATTCTATGAAGCGGCAAGAATGATCGCCTAATATAAGTAAACATACACGTCTATCTGGCCGTGATTTGACTTAACGCAAGTCACGGCCTAGGATCTTATCCAGCGTTATAGCCCTGGAGAAGATCGTGTTTTTCGTTCACAGCCCCATCATCGGCACCATCGACCATCATCATTTCTTCGAATCCCCCTTCATCGCCGGTATCGGCTTGCACCCCGCCACGTCGTCGCAGATCTCGGCGTGGAAGGTCCGTGTCTCCGCCACCGAGAGCCTGACGCCGGCCGAGGCGACCGCTGCCTTGACGCGCATGGTCCGCGATGCCATCGCCGAGCTGACCACCTTCCGCGACGACCATGCGCGCCGCGTCGGCGACCTCCGGCCGCTCGTTGCCGACGCGGCGAAGCTCGCCGACGCGCCGCTGGACATGGCGAACGACCGCGCTACGGTCAGCGCCTACGTCGAGCAGGCCCGCACGCTCGCCGCGCAGATGCCGCCGGCCTCCCGCGCCATTCAAAACGCCGACCAGCTCGCACGCTGGATCGACCGCACCGAATTCCTGGACCGCACCCCGATCCAGGGGGCCTTGGACGCCATGGAGAAGGCCGTCGCCGGCATCGACAAGAGCCGTTCCCAGGCCGAGAAGTTCGCTGCGGACCTCCAGGCGGCGCTGGTCCGCATGGACGATCCCGCGACCGCTCAGCGCCTCGCCGGCCTCAAGCTCCAGCGTGATCTCTGCCGCGTCCTGCCGGACATGGCCGCCGAGTTCGCCGAGGCACAGGCCGCCGCCCTGGCCGCCGTCGCCCGCATGAGCACCATCGCCGACAAGCTCAAGGGGTTGGCAGCGTGACCGGGCGGTATCTCAACCCGGTGGAACGGGCGGGAATCCGTTTCCTCCGCGCGGAATTCGGCTTCATCCGGGCCGACATCATCGCCGCCATCTTCGGGCGGACCCGTCAGCAGGTTTCCAACATCGCCGCCGGCATCATCGTGGGCGGGACTGCCGGCGCGCAGGATGCGGCGTTGCGCCGCTTGTTCGAAGCGGATCACGGCGGCCCCCTCACGGACAAGATGTGGAAGGGCGTGCGTCAGCTCGCCGAAGCCGAAGCGCTGTTGCGGCTCAAGGCCGCCCTGCCCGATCCCGAACCCTACCCGGAGCTTGACCGCATGATGGGCGAGCTGACGGCGAGTCTGAAGCTGTAGGAGATGACCGACATGCTGTCGAAATCCGACCAGACGGAGTTGGAGGCGCTGAAGGCGCGCCTGGAAGCCGCCCTCGCCGGGGGCGACGACGTGTTGACCGAGGCTGAAATTGATCGCCTTGGCGAACTCCGCGCCCGCGAGCGGGCGCGCATCCTCGCCATCGCGCAGCAGCGCCAGCAGCGCGAGGCCGTGCGCGGGGTGGACCGCATCAAGCTCGCGCTCCAGCGCGCGCAGCGCCGGGCGTAGAGGGCCGGACGGTGGCGTTCCGCGACATCCCGGACGAAGACCTCCAGGCGTTCGCCGAGGGCCGGAAGTCCCTCGATGACCTCGCCGCGACGGCGGGCGTCAGCAAGCAGGCTGTTTCGCAAGCGCTCCGACGCCGTGGGATTCGCCGTGGTGCGTCCGTCGCCTCGCCGGCCCCCTCGGCACCCGCCGCGTCTCAGACTGCATTCAGCGGCCTCCCTGCGGCCTCGGCGGCGGCGCCAACCCCGGAGACCTTCGCTGACATGGTTCGAGCGGAGTTGGTCAACCTCGCCGCGCTGGCGATCATTGAGGGCGGCAAGCTCCTGCGCGGCGAGAAGGCCGCCGTTGGCGCCAGCGCCCTGAAGGCCATCGTCGCCGCCGCCACGATGGCGCGCGCCGAACTTGAGGCCGTTGGCATCATCGACGAAGCCACCGACGAACTGGAGCGCTTCGATATACGCATCATGTCGCAAGCCGAGGCCGACGCGCACCAGGACGCCCTGGACGCTGAGGACGCCGACTCGGACGTGGAGGTGTTCAACACGACCGAAGACCAGGGCAATGAGGACACGCCGGCCCCGACTCCGCCACCCGACCTGGAGGCCCTGCGCATGAAGCTCGCCGGCATCGCTGAGATGCGCGGCGCGGCGGGATTGCGGGCGCTGGCCGTCCAGCACGGGGCACCGGCCGGCCGGACCGCCGAGGCATTGACCGCCGGTCTTCTCGACCACGCTGCCCGCCACCCCGACGTGGCGAAGGCCATTCGGGGCGCCGCTTGATCAACATCGCCGCGAAGCTCGAATTGTCGCGCTTGTCGACCGAGTTGATCACAAAACAAGAAGGCCGGGCAATGCCGCCCGGCCTTCTTTGCATTCCGACAAGGTCATCAGTTATTCAGCGGCCAACACCAACTCTTCCGCACGCGCGTAGAGCCGTGCCTCGCGCCCTCGCCACTCAGGGGATAGGATAATTTCCCGTTCATCCCGGCTATCCGTATAATACAGCACCTCATCTTTCCGCACGTCGAGCGCATAGATGGCGCCGTCCTTGGCGGCGTACCTGCCAGCGTTGGCGAACTTCATCGCTTCATCAGCGTCGAGTGACCACGCGGTGCCGCGAACCATCTTCGTATCGCCGTTGTAGTTCGTGCCGCGATAGACGGTGAACGTTTCCGGCAACCCGCCCCAAACGCCCATGTCCTCGGAGCGTATCAAGGACTTGCCGTGTCTGCGTATCGCGTCCTGGATGCGCATGTTCATCACGGAGAAGGCGAGATACCACGTCGCCCACCCCCGGCCCTTACCGTCGACCATGGCGCACAATGCGAACGCCGCCATCGCCCGGTTGGCGCCGTCGAGATCATATTGGTCGATGGTGCCATAGCGGTACTGGAGCGCGTCCAGGCGACGGCGCCACGCCTGGACGGCGGCGTCAACCTCATCGCCGTTGCGCCAGATGAAATCGTCGGCCCGGTCCAGCACCGCATCGGCCGGATCGGTGACGCGGGCGGAGTTCAGGAACTCGGCGAATTGTTCATGCCGCTTCACCGTTCGGACGAAGGTGCGCGGGGTAAATGCGGCCTTCATTGCATCTCTCCACAAAAGAATGGCGGGGCATGAAGCCCCGCCCTTTGATCACTTCGCGTTCTCGACCGCGCGGAACACGTCCACGACACCTTTGACGAACCCCACCACGAAGGGTTCGCTGGGATTACCCGTCTCGACGTGGTCGCACCAGAAGTTGCGAATGTCATTCCCGTCGATGTAGTCGCCCGGTTCATCCTTCAAACCGGCCATTGCGACATCGGCCATGGTGTAGAAATCGACCTCATCCAGCATCGCGATGGCACGGAGATGGCAGTATTCGGCGTTTTCCTGCGCCCAATCGGCTCCAGCTCTACGCCCTTTCTCAAACTGACCGGCCCGATAACCCTCTTTGGACTTCTGCAATCTCTCCATGTTCGCTGGCAATACCTTCGGGAATTCAGCTTCGTTCGCCTGATCGGTCATGTTCAGCATCTCCGTGAGTACGCATATGCAGCTGCAACGCACATTGACATCACCGCGTTGTCACTACATAGTTAGCACTAACGAGGTCGCCGGACGCCGTCAAGCCAATTTATGGCGTTGTCACTACATTTTTTCCACGACAGAGGGGCAGATGTATATCCGAAAGAAAGATGCGAAGGGAAAGACCTATTACTCCGTTGTAAGATCAGAACGGGATAAATTTGGCCGAGTAAAACAGATAAATATTGTGTCATTAGGAACACACAACAATCTTCCCGATGCAATTTTTCACACTGAAGGAGAGCTTATCGCTTCGTATAAGCTTGGAGATGAGTTTCGCGAAAAGCTAATGGAAATATTCGGGCCACCACCATTCCCGGATTTTCCCGAATGGCCGAAATGGGCACTGAATGCTTTTAAAAAAATACGCAATAGAACAAACGAACTTCATGAAGCAACAATACTGATGAAACAATGCGCTCAAAAAATGAACATAAAATACGAAAGTAATCCGGATTTTATTATGTATCTATATGGTAGCTTTAATAATGTCTATGTCGCTAAGGAAGGGCTTACTGAGAGCGAGATCGAAAGGGTCGTAACCAAACTCAACGAACCTATCGAGCCGGACGACGAATGACCAACGTGAACCAGGGGGGCGGGGCATCAAAAACGCCCCGCCCCTCGTTTGTGCGCCACCACATGAGCGCCACCTAATACAACACGCAAACCTATTGATTTCCGCTCCGAATCGGCTAGTGTTGCTCCATTGCCGCAGTCCACGGCAACAGTCCACGCGGAAATTCATCCACAGCCTAAGCGGTTGATATAAAAGGGTGTTTGGCGAAATGGGTTCGAGCCCTGCAACCGGCACCGCTTCGTATGCTGACCTATAAGCACCGGCTCCCAATACAAAGCGCTTGGCTTTATGAACTTGTCCAGCAATAGCGGAAGAGCTCTTCCTCCATTGCTAAATCGGCGAGTGCGCTGGTTGGAAGCCTCGCGACCGCAGGGCCTCGTATAGCTGCGCCGGCCCCATAAGAATGTCACGCAGCCCGTTGCGCACCTTGTCGGAGTCGAGCGCCTGCTTGCTCATGGTGGTGTGGGCGACCAGCGTGTCCATGATCGCGTTCAGCAACTCGTTCGAGAGGTCGGGTGAGTTGGTGAACTGCTCCTTGGTGTTGTTGGCCGCCTGTTCGACCAGGATCTCCGACTCCAGCAGCTTTCCCTTGAGCACGCTGTTCACGTAGATCAGCTTGTCGTCGTCGCTCAGCTCGCCCTCGAACAGGCCGTTCACCTTCTCGATGATCTCGCTGAGCCGCGCCTTTTCCTTGTCGTGGACCTCGCCGCTGCCGGGCTCGGACATTGGCACCAACTTGGGGCTATCGCCATCGCCAAGCGGCAGGGTGCGCTTGCCCCGGTTCCGCAGGCTGTGGTGTGTCAGCGTCACCGCTGTCAGGTCGACGCCGTCGCGCTCCCGGCCGAACGCCAGCAGGGGCAGCAGGCGCTTGTAGAAGATCGCCCGCTTCTCGATGGCCGTGTTGCCGTAGTCGAAGATCTGCGACAGGAAGGCATACACGCGCAGGAAGGCGCCCAGATTGCGCTTAAACAGGACCATGGCGCTGATCTCGTCCTGCGCCTCCTTCTCAGTCCGGGAATCATTGGACGCCCGCGCGACCGCGACCGTCTCCTTCATGATCTTGTAGCGCTTCAGCAGCCGGTCGGCCACGGGCTCCAGGGCGGCGGCCAACTGGGACTGGGTCGCGTTCGCGTTCATCTCCACGTCCACCACCCGGTCCACCTCGTGGTCGTCGTAGTAGCCGGCGTCGTCCAGCTTGGCGCGCAGGTCGTAGACGAGGTTGGGATCGGTGACGCCGGCCAACTCGGCCGTGTCGTGGTAGGTTTTGAAGGCCGCCAGGATCTCCTCGGGATCGTTCACGAAATCCAAGACGTAGGTGGTGTCCTTGCCGGGGTGCGCCCGGTTCAGGCGCGACAGCGTCTGCACCGCCTGGATACCGGCCAGCCGCTTGTCGACGTACATGCCGCAGAGCAGGGGCTGGTCGAACCCGGTCTGGAACTTGTTCGCCACCAGCAGGATTTGGTACTCGCCCGTCGCGAACGCCTCGCGGATGTCGCGGCCGTTGAGATTGGGGTTCAGCACCCTGCTGGTTTCCGTGAGGGGATCCGGGCTGGACTCCTCGTCCTTCACCTCGCCGGAAAAGGCGACCAAGGCGCCGATCTTGTAGCCTTGGACCTTGATGTACTTCTCAATGGCAAGCTGCCAGCGCACAGCCTCCTTGCGGCTGGCGACCACCACCATGGCCTTGGCCTGCCCGTTCAAGAGCGGCGCGACATTCTCGCGGAAATGCTCCACGATCACTTGGACCTTCTGGCTGATGTTGTAGGGGTGCAGGCGCACCCAGCCCAGAATGCCCTTCATGGCCTCGCTGCGCTCAACCTCCGCCTCGTCCCACTCGCGGCCGTTGCTGGCTAGCCGGAAGGCCAGCTTGTACGGGGTGTAGTTCTTCAGCACGTCGAGGATGAAACCTTCCTCGATGGCTTGGCGCATGGAGTAGACGTGGAACGGCGCTGGCAAGTTGCCTTTCCCGGCCGGCTTGTCCGGGTCCGGGCGCCGGCCGAACAGTTCCATCGTCTTCGCTTTGGGCGTCGCGGTGAAGGCGATGTAGGTGATGCCGGCATCGTTGGCCCGCGCCGCCATCTGCGCGGCCAGGAGGTCCTCCGTGCCGATCTCTCCGCCGTCCGACAGCTCCGCCAGTTCCTCGACCGACAGCACCTGCTTCAGCTTGGACGCCGCCTCGCCGGTTTGGGAGCTGTGCGCCTCGTCGGCGATGACAGCGAAGCGCTTGCCCTCCGTCGCGGCCAGTTCTCGCACGGCCTTCAGCGCGAAGGGGAAGGTCTGGATGGTGCAGACGACGATCTTCTTTCCGCCGGACAGCGCCTTGGCCAACTCGCCGCTCTTGCTCTGGTTCTCGCCGGTGATCGTTGCGACGACGCCGGTGGTGCGCTCGAAGCTGAAGATCGCTTCCTGAAGTTGGGCGTCCAACACCGTGCGGTCGCTGACCACCAGCACCGAATCGAACAGCTTGCGGTGGGCGTCGTCGTGCAGGTCGGCCAGGAAGTGGGAGGACCACGCGATGGAGTTGGTCTTGCCCGACCCGGCCGAGTGCTGGATGAGGTACTTCTGCCCCGGCCCCTCCGCTAGGACGGCCCGCATCAGCCGGCGCGTGGCGTCGAGCTGGTGGTAGCGGGGGAAGATGATGGCGGTGATCCGCTTCTTGCCGTCGCGCTTGGCGACGACGTAGCGGCCCAGGATTTCCAGCCAGCTCTCCCGTGCCCAGACCTCCTCCCATAGGTAGGCCGTGCGGTGCCCGTGGGGGTTGGGCGGGTTGCCGGCCCCGCCCTCGTCGCCCTTGTCGAATGGCAGGAAGGTGGTATCGCTGCCCAGCAGCTTCGTCGTCATGCGGACGCGGGAGTTGCTGACGGCGAAGTGAACCAGCGCTCCGCGCGGGAAATCCAGCAGCGGTTCGGCCGTCCCCTGGCCCTTGGGCCGCGGGTTGCGGTCGAAGCGGTACTGATCGACGGCGTCCTCAACGCTCTGGGTGAAGTCGCTCTTCAGTTCCGCCGTCGCCACCGGGATACCGTTGAGGAAGAGCACCAGATCGATGGCATTCTCGCTGTGCTGGGAGTAGCGCACCTGCCGCACCACCCTCAGCCGGTTGGCGGCGTAGCGGGCTTGCAGCTCCGGGTTCATCGCCAGGGCGGGCCTGAACTGGGCCAGGGCCAAGGGCTGGCGCAGGCCCAGCAGCTCCACCCCGGCGCGCAGCACGTCCAGAGTGCCCCGGTCGTCCATCTGCTTGCGGATGCGGTCGAGCAGGACCGTGCCAGCCGAGGCGCCGTGGCTCTTGGTCAGAGCCTCCCAGGCTTTGGGCTGGGTTTCCTGCATCCAGGCCAGGACATCGGCCGGGAACAACGCCCGCTGCCGGTCGTAGGCCGCCGCGTCGCTCTGGTCGCACAGCCAGCCCTGTGCCGCCAGATGGCCGCAGATGTCGTTCTCGAACTCGACTTCCTTGTGCAGGGTCATGCCAGCTCCAGCACCTTCGCGGGTTGCTCGTCTTCCACCAGCGCCCGCACGTCGATTTTGCCGGTGACGGCGGCGGAGATCAGGGCTGAGCGGCGTTCTTTGAGGAGGTTAATGGCGCGTTGGGCTTCGGCAGTCATAGATCCGAGTTTACCGATGGAGCTATCTAGGCAGTTGAGGAGGGCTTCCTGTTCAGAGCGCGGTGGGAGCGCCAAGACAAGATTGGCGACCGTATCCGTATTCATTCCGGACAAAATTGCCCCGCGCTTGCCCACATTGATTTGCGTCTCAACGTATAGAGCGTCGACAAACAACAATGTAAGGAACTTTGGCAGAACTATCCCGCCGTTAACCCTGACTCGGATGGTATCAGAATCAATTATGCCAGGCGATATGCCGCCGTGTACCAATGCTGCATGACCAAGACTGCCCTTCCTTGTCAGCACAATGTCTCCAGGAGAAAGCTTATAGCTAATTAAATCTCTGAATCGCTCACCATTAATCCATCTTGTTCCGATTTCGAAGTTGCCGGAGATTGTGTTTTGCTGCCCATAGACCTTAAATCCTGTATTTTCTGACTCTAGGTCTAGGAGCATTCCACCAAAGGGTCCCATTTGAAGCCCCTCTGGGCCAGCTATCGTGAATTTTAGGCGCTTCACCTCCCAATGCGCGGGCACCGCGCCAAGCCACTCGATCCCGCTATCCTTCATTGGCACGGTGGGGTCGAGGCCCTTGGTAACGGCGTGGGAGATAACGGCCTGACGCTTTTCTCTCAGCAGCTCGATCAACTTCTCCTGCTCGGCCACCAGCGCGTCGATTTTGCCGGTTTCTCGGTCGAGGAAGGCAACAATGGAAGATTGTTCATGGAGTGGGGGCGCAGCAACGGGGAGCGATGTCCACGCGTCCATTCGCAACGCCTTCGTGCCGTGACCAGCTTCGTCCAATCGTCGCAAAGACTCCTCAGCGGTCCCGCGCAGATACCATGCCACGAAATCGGGAAGGACATTCGCTTTGGCGACGATCCCCTTCAAGTCTTGATTAATTGCCATGCGTGTGCGCGTCACGGTCACGGGGAAAGTCCGCGCCAAGATCATGCCACGCACGACAATCAGGACCGCCCCGACGTCCAACAAAGTGGCCGCACCTTGCTCGACGGCGTAGCCCGTTAAATGGTCTTCGGTGTCGGAAAGGAAATCAACCTTCATGTCCTTGGCGGACACCCAGGGAATT